>CAZTMG010000010.1:7634-26409 GCA_964614815.1 uncultured Rhizobium sp. | reverse complement strand
TTGCCCGGCGCGCCATAATTGCCGTTGGTGATGACGCCGCCGGGCGCCGGCCCGTTCACATCGAAGGAATCGTCGTTCTCGTTGACATAGCTCGGCGTCAGCAGGCGCGGCATGCCCTGGTCGGCGGCGCCCCAGGTTTCCCGGCCGGGAACGATATTGTTGTAGGTGCCGTCGACGGTGCGCAGACCGAAAGGCGCCATGGGAGAGGGGATCGCCAGCGTGGCCCCCGGCGTGCCCGGAGGAACGACATTCCCCTCCGCGTCCACCCAGATTTCGGTGAGAGGCGTGCCATCGGCATGCGCTTCCGCGATCTTGATCTGTTTCAGAACGAAAATCAGATCAGCCAAATTAAGCTTCAAAGCAGACATTTTTTGGAACCCCACCAAACCCGGCGACAATGCCATTGAGACCAGATGCGATATTTATTCCATCAGGCCACCGTCAGGTATCTTATTCATCCCTGATCATCCGCACACAAGTGCTCTTTCCCCGTGAAAGGGATTTTAAGGATGAATTTTAACCGTTGTTCTGAATTGCGGGTTTTGGGGCCACACCATCGACCCGATGGGTGCGGCTGCGAAACATTTGCGACACTTTCGGTGTAGGAAGAGGTCTTCAGGCGCGCTTCAGAGGCATTTCAGCGGGCTTTTGCCACCGCCTTCGGACGCTCCCGAATTCGCTCGTCAGGATATGCATACAATCTTGAATATATCCGGACAGGCGAAGTCAGACAGGGATCGAGATGGAATTGTTGCGGTTGCATTCAATGTTAATGTTATTTTCCGCAAATACCGGGGGGACTCTCATGAGGCGTTCCGCATGCGGAGCACTCAACCAGAAAGCGAGAACTTTCTGGAGCCGAACAGACATTACGGAGCGTAAGGCATTCCTTGCCCGCCGGCTGTCCGCATGATCCGCGGCCGCGTCATAGAACACTCTTTTCGTTGTATTTTATCCTTGATGGAGGGCTGCGGCTCAGGCGCGTGACGATACTGCTGGTCGAGGACAACAATGGCCTGGGCGCGGCGATCGCGCAGGCGCTCTACAGCGCCCGCTACCGGGTTGAATGGCGCAAGACGCTGGCGGCGGCCCATGAACTCGTCTTCGACGCCCAGCTGTCGCTGGTCCTGCTCGACCGCACGCTCCCTGATGGCGACGGACTGGAGTTCCTCAGACAGATCAGGGCCGAGGGCCTGAGCCTTCCCGTCATGATGATGTCGGAGAAAGGCGCAATCGACGACCGCGTGGCGGGCCTCGACGCAGGCGCCGACGATTACCTGGTCAAGCCGTTTGCCTTTGCCGAGCTTGTCGCCCGATGCCGCGCCCTTCAGCGTCGCCCGCGGACGATCGAGGTGGAGCCGATCCGGCTCGGAAATCTCACGCTGAAGCCCGACACGCTCGAACTGTCCATCAACGACGCGCCGCTCGCCGTTTCGCGCCGCGAAGGCGAACTGCTCGTCGCCCTGCTTCGCCGGCACGGCCGCGTCTGCACGCGCGCCTATCTTGAAGCCGCGCTGTACGACTCCTCCTCCGCGGTCAGTCCGAATGCGCTTGAAACGGCCATTTCGCGGCTCCGCTCCCTGCTCTCCGGCGCGAACGCCACCGTCGAGCTGAAGACCGTGCGCGGCGTCGGGTATTCGCTCAGCGAGCTGACACGCTGAACGCCAGCGATCCTCCTGCCCTGCACCGCACGCAGCGGCATGAGGCTGTCGAGGTGGATCAGGGCGGATCAGGTCGGCGCTGACCCCGGACGCGCCAGCTCCAGCACCGTCTGCGCCATCTGCTTCGAGGAATCCGAGTGATACAGCAGACCCGTCACCCGACCTTCCGGGTTCATGACATAGATGGTCGTCGTATGGTTCAGGTGATGGATCACTTCCTTCGTCGGCATCATGGTCTGCTCGACGCGTGTCTGGAAAATCCGTTTGGCCTGAAGGATCTGCTTGCGCGACCCGGCCAGCATCACGATCGACGGATCATAGCTCCTGGCCCATTCCTTCAGCGCGCGCCGCCGGACTTCGGGACCCGTGACGCCAGCGCCATGATCGCCATGCCCCCCGGCCGCCAGATCCGCCGCCGCAGCCTTCGCATGGGAGTCGCCCGCCCCGTGACCCATCGCGCCCGTCATGTCGTCGAGCCGCGGGGCGTTGATGTCGATGAAGATCGCCCGTGCCGTAACTCCGGCGGCATTTATCTCCCTGATGGCGGCGGGCATGCTCTTGAGAGCGATCGGGCACGCCTCGAGGCATTCCATGTAGCCGAGATAGATCAGCGACCAGCCGCCCTTGAGATCCGCGTCGGTGAACAGCTTGCCGTCGGCAACGTTCACCAGGTCGAACTGGCCGCCCAGCGTTTCCAGCGGCGGCGCCTCATAGTGCAGGCCATGGCCATCCACACCCTCGCCGACCACGAAGCTTTCGTCTGTCGCCGGACCGTCCAGGACCGGCTCGACCGGAAGTCCTCCCGCCGGGCCGGATGCGTCAGCAAGCTGCGCCGCGGCGGCGCCCATGGCGGCGTCCGGAGACATCTCTCCGCCGCAGGCCGCCAGCGCCAGCAGGGCGGCTGCGACCAGGGCGGCCCCAGGAAGGACTCCGCGAACCGACCTCATGGCCCCCGCCCGTCTCAGGTGACGTTGATGAGGGTGTGCGCGACGCCGCGCCCGCCGTCCTGGATCTGCCCGCTCACCCAGTCGCGGAATTCGAACGTCACCCTGTACTGGCCGGGCGCGCTCGGGATCACGATCATGTCGCGGCGCTGGGCCGTGATGGTTTCGAGCGCCGTCCCGCTCGGCACCAGGATGGGCCGGGACCAGGGACAGTCGGGGCTGCCCAGGTGGCGGCCGTCCATGCCGTAGATCGTTGCATCGAGTCCCTGGATCGTCATGCGGACGACAGAGTAGGACGCGTTGAGCAGGCGGATCAGGATCCGCTGACCCACCTTGGCGTTGACGCGGACCTTGTTCGACAGCGCCGTCATGTTGTTCGGCACGCCGGTGATCAGGAAGTATTTCGGCTCGAAGCGGTCGAGGCCGACGTCTTCCCCGCAGATGCCGCCCTGGTGATCGATCGTGCGCCAGCGCGGATCGACATCATCGACCACCCAGAACGCCTCGACATCATAGGCCGGGCCGTTCTGCCAGAGCTTGCCCCTGCCTTCCGGCGGATCGACGATCAGCAGGCCATACATGCCCATCTCGAAATGCAGCGGCGTGTTCTTGTGGCAGTGGTAGAAATAGGTGCCCGCGCTGCTCGGACGGAACTGGTAGGTGTATCGCCCGGACACCTCGAACGAGACGTGACCCACGCCGTCATTCATCGTGCTAGAGTTCATCCCGTGATGGTGGATGGTGTGGGTGTTCTTCTTGGCGTCCAGCTTGTGGTGCACCAGCTGGCCCTGTTTCACGCGCAGAGTGCGCGACGGCCAGATGTTCCGCGACGCCGAGTCGTTCGGGTCGTTGAAGTTCCAGAACTCCAGCTCCTTGCCGTCCGGCATCCGCAGCTTCACGCCGCGGGGCCCTTCGCTCAGGAAGGTCACATCCGGCGGCACGCGGTCGGGGGTCGGGCGCTCGCCGCTGACATGGTCGACATCGCAGCCGAACGCTTCAAATGCTTCAGGATCACGAACAATCATCTCAAGCCACCACCCGTTGCGTGCCCAGCAGATCCCAGTGGGTCACAAGTCCCTGCGGGTAATTCCCGCCCCCGGCGGTCTGCGACATCTCGCAATGGCAATGCATCGGATACAGCAGCGGGAACTTTTCCTGCACCGGCGGCCACGCCTCGTACGGAATCTCGTCGGGCTTCTTGAACGGAAGGATGATGTCGATCCGGTCGAGCGGCCGCAGAAGCCAGGTGTCCAGCTCATGGACGTTGTCGCGCAGCTTAACCTTGCCGGCGGCGTCGGACTCGCTCAGCAGCAGCACGTGGTTGCCATGGATGTGGGGGGCGTGGGTTGCGAGGCCGGCGTTCGCCGTGCGGATCAGCATCGGCTCGCCGACATAGCCGCGCGGGACCGTGTTCGCGTCATGCGCGGCGTCATAGCCGCTCAGGCCGTTCAGCGTGAAATAGCGGGGGCGGAATTGATAGATCGGCAGGCTGAGGTCGATGGGAACGTTGCGCTCGGCCGCCTGGTTGATCAGCGGATCGATCTGCGACATCAGCCAGATCATGTCGCGCGACGGATCCCACTTGTTGCCCGGAAAGTCGTAATGCGCGCCGAACGCGTCGAACAGTGCGGCGATTTCCGGCGTGAGCGCGCCGCTGTTGTAGGGGGTGGCGGAGCCTGCAGGCGTCGTGTTGCGCCAATGCGTGACGACCATCACGCCATGCAAGCCGAGCACGCGGCCTGCCGCGCCTTCGCTGACTTCATGATAGATGTACGTCCCCGCCGCCGGGGCCGTAAACGAGATCGTCGCCGATTGCCCGGCGGGAATGATCGGGAATTTGTCGTCTGGCTTGCTTGTCATCGCGAAGCGGCGCGGCCGCCGCGTCTTGTTCACCAGCTTGATCGTTACGGCCTCGCCCTGGCGCATCCTCAGGGGCGGACGCAGGGCGCGCGTGACAGGGTCGCGGTAGGCCAGCGCGAACACGACCTCGCCGTCGATCAGCTCCTCATAGATCTCTTCCATGTGGAGTTCGAAGTTCGTGGCGGTCTGGGCCTCAGCCTGTTGTTCCGCCTGCGCCTTGATGAACGCCGCGGTCAGCGCCGCAGCGCTGCCATATCCGATGAATTCCCGCCTATCCATGACCCAGCCAGCCCCGTTCGTGCACGGGACGACGATTCACGGTCGATCCACAGGTTTTTAACACCTTGCCCCGGACCAACCCGTCGCCCCTAACCCTTTGGTAACACTCTCACCTTGCGGGAACCTGTCAACAGAAAGTAATCACGCATACGACGCTGGTTTCGCGAGTATTCCCCTTGCAGTTGCAAAGATTTGACCCTGCGATCTTCCCCGACGTCGCCATGATCGCGGCAAGGAAATGACGTTCACGCAAAAGTCAGCGAGATTGCTCCGCAATTTCAGAATGTTAGCGGCCCATAAAGCCAGACCGCCCAGCCCCCCAATGCAAGGAATGGACCAAACGCGACGGAACTGTCGGCCCCGACCCGCCGTCCCCTGAGCGCGGCCAGGGTCAGGACGGAAACGATCGCCGCCAGGGCTGCGACAAGAACGCAGGTTGGAAGCCCGGCCGGGCCGATCCAGGCGCCGATCCCGCCCAGCATCTTCGCGTCGCCCCGTCCAAGCCCGTCGCGATGGCGCAAGCGCCTGTACAGCAGCTCGATCGCCACGAAGGCCAGGTATCCGGCCGCCGCGCCAAGCACGTGCTCGGGCAACCTGTTCGGGTTTGCCAGCGCCGCCGTCGCAAGGCCAGCAAGGGCCAGCGCCGCGGTGAGCAGATCCGGCAGCCGGCGCACCCGGATATCGATCGCCGTCAGCGCCAGCAGCAGCCAGCCGAACACGCAGGTCGCCACGACCAGCTGCGCCGGCATGGCCAGCCAGGCCCACACTGCAACGGCGACTGCGCCAAGTTCGGTCAACGGGTAATCGCCAGCGATCGCCGCGCGGCAGCCGCGACAGCGGCCGCGCTGCGCCAGCCAGCTGACGACCGGAACGAGTTCCGCCAGCCGCAGCCTGCGGCCGCACGCGGGACAGGCCGATGGCGTGAAGCCCCATGGAGCTCCAGCAGCGAAGCGGGCCGCGCCGGCGGCGATGGCCGAACCGATGAAGGGCGAGGCGAGCGCGGCGTAGAGGTTGACGGTAAACATCTCCGCGCCGGACGGCATGTCTTTACCTGTCCTTTCAACTGGCGGAGATTTCGCCGAACGGAGACGCGCATGCAACTTGCATGCTGCCCTCATCTCTCGGGGAGCCTGACATGACGCGCAAGACCTCCAGGCGAGACCGGGGTTTCTCCCTCATGGAGCTTCTGGTCGCTCTCGTGATTCTGGCCCTCATCGTGGGTCTCGTCGCGCCGCAGGTGATTGGCTATCTCGGGCGGGCGCGATCCCAGTCCGCCGAGGTCCAGATCGGCCACCTCAAATCGGCCCTGAGCCTCTATCTCGTGGACATGGGCCGTTATCCCTCAACCGCGGAAGGGCTTGAGGCGCTGGTGAAGGCCCCCGCCGGCGCCACGACCTGGCGCGGCCCCTATGTCGAGGACGGCAAGCTCCCGGCCGACCCGTGGAGCCGTCCCTACCGCTACGAACTCTCGCCGGACGGCGCGCGCGCGCGTGTGTTCACGCTCGGCGCCGATGACGCGGTTGGCGGCGAGGGCGAAAACGCTGACGTGGGCTGAGTCCCTGGACCCTGCCCTGGACCTGCGTGAATCCGGACGAGGGGCCGGGGCGCGCCCCCAAGGAGTCCAGGCGCTTGCAGCGGTCCGAGCACACAGGTCCGGTCGCGGACACGCGCGCTGACCACATCCTTCGAGACGCGCGCATGACGGGAGAGGCGATCCCGCTCCAGGGGGCGATGCCTCGGGCGGCCGGCGGGATCGCGCGGGTACGTCCTCAGAACCCGGCCTTCAGCCCGATCCTCAAGCCCCGCCCCGCCATCGGCGCAAGGTCCTTCAGCGGCGAGGCGTGATAGCGGATCTCCTCATCCGTAAGGTTCGCGCCGTCGACAATCAGCTCCACTCCCGGCGAGAGCCGCCAGGTCGTCCGCAGGTCCACCGCCGTCCAGCCATCGGTCGGCAGTTCGAAGTCCGCCACCCTGTCCTGCCTGTCCGCCCAGCGGACCTCCAGTCGCGCCTTCACGAAACCCGCATCGGCCTCGACGCCCGCCATCGCCGACAGCGGCGGAATGCGTGGCAGGTCGCCGCCATCATCGAGTTTCGCGCGCACCGCGTCCGCCGCGCCATCGATTGTCCAGTTCGCACCGAACGCCTCGCCGATAGCGTAGGACGCCGTGATCTCGCCGCCGGTGAAGGTGGCATCGCCC
Source organism: uncultured Rhizobium sp. (assembly GCA_964614815.1). Classification (GTDB taxonomy): domain Bacteria; phylum Pseudomonadota; class Alphaproteobacteria; order Caulobacterales; family Hyphomonadaceae; genus UBA7672. Next base: position 19,466 of record CAZTMG010000010.1, on the reverse strand, counting down.
TGCAGCGTTGCGAACACGGGCAGCCCGTCCAGCTCCGCCCCTGTCGGCGACAGATAGATGAAGTCCTCGAAGGCGAAGCGATAGAGACTTCCTCCGATCGCCAGCGGTCCGGCCTCCCACCGCGCGCTCCCTTCAAGGCTCACGCCGCGTTCCGTGCCCAGCTGTGGGTTCCCGATTTCGTACTGCTGCGTCGCGAGGTGCGGGCCGTCCGCGAACAGCTCCACATCGTTCGGCGCGCGCTCCGTCCTGCTGACCGTCGCCCCGAGGAACAGATTCTCCGTCACATGTCCGTGCACGCCGAAGGAGGCGTTCACCGTGTCGAAGGTCTCCTTGCCATTTATGGCGTTGTCGACCATCACCCGGTCATAGCGCAGGCCGCCTTCGATCCCCCAGTCGCCTATTTCATACGTCTCGAACACGAATACGCCGTGCTGGTCGGTCACGGTCGGCGTCACGAACGCCTCGTCGCCCACGGCCCGGAAGTCGCGCCTGGACGTCTGAACCCCGATCGAACCGACCCAGCCGCCCAGGTTCACATGCTGCGCTTCCAGCCGCCCTTCATGGCCCTCATTGGTGAAGCGCGTTCCCGGCTCGCCGGGTCCCTCGAACTCGGTGTGTTCATAATCGACCAGCGAGAGCGAGCCGGTCACGCGATCGAGAAAGCCATCCCGGAAGCGCCAGCCGCCACGCACGTCGTAGCGCGTCTGCGCCATGTCGATGAACGGCGCTTCCGGCGTCTCCCCCACCGCCGCAACGCCCATCGCCAGCGGCCCCAGGCCTGCGGGCGCAGGCTCTTCCTCGTGCGCATGCCCGCCGACCACGCCATACTTGTTCTCCAGCCGGCGAACGGCGACGCCTATGAAACCGCTATCACCCACGAAAGACAGGCCCCCGCTGAACGCCTGCGACTCGACGCCAGAATTCTCCAGCGTCCCGCTGACCTGCTCGTGCGCCTCGCCGCCGGCTTCCTCCTGCGCCCGCAGCGCGGCCGATTCCGCAAGGCCCGGAATCTTCAGGTCGCTCCCCTCACGCCGGGTCCAGCTGAGCACGCCGACGACATCGCCTGCTGTTCCCACGCCGCGCGCCGCAAGCGTATTGCCATCGTCGACGCTCGTATGGCCGGCATAGCCGGTCGCGCTGAACGGCGCGTCCGGCAGCTCCTCCACGATCAGTCCATCGATCACATTGACCACGCCGCCCGCAGCCCCGCCGCCATAGGCCAGGGTGGCGGGTCCGCGCAGGATCTCGATCCGCTCCGCGCCGAGCGGATCGCCGGTCACGGCATGGTCGGGGCTCGCCGACGACGCATCAATGACGCCGATGCCGTTGATCAGGACTTGCACGCGTTCGGCCCCAAGGCCACGTATGACAGGCCGGCTCGCCCCGGGACCGAAAGCGGTCGACGACACGCCCGGGACGCCGGCCAGCGTGTCGCCCAGCCCGCCCCCCAGCCGCTCGATGATGGCAGTGTCATCCAGCACTGTGGTCGATGCGATCAGTTCGTCGGCTGTACGCGCCGGGCCGATGCCGGTGATGACGACGACATCGCCGCCATCCTTCTGCAAGGCAGTGGCGGCTGGGGGATTTTCCTGGGCCAGCGCCGGGGCCGCCATGGTCGCCGCGGCCACGCCCAGCGCCAGCTTTGCTGCAAACCGCATCAGTCACTCCCAAATTGTTACAGTATAACGATATGGTATACTGTAACATGACGCAAGGGTGGATCGGCCACACGCCGCGCTGCCCTTTCGGGGGAATTGCCGTTAAGCATGGGCGGGCCCGCCGGAGGTTTTCCTTGCTCAAGCATCTGCCCAACGCGCTGACGCTCCTGCGCCTCGTGCTCGCGCCGGTAATCGTGTTGTTCTTCTGGATGGGCGCCATCGCCCCGGGCGACCCGCCGATGGCGCCAGGGCCTTTCCACGAGCCGGCCGCGTCCGACTTCACGCAATACCTGAAGGCCATCGCCTTCAACCTGACGATGGCCGCCGCGCTCTTTGCCGTTGCGGCCCTGACGGACCTCTTCGACGGCATGGCCGCGCGCGCCTTCAGCGCCCACTCGAGATTCGGACGCATCATCGACCCGATTGCCGACAAGGCGCTCGTCGGTCTGCCGCTGATCGCCATTGCAATCGCCATGTGGCGAGGCGGCTATGCGCTCTGGCCTGTCGCGGCCGTCGCCACGGGGGTGATCGTCCTGCGCGACATCGCCCTGACGCTCATCCGCCTCACGTCGCCGGATGGCGAAGGCGCGCGTGTCTCCTCACTCGCCAAGATCAAGACGGCGCTGGAATTCGTCGTCGTCTGTTCGCTGCTTGTGGTTTCCGCCATCGGCGCCCACCTGCAGGTCCAGTACAGCATCGACAATCCGGGATACTTGCTTGCGCCTTTCTATGCGCAGGCGTTCGAGTGGGCGTGGCTCGCCGCGCTCATCGCCGCCGCCGCGCTCTCCGCCTGGACGGCCTGGCAATATCTGCGTCCGAAGCGCTGAGCCCCAGAAACGCGATGGCCGCGCCTGCGGGGGAACAGGCGCGGCCTTTGCGGGGCGAGCGCGCTGGAGGGGGGACGTCGCAGCGCTCACCGGGTGCGGCGGGCTTCGGCAGGAGAAGCAGGGAGCCCGTCGCTCAGGGTTCATGAAACCATAGAGCCGTGAACGGCAGGTTAACGCTGAAAGGCTCGGGTGAAACCATTGTGATATTTTGTACAAGCACATTTAACCGGGCGGCGACGCGGCTATTGCCCCCTGTCGCGCTTGCGTTTCGCCTCCAGGTCGCGCTCCTGCGCCTGCAGGCGCTCGCGAATCGATAGCCGCGCGTCGCCCACGCGCTTGTCCAGATCGCGCGCGATTTCCTTGCCCAGCTTCGCGAGCGCTTCCCTCATCTGCGACGGGCCGTTCTGCTGGACGTCGGCCACGGCCTGCTGCACGCTTGGGCCCCGAAGGCGCGCACGCTCCACGCGTTCCAGCGCGCCGATCGCCCACAGCTCATCATTCCACGTGTAGCGCGCGGCCAGATCGTACGGGATACGCAGGAAGCCCCGCTCGCCGAAATCGGCGCCCCAGCTGTTCTGCGCCAGCCAGGTGCGGTCCTCATCGTCATAGCCGACGATCAGCATGGTGTGGCCGGTCATGGGCATGTGATCGAACGTCCCCAGCTTCGGCATGCGCGCCCGGTCGTCGAGGGCGTAGTAGTACTGCTTCGGGATATCGAGGCCGAACAGCACCGGTATGCCCGAATCCAGCGACGCCTTCGCCTCGTCCCCGGTCGACAGGCGCGCATACTGGACGGCGTCGAACCGGCCAGCATTCTGCTGCGCCTCGTTGGAGGGCATGTCCTTGAATTTCTCGATGCGATACGGCCACAAGTGTTCCTCGCATGCGCCGTAGGCCATCACCGCCGCGGTGGCGTGGTGACACATCAGGCCGGCGTCTTCGTTCTCCGTGCCCGCCATCCGCCGCCCGAAGTAATAGACGTACAACGGCGCCAGCGTGCGCAGAGGCTGCTGCTGCTTCACCATCAGGAATTCGAGCGCGCTGGCCACGGCGCATGCATTGCACGAACCCAGCTTGCCCTGGTCCTTGATCGGCGCGGTCCACTGGCGCAGGTCCGCCCGTGTCGAACGCCCGGCCGCCTTGAACTCCAGCCGCGGGGCGACGATATTCCCCGCGCCGCGCAGCGCGCCGAAGCCGCGATCCTCGAACCCCGCCTTCCTTCCCAAGGACATTCCCTGCCTCCGTTGACCGAATCCGATCCTATGCTGCTACGCCGAGCGGGTTGGGCCCGTAAGCATTCGCTTCCGGCTTGCCAGCCGGAATGCCAATGATGATCGACGCTATCTGCCCGATGCTCGGGATCAGCGTGACGAGCGCCAGCCAGCCGCTATAGCCCATGTCGTGCAGCCGCCGGCTGGTAACGGCGATCGCCGGCGCCAGGCCGACGGCGAGCGCCAGAACCGTTCCGGCAGGGAACCATTGTCCGCTCGACATCAGCTCGCTGACGATCGCCTCGCCCGATGCGTAGGGATTGCTGACATAGATGGCGCCGCTGGCGACGCCCGCGGACAAGCTCTCATAGTCGATCGAATAGCCGATGACCGCGAGGATCATGACGGCGATCAGGATCGACCAGTATTCCATCCGCGAGGCGCGGCCCTTGCCGTTCGCATAGTTCCTCGTGAAACCGGCCACGATCAGTCGCCACAACTGACCGCCGCCCTTGCCGCCGAAATGACCCGAAGGCTGCGGCGACGTCTGCGGTCCTGGTCCCTGCGGCTTCACGGCCTGCGGCTGTTGACCGGTCGGCGGCTTGAAGTCGGTGGTCTGCAGCTTGTCCAGCCAGGGCGCGAACGTCGCGCCCGTCTGCACCGCATTCATCGCCTCGGCCAGAGCCTTGCCATACTCGGCCACGCTTTGCGGACGTACGCGCGGGTTGTTGGCGAGGCCCCTTTCGATCAGCTTGCCGATCGCCGGCGGCACGTCGCTGCGTCCGCCGCTCGGCGGCTGCCAGTGGCCCTGCGGAAGAACGCCGACCAGAAGCTCGTAGAACATGACGGAGAGCGAGTAGAGATCGGCGGCCGGCTGCGCAGCATCCGGCGCGGTGATCTGCTCCGGCGCCATGTAGCCGCGCGTGCCGAGACTGGTGGAGCCGGTGTCGCCGGAACCCGCCGCCCGCGCAACGCCGAAATCGAGGATCTTCAGGGAAACGCCGGCATCCCCGGGCTCGCCGATCAGCATCACGTTCTCGGGCTTGAGATCGCGGTGAACGACGCCCTGTGGGCGGCGTCCAGGCCCGCGAGAATCTGTGCGACGATGTTCGCCGCCGTCAGCATCGAGCAGTCCGCAGATGTCTGCAGCCGCTTGCGCGTCCATGCGCGAAGGCTCTGCCCCTGCAGGAATTCCATCGACATGTAGGGTTGGCCGTCCGCTTCGCCCACATCATAGACCGCCACGACATTGGGATGGCGGATATCGCGCGAGGTGACGCCTTCGCGGATCAGGCGCTGAACGGCATCCTGCCCGGCCAGCCGGTCAGCGCGGATCAGCTTCAGGGCGATCTCCTTCGACGTCAGCCTGTCCATCGCGCGATAGACGACGCCCATGCCGCCCTCGCCGACGACCTGCAGCACCTCGTATCGGCCTGCGAAGACATCTCCGGGCGCCAGAACCCGCGTCGAGTCGGGTCGCGGCGACCGGGTCTCCATGCTGTCGATGGTGTGCAGGCCGGACAGGTCCGGACCTGCCGGGGCCGAGGCTGCAGCCTCTTTCAGCGACTGGCCGCATTCGCCGCAGAACCGCGCGTCCGCCGCAACCGGGCTGCCGCATTTTGGACATGTCATGGCTGGGCTCCCTCGGGAATGGCCGGCGCGCGCGTTATGGTGATCTCGTCGATCTGGCCATGCGCGGCGCGCATGCGCACCTGCAATCCCAGCGCATCCGGAAATTTCGGCAGGACATGCACGACATCGCCATGACCGATCACGGCAAGGGCGTCGTCTGCGCCATACCTGTGCTCTCCGATCAGCACGCCGGCCGACCCCGTAACTCGCGCGCACAGCTTGCCGCCCTGGATGAACAACTCCAGATGCCGGCGCGAGATCGCCTGGCTGAGATGTTCATCGACGGCGCCCTTCGCATCCGTCGCCAGCAGCTGGACATGGTTCTCCCCGCCCTGCGCCAGCGTCTTGCCGCGCCCAAGCGCAAGCATGCTGTCCAATGTCGTGATCGGGCCCGGCGCGGGCGCGCTGGCCCCGAAGCCCTTCCAGACAATCCGCGCCCCGCGACTGACCACCGACCCCTTCAGCGGCCCGTCCGCATAGCCGCGAACGCCCTGCGCCGCCTCGAATGCATCTGCGCGCTGCAGGGCAAGCTCGGCCGCCTTGCCGCCTTGTGGCTTGCGGCCGTTGTCTCCGCCCGTTTCCAGCCGGATCGGGGCATAGACCGTATCGCTTCCCATGCCCTGACCGGACGTGTTGATCGTCTGGTTGATGACGAGACTGCCGCCCTGTTCGACCTCCAGATTCAACATCGAGGTGAACGCAAACCGCTCCTCGCGCATGAAATAATTGGTCGCCGCAGCGAACGTGATCTCGATGCCGTGCCGCCCCTGCCGCTCCAGCGCGCCGGTCTGCACGTTCAGCCGGTTCGAGCCGTTCGCATCGAGCCGCTTCCACGGCAGCTCAATCCGCCGCCGGGCGCCTTCCCCTTCGCGCACCCACACGTCCGTTATGAACAGCGGACGCGCTATCGTGGATGCGTTGTAGAAGACCAGCGGCAGCACCAGCACGCCGCCTGTCTTCACCTCCATGACCGCATCCTTGTCGAGGAACAGCTGCGGCCGCACGCAGACGGAACAGCAGCCATCATCCCTCACCAGCCCGCCGCATTCCTGGAAGGCCATGCAGCGCAGGAGCGGCTTGCCGCATTCGCCGCAGAACACGGCGCCCTCGCGCACCGCATGCTGGTAACAGCAGGCCGATACTCCGCCGCCGCTTCCGCCAGGCAAGGCCATCGCTTGCCTCCCTAGCGGCGGAGCTGCTCGCCGCAGCCGTCACAGAACTTCGCCTTGGCCGGGTTGACGCGCGTGCATTTGGGGCACTCGACCGTTGCATCCCCGGGGGCCGCGCCGGGCGTCGCCGCGCCCTTGCCGCCTGCGCCATGAGCCACGCCGACCGCGCCCTGCATCCCCGACTGGAACATCGCCCGCGCCTGTTCCTCCGTGCGCACGGCCTGCCGGTTGGCCTGCTCGACCATCTGGCGCATCAGGTCCATCTGCGCGGTCTTGTCGGCGGCCTGCGCCTTTGCCTGCTCCTCCAGAATCCTCGCCACGGCGGGGCTCAAACCCGCGTTCACGGCGAGGATCTGCTCCGGCGTCATCTTGGCCCCCAGGATCAGCCTCTCGGCTTCGCGATTGGCCTCCAGTTTGCGTACATCCATGTCGCGACTATGGATGGCGTCGGCTTCCTTGATGCGGCGCTCCAGACGCGCGCGCTCCTGCTCGGCCTCAAGACCGGCCAGTCCCTTCAGCTTTTCGAGCGCGACCTTGTCGGCTTCGCGCTGCCGCTCCATCCGGGAATATTCTTCCTTCTCGAGAACGCTGAGCTCCCGCGTACGCGTCTCGAGATTGAAGTCTCGTTCCTTGCTGCGGGTATGCAGCTCCTTCTCGCGCGTTTCCAGGCCGAAATCACGGTCCTCCGCGCGCTGGACCTTCAGATCCTCGCGGTCGTCGAGCCGGTTGGCGCGTTGTTCCTGACGGTCGAGCACGCGCGACTCGCGCTCATATTCCCTCTCCAGCGCCCGGAGCTTCAGGCCATGCTCGCGATCCAGCTGCTCGGTATTGCGCTCCAGCTGCCGCTTGCGCTCGTGAATCAGCTTGAGGTCCACGCCATCGTGCGTCGCCGTCTGCAGCTCGCCCTCGAACTTGGCCAGCCGCTCGGTCTTCAGAAGGTTTATCTCGTGCGCCAGGGCTTTCATCTCGGCGATGCGCACCCCGGTCTCGCGCGCGTCGGCGAACTGAATCTCATTGTCCAGGACAAGGCGCCGCAGGTCCTCCTCGTTCTTGATCCCCAGCGTGTCCAGCTCCTGCTTGTTGCCGATGCGGATCAGCGTGCCTTCATGCTCGCGCTCCAGGTCGCGTTTCAGCGTCTCGAACTGGAACTCCAGACGCGCCGTCTCGCGTTCGGCGGCGGCCCGCGCCGCTTCCTGCTTCTCGACCTCGTTCACCGCCCAGTTCACCGATGCAGCCCGGACCATCAGGCCGAGATCGCCCGCAATCCGTTCGCACTCCTTCATCAGGTCGGCCTGGATCAGATCCTGCAGCCCCTTGTTGCCGCGCACTTCGTTGGCGTTGACGCGCCCCACCGCCGCCTCGAACACACGCTCCCAGGCATGTCCGCGCAGCCTCGCCGCAGCGTCGTCCTTGGACAGCGAGCGGCGCTGCTCCATCAGGCCGATGATGTTCTGCGGCTTTTCCGGATCGATCTGCAGGTCCAGCACGACGCGGCCCAGCACCTCGACCTTGTCCTTCGTCCATGCCGTGACATCGAACATGCTCTGGAACGTCTTGAGATCCGCCAGCAGGATGCTGATGGATGTCGACCCGCCGATGATCCCCTTGATCTGGTGGAACAGCCCGCCCACCGAGAAATGCGCGCCCTTGTAGGCCTGGACGAACTGGCCGTTTCGCATCAGCAGGCCGAGATGGTCCGGCGGAACCTCGAAACGCTTCTCGAAGAAGGTCTTGAGCTCCGAGGGCGAGACGAACTCGGCCAGCAGGCGCGGATCGCTGACATACAGTTGCTCGGTTTTCATCGTGGCGTCTCCGGAAGGAGGATGGGCGGTTTCGGCGTTGCGGCGTCAGATCTTCGGCGGCTCTGTCCACTTCTTCTGGGACACCCAGATGAAGAGCGTGTACCCGATCACGAAGATGCAGATCACGGTCGGGATCGGATGCTGCGTGATGATGGCGCCCACCTGGTCGAACTTGCTCAATTGCACGCCCGCCTGGTCCAGCGTGCGAAACGTACCAAGCACCGACCCGAGAAGCGTGAACAGCGAGAACAGGAAGGCGGCGACGCCGGAAATCGTCTTCAGCAGGCCGACCGGCTCTTTCTTCGTGGGTTTCCGCGCCTCGGCTTCCGCCTTCTCGCGCGCCGTCAGTTCGGCCTCATAGGCTGCGCCCCGCTGCATGGCGGCCTCGCGCGCCTTCTGGTCGACCTTCAGGAAGTCGGGCGTCGCGTCCTTCTTCACGCTGGCCTGCTGGGCCGAGGTGAGGTTGGTCGCCCGGCGCCGCAGGTGGATGAAGATCGTGGAGATCATCCAGAGGGCGGCGAACGCCACGGCCGCCCACATCATGTAGACCAGCCAGTCCGGCGTTTCGACGGCGCGCGCCCCTGGAGCCCCCTCCAGCAGCGGCGGCGGTTCATTCGGCATTGTGCAACTCCCCGTCTAGACCCACGCCTGTCCTTCAAACCGGCGGTCCGGCGGGGCCGGCCCCGCCGGACCGCACGGCCCGTCCCCATGTGCGCAACCCTTGAGCCATTGCTCCGGGCGCGCCCACACGAACCCGGCCTTTGACTTCGCACGGGTTTTTCCTTGAGCCCGAAGACGCCGGGATGCGCGGACGGAAGGCCCGGGCAGGCCGCGGCGAACTTGGCTTTACCCGTTCTGGTAAGCGCATCGCCGCCTGAAAACGGGTCAGGGTGATTGCAGAAAAGCGAAAGGGCCCCTGCGTCCTCGCGGGGGCCCTTCCTTTGTCGGGTCAGATCGGGAAGCCGGATCAGGCGGCGCGCAGGGTTGCCAGGAAACTGTCCACCTGCTTCCGCAGCTGCTCGGCCTGCCGGCCCAGCTCGCCCGAGGCGCCGACCACCTGGGCGGCCGCCTCGCCCGTCTCGGACGCCTCCCTTTGCACATCGGAAATATGCCGTGTCACGTCCTTCGTGCCGATGGCGGCCTCGCCCGTGCTGCGCGAGATCTCGCGGGTCGTGGCGGACTGCTCCTCCACCGCGGCGCTGATCGCTGTCGAAACGCTGTCGATCGCGTTGATCGTCGCCTGGATCTCGGAGATCGCCGCGACAGACTGGCGGCTGATGTCCTGCATGGCGGCGATCTGCTGGGCGATCTCCTCCGTCGCCTTTGCGGTCTGGCCCGCCAGCGCCTTCACTTCCGCCGCGACCACGGCAAAGCCGCGGCCGGCCTCTCCGGCCCGCGCGCTCTCGATGGTGGCGTTGAGCGCCAGCAGGTTGGTCTGTCCGGCTATGTCCGAGATCAGGGAGATGACCTGTCCGATCTTGTCGGCCGCCTGCGAAAGCTGGGCCATCGTCTCGCTTGTGTTGCGCGCCTTCACCACGGCTTCGGCGGCGATCTTCGAGGCCTGGTTGACCTGGGTCGATATCTCCGCCACCGCGCGATTCAGTTCCTCGGTGGAGCTGGCCACCGTGGAGACGCTTGTTGTCGCCTGTTCCGCGGCGGCCGACACGACGACCGCCTTGCTGCTGGTGGCCTCCGCGATGGCCGACATGGAGCGCGCCGTTTGCTCCAGCTGGGTCGCCGCCGCAGCCACCGTGGTCACGATCCCGCCGACCGAGGCTTCAAACGCTGCGGCGATGTCGCGGACCGCCTTCTGCTTGGCGGCCTCGCTTTCCTCCAGGTAGATGGAGATCGCGAAATCCATGTCCAGCATGGCCGCGCGCATGAATGCGCCGGCGTAGCGTTGCGTTCTCGCGCGGGCGTCCGCCTGGATCTTCGCCCTGTCCGAAGCGAATCTCGATCCCCTGGCGAGCGCCTCGCCAAGGCAATGGCTTGCGATAAGCGCGAGCACGCGCTCGGTGATGAAGTTGTAGCCGGCGATATACCAGCGCGGCTCCAGCCCGATCCGGGCGTGCGTCTGTCCGATGCGCCGCACCGAATTCACATAATCGCTGGTAAAGTCGCCACGCAGGATGATGGCCCAGTGGTCCGCCTGTCTCCGGGCCGCCGACGTCATCATCGTATCGCCGCCGAACAGCCGCGCGACCTGCGGCCATTTGCGGATATGCACGTAGAATTCATCGAGGATGCCGGGCAAGGCCTTCATCACGAGGGGAGCGATCTCCCGCAACGCCTGCGTCGCCTCTTCATCCAGCCGCATGAACCCCAGCCGCTCTGAAAGTTCTGCCTGCGATGTCATAGAAGGATATCCAGTTCGCGCCGACCCCAATGCCGGCCGACCGACTGTGCCGGATGCACGTTCCCGGATAGTTAACAGAAGTCGGATCGAAATTAACCAGTTCCCCGGATCGGGCGCCTAGCCTCGCAGGGAGTCCGGCTTCCCGCGCAGCAGCTGCAGGATGCCGGAGAAGTCCTTGCCGCCGAAGCCCAGCCGGTCGAACAGCGCATAGATCGCCTCGGCCTGATTTCCCATCGGCGTTGCCGCGCCCGCGCGCGCGGCGGCTTCCTGCGCCAGCTTCAGGTCCTTCAACATCATCGCTGCGGCGAACCCGCCTTCGTAGTTGCGGTCGGACGGCGTCTGTGGCCCGACGCCCGGCCATGGCGAATAGCTCGTCAGCGACCAGCACTGCCCCGATGACTTGGAGGCGATCTCGAAGAAGCGGTCGGGCGCGAGCCCCAGCTTCTCGGCCAGCGCGAACGCCTCGCATGTGCCGATCATCGAGACGCCAAGCAGCATGTTGTTGCAGATCTTCGCCGCCTGGCCCGCGCCATGATCGCCCGCGCGGATCACCACGCGCGCCATCGGTTTCAGGGCTTCCTCCACATCCGTGAAATCCGCCTCGTCACAGCCCACCATGAAGGCCAGCGTGCCCGCATCCGCCGCCGCCGTCCCGCCGGAGACAGGCGCGTCGGCAAACCGGAAGCCCGCGGCCCTGGCCTGTGACGCGACGGTGCGCGCCGTGTCCACGTCGATGGTGGAACAGTCGATCAGCAGCGCCGACCTGGGGGCGTTGGGCAGGATATCTTCGGCAAAGACCTTTCGCACGTGGGGCCCGGCGGGCAGCATGGTGATGACGACTTCGGCCTGCCTGACCGCTTCGGCCGCCGAGGCCGCAGCCTTCGCCCCCGCCCCGACAGCCTTCGCCATCGCCGCCGGGCTGAGGTCGAATGCCGCCACCTCGCGCCCCCCGACCACCTGCCGCGCGGCCATGCCGCCGCCCATGTTTCCAAGGCCGATGAAGGCAATACGGGTCATCATGAATTCTCCGGACGTCAGCTGTGTCTTTCTGCCCCCGCGCGCAGCATCGGGGAAGTGGCTCGCGAACGCTGCTCGCCCCATGCTGGCAAGCGAGGGGCGCGGCTAGGCCGCGACGCCGAACCGCATCAGGATCGAGCATTCGCTGCTGAAGACCATC
>CAZTMG010000010.1:6364-7624 GCA_964614815.1 uncultured Rhizobium sp. | reverse complement strand
AGGATCGCCGGGCCCCAGCCGAAGGCGGTGAAGAAAAAGGTGGCGTAGGCGACGAAAAGCGCGCCGAGGCCGAGCGTCACGGTCGCGCCAACACGCCCCGCCGTGGAGGCGCCGCTGCGCCGCGCCCGGATGAACATTTCCGCGACGATCAGCGGCGGCACGAAGAACGCCCAGTTCATGATCTGGTCGTACCAGCCGTCGAAGGCCGCCGTATGGCCGGGATTGTCGCGCCCGCCGACAGCGAAGAACAGGCCATACCCCATGCGATAGAGCCAGGAGCCGATGGCCAGCGCGAAAAGCCTTGTCGCCCAGGCGCGGTGCACGTCGATATTGCGCGCCATCGCGTGCCGCACCGTCTCCACCGCCGCCAGCACCATCAGCGCGCCATAGGCGGCGAAGGCGACATCCATCATAAGGCCGCCGACTGTCCCCTTGAGCGCGATGAAGGTGAGCCCGCCGACGCCTGCCGCGAACGCCGCCAGCGCATAGAGCCGTCCGATCCAGTGGTGCACGGCCGGCGCCTTCCTGCGCACCGCCCCGACCAGCTGGATGGGGCCGAGCAGAAGCAATGTCGCCCCGGCAAGGAAGTGCAGTCCCATGCCGAAGGATGCGACAGGGGTGTGCGCCTCATAGAGCTTTGGCAGGGTGGCGTTCCACTGCTCCATCGTGCCCGCCGGAATGGCCCCGCCATAGAAGGCGAGAATGTACGCCCCGAAGATCGCGGACGACACCCACACCACGCCCGCCAGCGCGACGCCGGCCCATTTCAGCGCAGCTTCCGTCCACCGGGGTGGAGACACGGGTTGGGCAAGGGCGGTCATCGCGGCCTCCGGGGGTCCGCTGACGATAACCTGAGGCGGCGGAGCCTCAAAGCTCTGCCCCTGGGGAAGATCCGCCGTCCGCCGCCAGGGCCCGGGCGAAGGCCCAGACCAGGGCGGCGTCAAGGCCTTGGCGAACAGCACGGCGCTGCGCGGGTCGGGATCACCGCATCGTCGGGATGACGAAGCTCGAATCCCCCACATCGCCTTCGGGCCAGCGGGCCGTCACGGTCTTCACCTTGGTCCAGAACTTCACGCCTTCCATGCCATGCTGGTTGGTGTCGCCGAAGGCCGAACGCTTCCAGCCGCCGAAGGTGTGATAGGCGACCGGCACCGGGATCGGCACGTTGACGCCCACCATGCCGACATTGACCCTTGATGCGAACTCGCGCGCGGCGCGGCCGTTGCGCGTGAAGATGGCGACGCCATTGCCGTACTGGTG
>CAZTMG010000010.1:5998-6257 GCA_964614815.1 uncultured Rhizobium sp. | reverse complement strand
TCGAAGAGGGACGGCCCGATGAAGAAGCCGTTCTCGTACCCCTGCAGCCTGAAACCGCGTCCGTCGACCACAAGCTCTGCGCCTTCGTCCACGCCGGTCTGGATATGGCCCGCGATCCTGTCGCGGTGGGCGGCGGTGACCACCGGGCCATAATGCGCGCCGGGATCGGTGGAGATGCCGACCTTCAGCGTGCCGATCTCGGCGATCATCCGTTCGCGCAACGCGTCCGCCGTCTTCTTGCCCACGGGAACGACGACCG
>CAZTMG010000010.1:5603-5964 GCA_964614815.1 uncultured Rhizobium sp. | reverse complement strand
CGAACCGAAGGCCGCCCCGGCCAGGTCCTTCACCACCTGATCCATGTCCGCGTCCGGCAGCACGATGCCGTGGTTCTTCGCCCCGCCCATCGCCTGCACGCGTTTGCCCGCCGCGGCGCCGCGTTGGTAGATGTAGTGCGCGATGTCGGACGAGCCGACAAAGGACACGGCCTTGATCTCCGGATGATCGAGGATCGCATCGACCGCAACCTTGTCCCCCTGCACGACATTGAGCACGCCCGTAACGTCAAGGCCGGCCGCCGCGCCCGCCTCCATGAACAGTTCGGCCAGCCGCACGGGCACGCTCGGGTCCCGCTCGCTCGGTTTCAGCACGAACGTATTGCCTGCCGCGATGGCGACG
>CAZTMG010000010.1:0-5569 GCA_964614815.1 uncultured Rhizobium sp. | reverse complement strand
AGTTGAAGGGCGTGATGCCCGCGACGACGCCCAGCGGCTGACGCATCGAATACACGTCGATGCCGGGTCCCGCGCCTTCCGTGTACTCGCCTTTCAGCGCATGCGGTATGCCGCACGCGAACTCGATGACTTCGAGGCCGCGCTGGATGTCGCCCTTCGAGTCAGCGATCACCTTGCCGTGCTCGCTCGACAGCAGATGGGCAAGTTCGTCCATATGCGACTCGACCATCCCCTTGAAGGCAAACATCACGCGCGCCCGGCGCTGCGGGTTGACGCCCGCCCAGCCAGGCAAGGCTTTCAACGCCGCCTGAACGGCGGCATCGACATCCGCCGCAGCCGCCAGCCCCACCCGCGCCTGCACCTCGCCCGTGTTGGGATTGAACACATCGCCAGCGCGGCCCGATGTCGCGCTCGCCGCCTTTCCGCCGATGAAGCCCTCGATACGCCGCATGTGCGTCACTCCCATTGTCTCTTGCCGCAGCCTCCTACTCCCATCCGCTTGACCCGGCCAGACGAAACCTCCACCTCCGGCCCATGATTCCCGCCTCCCGACTGCCCAGACCTCCCAAAGCCGTGGTTTTCGATCTCGACGGCACGCTGATCGACAGCGAAGCGCTTGTTCTGGAGGCCTACATGGCCGCCGCCGACCGGCATGGCGTGCCATTCACGCACGAGCAGTTCCTGTCGCTGGTGGGCAAGCACCGGCAGGCCAGCTCGGCCCTCATGCAGCAATACTTCGGCGATGCTTTCCCTCTTGATGACTTCTACGCAACTGTCGGCGAGCATATTGGCGATCGCAGCGCGCCGCTGAAGCCCGGCGTCGCCGCCCTGCTGGACCGGCTGGATGGATCGGCGACTCCCTACGCCCTCGCCACTTCGTCGGGTCCCGGCTGGGTCGAGAAGCATCTCCGCGTCCATGATCTCGCCAGCCGTTTCCGCGGCATCGTCACGCGCGAGGATGTGGCGAACGGCAAACCGCATCCGGAGCCCTACCTCAAGGCTTCGGGGCTGCTCGGCCAGCGTCCGCACGATGTGCTGGCCATCGAGGACTCGCCCACCGGGGTCGCCTCGGCGCACGCAGCCGGTCTGATGACCGTGATGGTCCCGGACCTGATCCAGCCCGATACGGAAACCCGCGCCCGCGTTCTTCATGTGGGACAGTCGCTGGGCGACATCCTGGGCCTGCTGGATGCGTAGGCAGGCCGCCCCGGGCGTCCGGGCGGAAGGCCGCCTCGCTCCGGCAGCCTGCTACAACCCCATCTGCCGGCTGGCGAGATCCTTCATGATCTCCTCGGCGCCGCCGCCGATCGCGTTGACCTTCACCTCGCGATAGATGCGCTCCACCTTCGCCCCTCGCATGAAGCCAGCGCCGCCGAAGATCTGCACGGCCTCGGAAGCGCAGAACGCCATCGTTTGCGTCGCCTGGTTCTTCAGCATGCAGATCTCCGCGACCGGGCTCTCGCCCTGCATCAGGCGCCACGCCAGCAGCTCCAGCATGGATTGCGTCGCCACCACTCTCTGCATCATGTCCACCAGCTTGTGACGGATGACCTGATGCCGTACCAGAGGCTTGCCGAACGTCTGGCGCTCGCGTGCATAGGCGACGGCTTCCTCCACGCACACCCGCGCATAGGCCGCGCACGAGGCGGACATGCCCATGCGTTCGGCGTTGAAGTTGCGCATGATGAGAGGGAAGCCGCCGCCTTCCTCGCCGATCAGGTATTCCGCCGGCACGCGGCAATTGTCGAAGTGCAGCGTCGCGGTGTCCGACGCCCACCAGCCCATCTTCTTCAGCTTCGTCCGCGTCAAGCCTGGCGTATCTCCCGGCGTCAGCAGCAGGCTTACCCCCTCCGCGCCGCTTCCCCCCGTCCGCACCGCCACGGTCAGCCAGTCGGCGCGATAGCCGGACGTGATGAACGTCTTTTCCCCGTTCACCACATAGTGGTCGCCCTCCCGCCGCGCCGTCGTGCGCAGGTTGGCGACATCCGATCCGGCGCCGGGCTCCGTGATCGCCAGCGCCGAAATCGTCTCGCCCGCAATGATCCCCGGCAGCACCCGCGCCTGTATCTCCGGTCGCGCCCCCGCCACGATGGGCGGCGCGCCGATGCCGTGACTCATCAGGCTGGCGTTGACCCCGCCCGCCCCATGTCGCGCCAGTTCCTGCGAAGCGACGATCCGCATGAAGGGGTCGGCAGGGACGCCGCCAAACGCCTCTGGAAAGCCCAGTCCCAGCAGGCCGATGGCCGCCGCCTTGCGATAGAGCTCGCGCGGGAACTCCCCGGCCTCGTCCCAGTCATGTGCGAACGGTTCGATCTCCTTCGCCACGAACCGCCGCACCACGGCGCGGAAGGCTTCGTGCTCTTCGGTGTAGAAGGGGCTCTTTCCGGGCTTCAGCATCCCGGCAATCTAAGCAAACGCGCCGCCTCCGCGTCGATGCCCTCCGTGGCGTCAGCCGTGCGTCCCGGTTTTCGGACGGCGCGCCTGCGCGTGCGGTGTTTTCCCCATCCGCCGGCGCATCGCCCGACAGGTGAGTCGTCCGGACAAGTTTTTCCCGCCAGTTAAAATTCAGCCACAATTTAATATAGTTTGTTGTATTGATATTGTGTCCGAATAAGCTGAGATTCGCGGTCGGGAAGGGTTGGACAGGTCGAGAAAACGCACAGGGGCTGTTCATGGCGACGCGACTGCCAAATGTCGAAGGACTTTCTCTTTCAGAACTGAATGAGCTTCTGGCTCGCGTGAACAAGGCCATTCAGGCCCGCAAGGACGAGGCGCGTTCCGAAACCCTGCAGAAACTCAAGGCTTTGGCTGTTGCCGAGGGGTTCAGCCTGGATGAATTGATCGGCAAGGGTCCGAATGGTCGCCGTCAACGCTCCGACAAGGGCGTGAAGCTCAAGCCGAAATACATTGGCCCGAACGGCGAGATATACACAGGCCGCGGCCCCACCCCGAAATGGTTGAAGGCTCTCGAACGCAAGGGCGAGAAGCGCGAGAAATATCTCGTTAAGTAAGATTGCGTCGAATTAATTGGAGGCGGCCCGGATAATATCCGGGCCGTAATTGCTTTCATCGCAAGCTGTCTGGAAAAATTAGCCTGTCCGGACGAATGGTAGTGGGGGCGGGAATCGAACCCGCGACCTCAGGATTATGAGTCCTGCGCTCTAACCAGCTGAGCTACCCCACCGGATGGCGAGGCGCGCGGTATACGCGCGGCGGGGTGGGAGCGCAAGGCGGCGAAGACGGTCCGCCTGGACCGGTCGCCCGCGCCGCCCGCGCGCCGGATTCCGGCAGATGAATGAGCGGCTCGGCTCCGTTTTCCCTTGCAAGTCCCGACAATGATCGGGACCGACCTTCCCACCGACCCTCCCTGTGCGGGCATGCGGCAGGACGGGTCGGAAAGCGATCCGGCCCGGGCGAATGCATTGCGGCTGCGCCGCCAAGGCGGTCGACGCCCGCAGCGTCACGCGGGAAGGGGCCGTCGGACGGCTCCTTCCTGACTAGACGAGGCCGGCGACCATATCGCCGATGGCCAGCGAGCTTGTAAGGCCCGGACTCTCGATGCCGATAAGGTTGACCAGGCCCGCCACGCCGTGCCGTCCGGGACCGTCGATCAGGAAGTCGGCGCTGGGCTCGCCCTTGCCCACGATCTTGGGGCGTACGCCGGAATAGTCGGGCTGCAAGGCGCCGTCCCTGAGGCCGGGCCAGTAGCGACGCACTTCCCTGTAGAAGTGTTCCGCGCGCGCAGGATCAACCTCATAGTCGAATGGCGGGGCTGCATCCTCGGCCAGCCATTCCGCATCCGGCCCCAGCCGCGTGCGCCCGCCGAGGTCGATGGCGAGATGAAGGCCTTGCGTCGTCGAATTGTGCATCGGGTAGATCAGGCGCGCGAACGCCGCCCGCCCGCTCGCGGTGAAGTATGACCCCTTCACCCAGCGCATCCTCATCCCCGGATAGTCCGGTCCGCCTGCAATCGCGCGCGCCGCCGAAAGGGCGTGATGTCCGGCCGCGTTGATGACGCTCCGCGCCCTGATGCGTGAGGGGCTGCCGCCGCCGGTTTCGATCACCACGCCGTCCTTCACCGCCTCGCCCCGAACCACCGGCGTATTGAACGCCAGCGCCCCGCCGCGATCCTCGATCTCGCCCTGCAGCGCCAGGAAATAGGCATGGCTGTCGAACAGCCCGCTGGTCTCCGAATGGATCGCGACCCTGACCTCCGGCGAAAGCGCAGGCTCCAGCCGCCGGGCCTCCGCGCCATCGACCAGCCGGATGTCCTCCACGCCATTCTCCAGCGCCCGCTTCAGCAGCGCCGGCGTCGCCGCGGATTCGGCGTCATCCACCGCGACAACCAGCTTGCCGCACCGATGCGCCTCCACGCCATGCGCCGCGCAGTACTGGTAGAGCTTCCGCCGCCCCTCCACGCACAGCCGCGCCTTGAGCGATCCCGGCGTGTAGTACAGCCCGGCGTGGATCACTTCGGAATTGCGCGAGGATGTCTCCGTCGCGATCGCGCCGGCAGCCTCCAGCACCAGCACGTCGCGCCCCCTCAGCGCCAGCGCCCGCGCGCAGGCGAGGCCGACCGCTCCAGCCCCGATCACCACTGCATCTGCGTCGAACGTGTCCATGCCCAGGCTTCCGGACCCTCGCCTTATCGCGAGGGCCTAAACGAGTCGTGGCGACTCTCCATTTTCAAGTTGCGAATAATTCGCAACTGACGCATGCTGCCGGCATGTCAGATCACATCACCACTGTCCAGCAGGTTGAGGCCGCCATCGGCGGCGCGCCCGCGCTGGGCGTGAAGATGAAGATCATCGATCATCTGGATGCGTCCGCGGACGCCTGGCTCGGCCAGACCACCCTCGCCTTCATCGGCATCGGCAAGCCTGACGGACCGCGCGTCACGCTTGCGGGCGCGGCCGCAGGCTTCGTCCGTCGCAAGGACGCGAACACGCTCACCCTTCGGCTCGACACACTGGACGATCCCCGTCTGCCCGAGCCCGGCGACGGCGCCGGCGTGCTCTGCCTTGTGCCAGGCATCGGCGAAACCCTTCGCGCCAATGGGCGGGTGAGATCCTGCTCCGCCCCCGATGTCGACATCGCGATCGAGGAATGCTTCATCCACTGCGCGAAGGCGCTGATCCGCTCCGCCTTCTGGGACGCCAGCCCAGCCGCGGCGCCGCAGGACCCTGTCGCCTTTGTCAACGCCACGCGCTTTCTGGCGCTGGCGACCATGGACAGGCGCGGTCTCATCGACATCAGCCCCAAGGGCGACCCCGCAGGCCTCCTGCTGCGTCTTGCCGGCGACCAGGCGCAGCTCGCCGAACGCCCCGGCAACAAGCTCGCCTTCGGCTATCGCAACATCGTGGAAAATCCCCGCATCGCCGCCCTTGCGATCGCGCCCGGCTCATCGGCCTGCGCCGTCCTTGAGGGCCGCGCGCACCTCACCGCCAGCGAGACCATCCGCACCGCCTTCGCCGTGGAAGGCAAGACGCCCAGACTCGTTACCGTCATCGACGGCGTTCGGCCGCAGCTGCGCGAGAGCCGGGCGCTGGCCCGCGCCGCCCCCTGGTCC
>CAZTMG010000009.1:14829-27296 GCA_964614815.1 uncultured Rhizobium sp. | reverse complement strand
GCGCCCGTCGTCTGAAACATCCCTTGCCCCGAATATCGGCGCGAACAGGTGCTGAACCTGGGTGATCCTGGACCCGATGCCCACGTCTGCCCCCGTCGCTTCGCGGAGATAGTGCGCCGCGGACAGGTGATCTGCATGTGCGTGCGTTTCGAGAATCCATCTGACCTTGACGCCTTGCGCCCGCGCCGAAGCAAGAATCTTGTCTGCCGATTCCGTTGAGATGCGGGCTGTCGCGGCGTCGAAATCCAGCACCGGATCGATGATCGCGCCCTGCTTCGTCGCCGGGTCGACCACAAGATAGCTGACTGTCGACGTGCGCGGGTCGAAGAAGGCCTCAATGTCGGGAATGCGGGTCTGCGGGCTCATGTGAATGTCCTTTCTCGCCCCGATATAATAGGTATTGCTAATTTAGCAAGATCTGATATATAAGGGTCATGAAGATGACCCCCGCCCTCAAGGCCCGGTTCGAGGCCAGCGCAGAACAGGCCGCGGCGCTGCTGCGCGCTATGTCCAACGAACGCCGGCTTCTGATCCTGTGCGAACTCGGCGATGGCGAACTCAATGTCGGCGAGATCCAGGATCGCGTCGGCCTCTCGCAGTCGGCCCTGTCACAGCATCTCGCCGTGCTGCGCGAGCAGGCGCTCGTCAGCACGCGGCGCGAGTCCCAGACGATCTTCTACCGGATCGCCGATCCCGCCGTGCTGAAGGTCATTGCAACCCTTGCGTCCATCTACTGTCCGGAAAAACTCAAATGACGACACTTTCTCCCATCACTCCGAAAGAAGCGGCAGGCCGCCTGAAGGACGGCAATCTCACCCTGATCGACATCCGCGAAGCCGATGAATACGCGCGCGAGCATATTCCCGGCGCCGTCTCCATGCCGCTATCCGCTCTCGAGACGAGCCACATCAATCTCGCAGCCGCCTCGGGCGCGCAGGGCGACATCGCTTTCCATTGCAAGTCCGGCATGCGCACTGGCGCCAATTGCGCGCGACTCGCCTCCCACGTGGCGGGACCCGCCTTCATGCTGGAAGGCGGCCTTGATGCCTGGAAACGCGCCGGCCTCCCAGTGAGACGGAAGGCGGGCGCCCCGATCGAACTGATGCGGCAGGTGCAGATCGTGATTGGCTTGCTTGTCCTGGGCGGCATTGCCCTGACGCTGGCCGTCCATCCCTACTTCCTCGCCATTCCGGCGCTGATGGGCGCGGGCCTCACCTTTGCGGGCGTCAGCGGCTGGTGCGGCATGGCGAAACTCATCGCCCTTGCTCCGTGGAACCGCGCGACCACGCAATGATTGCACTCAGCGGCATCGCCATTGCAGCGACACTTGCCAGCGGCGCGATCGTCGGCCTGCTGCTGGCGTTGTTCGGCGGCGGTGGGTCAGTTCTGGCCGCGCCGCTTCTGCTCTACGTTGTCGGCGTCGCAGACCCTCACCTTGCCATCGGCACCGCCAGCACGGCTGTCGCTGTCAATGCAGCCTTCAACCTTGTCGGACATTGGCGCGGCGGCCGGGTGAAATGGCCGTGCGCCATGACCTTTGCTGTTGCAGGCCTTGCCGGGTCCCTGGCCGGCTCCAGCCTCGCCAAGATCATCGACGGACGGCAACTCCTGATCGCGTTTGCGGCCGCCATGGCGGCGATTGGCGCTTCCATGCTGCAACGTCCAAGGTCCGAAGGCGATCCGAACGTCCGCCTGAGCGCGCGCATCGTGATGCGTCTTGCCCCGCTTGGTCTCCTGACGGGTCTGGCCGCGGGGTTCTTCGGCATTGGCGGCGGCTTTCTCATCGTGCCGGGACTGATGCTGGCGACCGGCATGAACATGGCCAATGCAACGGCGTCGTCGCTCGTCTCCGTAGCCCTTTTCGGCGCGGCGACGTCGCTCAACTATGCCGCCTCCGGCCTCGTCGACTGGCGCCTTGCCGCCATCCTGCTGGGAGGCGGGGCCATGGGCGGCCTCGTCGGCCTGTTGCTGGCAGGAAGGCTGGCCGGGCGGCAGCTTGTCCTGCGCCGCGCCTTTGCCGTGCTTGTCATCCTCGTCGCCGCCTATGTGGCGTGGCGGGCTGTCGTCAGTCCGTAGTTCGACTTGACGCCGCCGCGATCTGTTCACGGGTTCCCCCCGCACACGCCTGAGACCGCTCCCCTCCACGCGCAGGCCCTTTACTTTTTGCCCGCCCCAGTCAACTTTGCCGTCCATAAGGACTGCAAATCGCTGCGTCAGACCAGCGGCCGGGAGGAGCGAATGAAACATCGGGCGGGCCTTGGGCTGGCCGCGCTTGCGGCTGCAGCTGCGCTGGCGATTGGCTGCACGCAGATGGTGGCGGCGCGCGACGGCGCGACACCACACCACGCCGCCGCCGATCCGCAGGCGCGCAAGCCCGGCGAATGGATTACCTGGGGGGCGGATCTGGGGAACACGCGTTATTCCGCGCTCGACCAGATCAACGCCCAGAATGTCAACCAGCTCGAGATCGCCTGGCGCTGGCGCGCCTCCGATGTCGCAGGTCGCCCGGATCCAAACTGGAAGGCGACGCCGCTCGTCGTCGATGGCGTGATGTACGTTCCACACGGCGGCACCCGCGTCTCCGCGATCGACCCATCCACCGGCGCCACGCTCTGGACCTACGAACCTGATCCTTACCGCAAGCCATCCACCCGCGCCTTCTCCGGCTCAAGCCGCGCCGTCTCGTGGTGGACCGATGGAAAGGCCCGCCGCATCCTCCACAACACGATCGATGGCCGCCTGCTCTCCATCGACGCCGTCACCGGACAGCCCGATCCGAATTTCGGCGTCAACGGTCAGGTCGACCTGATGAAGGACCTCCTGCCGCCGGACGACGACCGCCCGCTGCAGGACATGAACTCCACCGCCCCGGGCATCGTGGTGGGCGATGTGATCGTTATCCAGATGATCGGCGACGACACGATCCAGCGCAAGGGCGGCACGCCCGGCTATGTCCGCGGTTTCGACGTACGGACCGGCAAGCAGCTGTGGCGCTTCCACACCATCCCGCGTCCCGGCGAATTCGGCAACGAGACCTGGGAAAACGGCAGCTGGAAGGATTTCGGCGCGGCCTCCGTGTGGTCGATGATGTCGGCTGATCCGGAGCTCGGCCTCGTCTACCTGCCCGTCGAAAGCTCAACGAACAATTTCTGGGGCGGCGACAAGCCGGGCGATGGATTGTACGGGGAGAGCATCGTCGCGCTTGATGCAAAAACGGGCGTGCGCAAGTGGCACTTCCAGATCCTGCACCACGGCGTCTGGGACTATGACCTGCCCGCCGCGCCGATCCTGCACGACATCAGGAAGGACGGCAAAACCATCAAGGCCATCAGCGTCCTCACGAAGCAGGGCATGAACTTCGTTTTCAATCGCGAAACGGGCGAGCCCGTATGGCCGATCGAGGAACGCCCCGTGCCGACGGAGATGGCCGTGCCGGGAGAAAAGCTGTCCCCGACACAGCCCTTCCCGACCAGGCCGGCACCCTACTCGCGACTTGGTTTCCACGAGGAGGACGTCATCGACTTCACGCCCGAGATCAAGGCCGCAGCGATGAAGGAACTGTCGTTCTACACCAAGGGCCCCATGTACACGCCCCCGACGCTGGTGACTTCGACCAACAAGGGCACCATCGTCTATCCGAACTATGGCGGCGGCGCGAACTGGAACGGCGGCGCGGTGGACCTCGAGACGAACACGCTGTTCGTTCCCACCCGGAACACGTTCATGGGCCTTGGCCTGCGGAAGTCGGACAAGTCGAAGACGGAGTGGGACTACTCCGCCGTCTCCGGCGGCGTGCTGCGCCTGCCAAACGGCCTTCCGCTCAACAAGCCGCCATGGGCGCTGGTCACGGCGACCGACATGAACACCGGAGAGCATATCTGGTCGCGCTCGATCGGCGGCGCGCCGGATTCGATCCGCAACCTGCCGGAGATAAAGGACCTCCCGCTCGACTGGGACAACATGGGCCAGATCTCGGTGCGGCCATCCCCCCTGGTGACGAAAACGCTCATGTTCCTGGCCGAGTCAGGGAATATCGGCGGCGACCCTGGCGGGCCGATGTTCCGCGCCTACGACAAGGCGACCGGCGCCATCGTGCATGAATTCAAACTGCCCGGACTTACCTCCGGCGCGCCCATGACCTACGAACATCGCGGGCGGCAGTACATCGCCGTTGCGCTGTCGGCGCAGAACCAGCCCGCCGAACTTGTGGTTCTCTCCCTGCCGGGCGCGCGCATGCCTTCGGCCAGCGGCGCCGCGGCCAGCAGCACGGCAGCGCCGGCTGCTCCGGTCGAGACTATCACGGCGACGCCGGCCCAGCTTGCAACGGGACGTCAGCTCTATGCTGCGAACTGTGCGCTCTGTCATGGCCCGGCCGGCCAAGGCATTCCGGGCGGCAGCGCGCCCCGGCTCACGAATACCGCGGCCCTCGCCGACGTGAAGAACTTCATCACCCGGGGCGCGCCCGAGATGCCCGGCTTCGGCGCCACGCTGACCGCCGACCAGATCGACGCCCTCGCGCGCTTCGTGAAGGTCGAGCTTGCGGCGAAGGACTCTGACTGAGGGGAGGATCCATATGCATATCAAGGCTTCTCTGCTTGCGCTTTCCGCGGCGCTGTGGACGGCCCCCGCCCTTGCGCAGGTAAACCCCTACTCCGCCGACGCCTACGCCAAGCCGGTGTATGACGGCTATGTTCCGCCGAAGAACGGCTACGGACAGCCCGACATCAGCGGCGTCTGGAGCAATGCGACGACCACGCCTGTCGAGCGGCCGAAGGAGTTCACCGCCCTTGTGCTGACCGAGGAGCAGGCCGCCCGCGTCCAGGGCCGCGCCGAGGACTACCGCCGCGCCGGCGACGCGCCCACTGATCCCAGCGCCGGCGCCCCCACGGATCGCAACACCAATCTCGGCTACAATCGCTTCTGGACCGATCCGGGCACACAGGTGATGCGCGTCCGCGGCCAGCCGCGCTCGTCGCTCCTTACCACCCCCGACGGCCGTGTTCCGCCCCGCAAGGCTGACGCTCCGCCTCGGCCGAACCGCCGCATCGCCCAGACCGACGATACAAGCGCGGAAGCCGGCAGCTATGACGGTCCGGAATCCCGCGGCCTGCCGGAACGCTGCATCTTCATGCCGACCACGGCTGGCGGCGTGATGCGGCCGGTGCTGTACAACAACAATTACCAGATCACCCAGGGCCGCGACTCCGTCGCCATCTGGGTCGAGATGATCCATGACATCCGCATCATCCGCATCGGGGCGGAGCACAATCCCGCCTATGCCAGCATCCGGCCATGGTCGGGAGACGCCATCGGCCGCTATGAGGGAGATACGCTCATCGTCGAGACGAAGAATTATCATCCCTTCCAGGAGCTCTATGGGGCCTCCGACCAGGTGAAGGTGACCGAGCGATTCACCCGCGTCGCGGACAACCGCCTGCTGTACCAGTTCGAGATCGACGATCCGGTCACCTGGGAGAAGCCCTGGGGCGGGGAGTACGAATTCTGGCGCTCGGTGGGAATCTTCGAATACGCCTGCCACGAAGGAAATATCGGCCTGTACGGCATTCTCGAAGGCGCGCGCGAGCTGGAGCGCCAGGCCGCGCTGAAAAAGTAGTCCCGGTCTTCCTTTCTTTCGCTCCCGGCTCCCGATTCATGCCGTCCGGAAGCGCGACTGAAGGGCGCCGTCGCTCGGCGCCCTTCCTTTTGTCGGCATTGGGCCTTCCCGCTGGTCTCGCGATTCCATCCGCCCGCTAAATGCGCGAACGTCTACTTCCCGTCGATCAGCTTGCGTGCCAGATAGGTGAATTCCAGCGCCGCGCGCCTGGCCGCCTCGCGCTGGTTCGCCGCCGCCGAATGGCCGCCGTCGATGTTCTCGTAGTAGAGGAACGGCTTGCCCATCTCTTCGAGCAGCTTCGCCATCTTGCGTGCATGACCCGGATGCACGCGGTCATCCTTGGTGGATGTCTCGAAATAGATTTCGGGATATGTCCTGGCCGCGTCGACATTGTGATAGGGCGAGAGTCCCTCAAGAAAGGCGCGCTCCTCGGCGATGTCCGGATCGCCATACTCGTCCATCCACGACGCCCCCGCGAGCAGCTTGTGATAGCGCAGCATGTCCAGCAGCGGCACCTGACAGACGATCGCGCTGAACAGGTCCGGACGCTGCGTGTACATCACGCCCATCAGCAGGCCGCCATTCGATCCGCCCATCGCCCCGAGATGCCGCGGCGTGGTGATCTTTCTCGCGATCAGGTCCTCGGCCACGGCGATGAAGTCGTCGTACACCACCTGACGTCTGGTCTTGAGCCCGGCCTGATGCCATGCCGGTCCAAACTCGCCACCGCCGCGGATGTTCGCCACCACATAGACGCCGCCCTGCTCCAGCCAGAGCCTGCCCACCGTGCCCGAATAACTCGGCGTCTGACTCACCTGAAACCCGCCATAGCCGTACACCAGCGTCGGATTCTTCCCGTCGAGTTTCAGATCCTTCCGTCGCACCACGAAATACGGAACCCTGGTTCCGTCCTTCGAGACCGCCTCGAACTGGTCGACCTGGTAGGGCGCGGCATCGAACCATGCTGGCAACTGGCGCAGCTGCCTGACGTCGCCCGTGGCGCTGTCGTACATGTAGAGCGTGTCCGGCGAGAGATAGCCCTCGTAACCGAGGAACGCCATCGTCTCCTTCTCGCTCGCAAAGATCACGCCGGCCGAGCCGTTCGGCGGCAGCCCCACCTCCGCCGACGACCACTGTCCGCCGATCCTGGAATACGCCATCACCTTCACGACGACATTGTCAGAAATGTTGACCAGGACGCTGTTTCGGGTGACGCCCACACCCTGCAGCGCCTGCTTCGATGTCGGGCGGAAAACCAGCTCCACGCGCGGCAGCTTGCCATCGGCAAGGAAACCGCTCCAGCTGAAGCCGACAAGGTCGCCCGCCATGAACTGGCCCTGGCCCGCCGGGGTCCAGTCCTCTTCCAGGGTCAGCAGCAGCGTGTCGGCGAACAGACCCTGCGGCGTGGCTTTCTTCGGAATGGGCAGCCTGATGGCCGCGCCATCATCGCCGAACACGAAATAGTTGGTGGTGAAAAAGGTCTCGGCCTGGCTGACGCCGAACCAGCGCCGGCCCGCCTCGTCCTCGAAAGCCATCGGCCAAACGCCGACATTCTCCCTGGCGCCACGGAACAGCTCCTGCGCTTCGGCGAGCTGCTGTCCGCGTTTCAGACGCTTCACTACGAACGGATAACCGCTCTCGGTCAGGGTCGATCCATCGGCGCCCCAGTCAGTCGAGACCAGCAGCGCGTCCTTGTTCTCCCAGACGAAAGAGGTCTTCGCCTCGGGAATGTCGAAGCCGCCCGCGACGAAGCCTGCCTTGGCGCCGCCCCCCGCAATCGAATACTCGCGCACGCGCACCGCATCCTTGCCGCCATCGGATAGCTGGAGCAGACAGTCCACCTGCTCAGGCGGCAGGCACTGCACGCCCTTGTACACCCAGTTCGCGCCCTCGGCCTTCGCCAGCGCATCTACATCCAGCAGCGTCTCCCACTGCGGGTTCGCGCTCGCATAACCGGCAAGGCTGGTGCGACGCCACAGGCCGCGCTCATGCGCCTCATCCTGCCAGAAATTGTAGACCAGACCGCCGCGGATCGCGCCGTAAGGGATCCTGTCCTTCGATGTGGCGATCTTCAGCGCGGCGTCGTAATAGCCGGGGAAGCGTGGATCGCCCTCCAGCACTTTCAGCGACCGCTCATTCTGCGCCCGGACCCACGCCAGCGCCGCGTCACCCTCCACCTCCTCGAGATAGAGATGGGATTCACGATCAATCGTCTTGGCCGCAACGGTGGGTTCGGTCACTGTCGACTCCTGCTGGGAGGCGCATGCCGACAGTACAGCTACAGCCATACCCAGAAACACAACGCGCATGCACGGCCCCTTTTTCCGAGCCGGAAGGCTTAGCGTCTTCCTGATGGCGCGCAAGGAAAACAGGAAGTACAACCCGCCCCGCCCACCTAGCGCCGCTGTCATGGACGAATTACATCTCCCCCCATGAAGTTCTGGAAGATGAACGGCGCCGGAAACTCCTTTGTCATCTTCGATGACAGGAAGGGCGGCCTGACCCTTTCGCCGCAACAGGTTGCGGCTCTTGCCGATCCCGCCACCGGCGTCGGCGCCGACCAGGTCATCGCGATGGAACAGACGCGGGCCGGCGATGTCTTCATGCGCATCTGGAACAAGGATGGCTCCTCCGCGGAGGCTTGCGGCAACGCCACGCGATGCGTCGCCTGGCTGGTGATGGAGGAAACCGGCAAGGACAGAGTCGTCGTCGAGACTGTCGCAGGCCGCCTGAAGGCGGATCGCCTCGGCCCGGCGAAGATTTCGGTCGACATGGGTTCTCCCCTGCTCAAATGGGAGGAGATCCCGCTGGCGGAGCGGATGGATACGCGCGGCATCGATCTGAAGATCGGGCCGATCGACCAGCCCTATCTCTCGCTGCCCGGGGCGGTGAACATGGGGAATCCGCATGTCGTGTTCTTCGTGCCCGATCTCGACAAGGTGGACGTGAAGGCCGTCGGCTCTCTGGTCGAATGGCATCCGCTCTTCCCGCAGGGCGTCAATGTCGGCTTCCTGCAGGTTCTCTCGCGCACCGAAACCCGCCTGCGCACGTGGGAGCGCAATGCCGGCCAGACACTTGCCTGCGGCTCCAACAACTGCGCCGCCATCGTCGCCGCCGCCCGCCGCAACCTCACCGACCGCCGCGCCCTCGTCCACAATGACGGCGGCGACATCGAGATCGAATGGTCCGAAGCCACCGACCACGTCATCATGACGGGGCCTGTGGAGCTGGAATACGAGAGCGAGGCCTGAGAACTGGCCGCCCGCTCGGTTCATGGCGCAGGGAACGCTCGCCGTATCAGCAGGCCTCCGGCGCCCGGCGCGCCATGCTCATGCACATCATGCGGGCGTCACCGCCACATCCACCATGATCTCGCCCGAGATCGCCTCGAGCGCGGCCTGCACCTTCGCGGCGTCCAGCCCCGCAGGCAGGCGCAGGTTGGCGGCCATGTGGAAGAGGGACGCCCCGGAATGGCTTTCCTTCGACAGCCACGTCTCGAACGTCTCGATATTGGCGCCGAGCGCGCTCACCGCAGCCGTCACCTGGTTGACGATGCCGGGCCGGTCCTGCCCGACCAGGCTGAAGTCCAGCGTCGCGCCGGCAGCGTCCACGCCCTCGCGCGCGGGAACGATGCGCACTTCGAGTCCCGCCGCGTCGATGGCGGCCACGGCTGCGCGCAAGGTTTCGATATTCCCCTGGTCCACGTCGACCAGCACCGAACCAACATAAAGCCCGCCCAACAGCGCGAGATGGCTTTCAAGCCAGTTGCCGCGCGCGGAGAGAACGGCTGCCGCAATCGCCTTGGTCAGGCCCGGCCGGTCGCTGCCGACAACGCTGAGGACAAGCAACGCCATGCGAAACCTCGCAGCAGGGACGGTTCAGCAGCAAGTGTTAGGCCAAGCCGCCTCGCCGCGCTACCGTCGCCCCTTGCGACGCACCTCGATCGTCACCTGGCTTTCCTGAGAATTCTCGAACGACTCGGCAAACACCAGGACCTGCGCGCCCGCGTGGACGCCCACGCCGGAGAGCGTAAGCCCCTTCGTGATGGTGAGATTGTTCGATGACTTACGGCCGGCCGTGTCGAGCGCTGCCCAGCCGGGCAGGCACTGCGTCGCCGCATCCGAGAGAGCGGTCGCAAGCGAATTGGCGTCCGCGGGCGAATCGAACCCCCACGCACAGTAGAACAGGTTGTCATCCCCCGCATTGACCGAACAATCGTCGGCGCCAGTCATGTAGATCTTGGAGTCGAACCAGCCATCATCCCACTCGTCACCCCGCTGATCGAGGAAGCCCCCCTCCGCAGCCGCGACCAGCGTGTTGAGAAGCGCGCATCCCGATTCCTGCGCATGCGCCGCCGGCGCGAGCAGGATCGCAAACGCCATGACCAGGCCAGTCCGCATGAAGTCCCTCCCTCGTTCCGCAACCAGCGTGACGAAAACCGCGCGAACCGGTCAAGACATGAACTGCGTCACCGGGGCGGCGGAAGCTTCGCGAACTTCGGCAGGCCGGGCGGGGTCACATGGAAGGCCTGTTCCTCTTCCGTGAAGATCGCGACCATCGGGCCGCCGAATTCCGCCGGCTCATCCAGCGTGCCGACCTTCAGAACCACGGCGTCGAGTCCGGGACGCCGCGTTGTGATATGCGTGCCGCAGACGGCGCAGAAGAATCGCGTCACGGCATTCTCCTTGCCGGGCTTCGTGAAGCTCTTCGGCTCCGCGGCCGTCCACCGGAAGCCTGCGACCGGCATCAGCATGAAATAGTTCGGCCCCCCGCCCGCGATATGCTGGCAGGCGCGGCAGTGGCATTGCGCCTTCAGCATGGGTGGTCCCTCGGCCTCATACCGCACTGCCCCGCAGTAGCATCCGCCCGTCAGCGCCATGCTGTTTCCTCCTGGTGCGGCCCGATCCTGCCATGTCCGCCGCGCCACGCAAAACGCAGGTTGCGGCTTGGCCCTCCGCTTGCTGTGCCGTAAGGAAATCGCCCGCCCCGACTCCTGCCGGGCGCATCCATAACTTCTCCGGGATCGACGATGAAAAAGCCTCGCACCGACCTCCAGGCCAACACGTTCGATTTTGAGACAACGCCGCTGGTGAAGCCCACGGGTTTCCGGGAATATGATGCGCGCTGGTGGTTCGGCGGCCCGCAATACCCGAAGGCGCCGGAGCTGAACTTCCTGGGCGTGCAGGCGCTCGGCCTCGGCCTCGGCACGCTGATCCGGGAGATGGGGGTCGCCCCGCGCATCGTGACCGGCCACGATTTCCGCTCCTACTCCCTCTCCATCAAGCAGGCGCTCACCCTCGGGCTGCTGGAAGCCGGCTGCGAAGTTCACGACATCGGCCTTGCCCTGTCCCCCGTCGCCTATTTTGCGCAGTTCGAGCTCGACATTCCCTGTGTCGCCATGGTCACCGCCAGCCACAACGAGAATGGCTGGACGGGCGTCAAGATGGGCGCGAACAGGCCGCTGACCTTCGGTCCGGAAGAGATGGGCAGGCTCAGGGAGATCGTCCTCGATGGACGATTCAGTCCTCAGCCCGGGGGCAAGCTGATCCGGGTCGACGGCATGCGCGAGCGCTACATCGCAAGCGTTTCGAGCAATGCGAAGCTCACACGCAGGCTGAAGGTCGTCTGCGCCTGCGGAAACGGCGCCGCCGGCGCCTTTGCGCCCGACGCCTTGCGAGCCATGGGGGCCGAGGTAATCGAGATGGACACCAGTCTCGACTACACCTTCCCAAAGTACAACCCGAACCCGGAAGACCATGAGATGCTGGTCGCGATGGGACAGGCCGTGAAGGAATACGGGGCCGATCTCTGCATCGGCTTCGACGGCGATGGCGACCGTTGCGGCGTGGTCGACGACAAGGGCGAGGAAATCTTCGCCGACAAGATCGGCCTTCTGCTCGCGCGCGATCTTTCGAGACTGCACAAGGGCGCGACCTTCGTGGTCGATGTGAAGTCCACAGGCCTCTACAAGACCGATCTCGTCCTCAGGGAGAACGGCGCGACCGTCGACTACTTCAAGACCGGCCACTCCTACATCAAGCGCCGCACCACGGAGCTCGACGCCCTCGCCGGCTTCGAGAAGTCGGGCCACATGTTCTTCCGGCGGCCCTACGGTTACGGCTATGACGACGCTCTCGTCGCCGCCGCCGCCGTGCTGATGATGCTCGACCGCAATCCCGGCCGCTCGCTGTCGGACCTCAAGGCCGATCTCGGCGATGCGTGGACCTCGCTCACCATGTCGCCCCATTGCGACGACGAGAGGAAGTATGCGGTCGTCGACCAGGTCGTCGCAGACTATCAGGCGCTGGGGAAATCGGGCGGGGAGATTCTTGGTCGCAAGGTCGTCGACGTGAACACGGTCAACGGCGCCCGCGTCACGCTGGAGGATGGCTCCTGGGTCCTCGTCCGCGCCTCGTCCAACAAGCCCGAACTGGTGGTGGTGGTGGAGTCCATGCAGGGCGAGGACGACATGCGGGCCCTGTTCCGGAATGAAGTGAAACCCCGCCTCGCGAAATTCCCCGAGGTCGGCCACTACAACCAGGAAATCTGACCAGGCTGGCGCGCACGCCTTCTCCCCATCGCCTCGACGCCCCCGCCGCAGGCGTCCGCCAACAGGCCGGGCTGCAAGCGGCTGAGGTCATCTGCCTGATTTTGCTGGCCATTTGGATGGAGCCGGCCGACCGTCCCGGGGCCTGGTCCTGCACGGCAAAATTTGCCGGCCACGACAGGCGCTTAACGGCGCGTTAACTCCCGTCCCTTCCATTTGGTTAACTGAGGCCATCCGCCTGTAGGATGCCTCGCGTAGTGATTCGGCTCCTGCGGGACCAGACCCATGGACATGACCCTGACCCAG
>CAZTMG010000009.1:12152-14802 GCA_964614815.1 uncultured Rhizobium sp. | reverse complement strand
CTTTCGGCATTGCCGCCCTTCTCTGGGCCCTGCGAATTTCCGACGGCGCTCGCGGCGCGGCGAGAAAGTATCGCGAGCAGGAGCAGAAGGCGCGCGAACAGCTGGCCCGGGCCGAGAGCGTGTTCGGCGCCCACCCGGGCGTCATCATGGTATGGGAAGACGTGGACGCCGGCGACCAACCAAAGCCGCCGCAATCGGAATGGGGCAAGCCCAGCCTCTACGGTTCGCCCGTCGCCCTGATGGGCATCCTGCGATTTGCGGATGATGGCACGTCCGAAGATCCGGCCGTCCGCATCCTCGAAGGCCTTGCCGACCTTGAGGCGCGCGACGGCGCCGGCCAGGACGCCACGCTGCGCGAACGCCTCAAACAGCTTCGCAAGGACGGCGCGCCGTTCTCGCTGACGATCATTGGCCCATCCGGCCGGTTCCTCGAAGCCGACGGACGCACCGCCGGCGCCCGCGCCGTCCTCTGGATCACCGACACCACCATCAAGGGCCTCGAGGAATCCGGCGCCCGCGCCCGCATCGAGGAAGCGCGGGCCGCCGTCGCCCGCGACCCGATGGCCTTCCTCGAAATGCTGGGCAAGGCGCCCTTCCCGGCCTGGCGCATGAGCGGCGCCGGCAAGCTGCAATGGGTCAATCGCGCCTATCTGAAGGCCGTGGGCGCGCCGAACGTGGACCATGTCCTCGACCGCCAGATCATGCTGGACCAGCACGTCACCAGCCAGGCCCAGAAGACAATCAATACCAATGCGGAAACCGACGAGATGCGCCATATCGTCGTCGGCGGAGAGAGGCGCGCCATGCGCGTCAAGATGTTCCCGCTGTCCGGCGGACTCGGCGGCATGGCCTTCGATATCACCGATCTCGAAACCGCGCGCGAAACGCTGGAGAAGCACTCGAAGGCCCACGACGACACGTTGAACCACGTGGCGGACGGCGTCGCGATCTTCGGACCGGATCGCAAGCTGATCTTCAACAACCGCGCCTTCCAGACGATGTGGGATTTCGATCCCGCCTATCTGCTGGAGTCGCCCGATCACGGCTCCCTGCTGGACCGGCTGCGTGAGCGGCGGAAACTGCCCGCCAGACCCGACTTCGCCAAGTGGCGACGCGACGAGCTGGCCTATTACCAGGGCGAGAAAGTCGACTTCACCGAAGACCTCTGGAATCTTCCTGACGGCCGCATCCTGCGCGTCACGCGACAGCGCCACCCGCTGGGCGGCGTGCTGCTCCTGTTCAAGGACATCACCGACGAGGTGACCCTGAAGGCCGAATTCAACCGCCTCATCAACGTCCAGAAGGCCACGCTCGACCACCTGCGCGAGGCAGTGGTGGTGTTCAGCGCCGATGGCCGCCTGCGCCTCCACAACGACGCTTTCGTCGAGCTGTGGCAGCTCAAGCGCGAATCCCTGACCGACAGTCCGGACTTCGAGCAGGTCGCCGGGCAGTGCGCCCGTCTCTTCCATGACCGCAGCGTCTGGGCAGCGATACGCAGCCGCGTCACCAACCCCTCCCCCGACTATCGCCAGCCCGCACAGGGCATGATGCGAACCTCGAACGACCGCATGATAACCTGGATAACGCAGCCGCTTCCCAATGGCGCGACGCTGGTTGCCTTCATGGACGTCACCGCCGCGCGGAAGGTCGAACAGGCCCTCAAGGACAAGAACGAGGCGCTGCAGGCCGCCGACAAGCTCAAGAACGAATTCGTGCAGAATGTCAGCTACCAGCTGCGCTCTCCGCTCACGACCATTCTTGGCTATGCCGAGCTGCTGGAGAGTGAAATGCCTGGCCCGCTCACCGCAAAGCAGCGCGAGCAGGTCGACTCCATCCTGTCCGCCGCCGACCACCTCTCGAAAGTCATTTCCAACATTCTCGACCTCGCGATGATCGAGGCTGGCAAGATGGAGCTGGAGCTGTCCAGCTTCTCCCTGCGCGGCGCCATCGAGGATGCTGTCGATCTCGTGGTCTCGTCGGCCCAGAACACCAAGGTGCGGGTCGAGATCCTGTGCGACGACCGCATCGGCAACATCCATGCCGACGAACGCCGGATAAAACAGGTGATGTTCAACCTCCTGTCCAACGCCCTGCGCTTCACCGGGGCGGGCGGGCACATCAAGATCGAGGCCTCGAAGCCGGTCCCCAGCGAGAACATCATCCGCCTCGCCGTGTCCGACAACGGCAAGGGCATAGCGGCCGAGCGCCAGTCCGGCGTGTTTGACAGCTTCACGTCGGGCGACAACCGGGGGGCCGGTCTCGGCCTTGCCCTGGTCCGCTCCTTCGTCGAGCTGCATGGCGGCGACGTGAAGATCAAGTCGCAACCCGGCGCCGGCACGTCGGTGATCTGCCAGCTGCCGGAAACGGCGGCGCCGAAAACCTCTCGCGCCGAGCTGGAGCTGGGGCCAGAGGCTGTCGCAGCGGACTGATCAAGCCGCAGCCTGTCGTAAAATCGCCGTGAGGTGATCCGCGCCGCCCGCCCGGCGCCGGCGGGCGTCTTGACGGTGCAGGGTCTGCTTCCTTTCTAGTCCCCGGAAAGCGGGCGAAGTCCCGTACAGGAGGACAGGAATCATGACCAGACACATAAGGAGCTTGTCGGCGATCGCGCTCGCGACGGCGTTCTGCATTCTGACCGACGGGACCCACGTGC
>CAZTMG010000009.1:0-12142 GCA_964614815.1 uncultured Rhizobium sp. | reverse complement strand
TGGTTTCGCCCGCAGCGCTGGCGCAAAAGCCAATCACCAACCCGCCCGTCGCCTCCATCCTGACATGGACCCAGAGCCAGCAGCTTGAGCGCTACCCGGCCATCGAGAAGGTCTATGCAGTCGATACGATCAGGAAGGGTGACAAGGTCCGGGCCCTTCCGGCCGCCGCCAGCCAGATCGACCCCAGGATCAGCTTCAACGGGCGCACGTCGACGCTCGACGCCTTCATGAAGGACAACCGGATCTCCGGCCTGATCGCCGTCAAGGACGGCGAGGTGGTGCTGGAGAAGTACGCGCTCGGCCGCAAGCCTGAGGATCGCTGGACGTCGTTCTCCGTCGCCAAGTCCGTCACCTCGATCCTGATGGGCGCCGCCATCAAGGACGGCTGGATCAAGAATGTCTACGAGCCCGTCACGCGCTACCTGCCGGAACTGAAAGGCTCGGCCTATGACGGCGTCAGCATCCGCCAGCTGATCTCCATGCAGACGGGCGTGAAATGGGACGAGAACTACGCCAATCCGCAATCGGACGTGGCGCGCGCCAGCACGGCGCCCTTCACCGGCGGTCATCCGATCGAGAACAACCCCCTCCTGCAGTACATGGCCAGGCTGCCGAAGAAGACCGAACCGGGGAAGGAATTCGTCTACAAGACCGGAGAGACCGACCTCGCAGGCATGGTCCTGGTCCGCGCCCTCGCCGGCAAGTCGCTGGCGCAATATGCGTCGGAGAAGTTGTGGGCGCCCTATGGAATGGAGCAGGACGGCATCTGGATGCAGGACAAGGCCGGCCTCAACCGCGGCGGATGCTGCATGAGCATGACGCTTCGCGACTATGCGCGCATCGGGCTGTTCATGCTGGAAGGCGGCAAGATCGACGGCAAGGAGGTGCTTGCGCCGGGCTGGGTTGAGGAATCGACCAGGAACCATGCGCCAGCCACGTCGCGCGCGAATGGCGAGGGCTACGGCTATTTCTGGTGGCCGATGGCGGACGGGTATCGCGCCGTGGGAATCTTCGGCCAGGGCATTTACGTCTATCCGGAAGAGAACCTTGTGATCGCCATCAACTCGGCCATGCCCAAGGCTTCCGATCGCGTGCAGAGCCAGAAGATCGCCGCCGTGATCGGCGCCATCCGCGCCGCAGCCAATGGCGGCTAGGACTGCCTGACAGGGACGCCCCGCGGCGGCCCTGTTGACAGCCGTGGCGGGCGACATGAAGGTGCGCCCATGCTTTCGCAGCTGACCCGCATCCTGCTGGCGCTCGTCACGGCCATCGTCTTCACCGGACGAATGGAGGCCACGGCGGAGCATTGCGCGCGTCTGGTCGGGCAGGCCGCCGCGACAGCTGACGCTGAGACCCCGCCCTGCCATGAAAGGCAGGCGGAGGCGGTCCTGCTTCACGGCGCAGATCATCACGGCGCCAGCCATCAGGATAGCGCCCCCCCGCCGGGACCGCCCGACGCCTGCCAATGCATCGCGGCGCTGACGATATGCCCGGGCCTCGCCGCGCCGACCGCCTCCGCCCGCATCGAGCCGCATGCCTGGCTGGCTCCGGGGGACGCCCGGATCAATTCCAGCCAGCCCGATCCGGACCTGCGGCCGCCACGCGCCTGACCTGAACCGGACGCTCTCACCGGCGCAACCACTGCGCCGGCCTTCACGAATTCCGTTCAGGATGCCACTCATGTCACGTATCGCCTTGATCGCTTCGGCGATCCTGCTCGCGCCATCCGCGATGGCGCAGGAACACGAGCACACACCGCAACAGCCATCGGCCGAACCTGCAAGGCCCGCCGAAGATCATTCCCGGCACGGCGATCACGCCGGGGATTCCGGTCACGGCGCGAGCCATGACCGGATGGATCGCCACGCGGCGCATGACGCGGTTCATGCCCCGCACGCGGGCGTTCTCGGCGGCTATCCCATGACCCGCGATTCCAGCGGCACGGCCTGGCGGCCCGACGCCGCGCCGCACGCCATGCGCATGCAACAGGCCGGCGACTGGAGCCTCATGGGCCATGCGACACTCGACTTCGTTTATACCAGCCAGTCGGGCCCGCGCGGCGACGACAAGGGGTTTCTCGCCGGCATGGTCATGGGCGCCGCGCGGCATCGCTTCGACGCCGGAAACACGCTCACCTTCCGCGGCGCGATCAGCCCTGACCCGCTCATGGGCAGGAGAGGATATCCCCTGCTCCTCGCGGCCGGCGAAACGGCCGACGGCGTCGAGCCGCTGGTGGACCGCCAGCACCCGCATGACCTCTTCATGGAGCTGTCGGCGGCGTATGCGCATCGCATCGACGCCAGCCAGAGCGTGTTCGTCTATGCCGGCCTGCCCGGCGAGCCCGCCTTCGGTCCCGGCGCGTTCATGCACCGCCCTGCAGCCGAGGCGAACCCGGAAGCGCCGATCACCCATCACTGGCTCGACTCGATGCACATCACCTTTGGCGTGCTGACGGCGGGCTATGTCAACGGCGACGTCAAGATCGAGCTTTCGCGCTTCCGCGGCCGCGAGCCCGATCAGCATCGCTACGACATCGAAACGGGCGAGCTAGATTCAACCGCCATCCGCCTCTCGTGGAACCCGACCGGAAACTGGGCGCTGCAAGCCAGCTGGGCCGACGTCAGCTCCCCTGAACAGCTCGAGCCCGATGTCGACGCCGTGAAATGGTCGGCGAGCGCTCTGTACAGCCGGCAGGTCGGCGACGGCGACATCTCCCTTACGGCCGCCTTTGCGCGCAAGGACGCGAGCGATGGCGTGACGCTCGACGCCTGGCTCGGGGAAGCGACCTTCCGACCCAACCAGGACTGGACGCTTTATGCGCGCGCCGAGGCGATCGAGACCAATGAACTGGGCGAGCATGCCGGTCACGGCCATCATGGCGAGATCGAGACTGCCGCCCGCTTCACGCTAGGCGTCTCGCGGGACGTCAGGCTTTCGGACAATGTCGTGATCGCCCTGGGCGCCGCTGCGACCCGGAACTGGACCTCCGGAGCGCTGTCGCCCCTTTACGATGGCGACCCTCTCGGCCTCCTCGGTTTTGTCCGGGTGAAGATCAGCTAGGCATCGCGATCCCGCCCGGCATTCGCCGGGCGGGATCAGCCCGGCGGCGCGTTCATGAAGCTCTCGACAAGCGAGCCGGACAGCATGCGCCAGCCGTCGACCAGAACGAAGAAGATCAGCTTGAACGGCAGCGAGATCGTGATGGGCGGCAGCATCATCATGCCCATCGCCATCAGGATCGAGGACACGACAAGGTCGATCACGAGAAAGGGCAGGAACACCATGAACCCGATCTCGAAGGCGCGCTTCAGCTCCGAGATCATGAAGGCTGGCGCAAGCACGTGGAAAGGCGCATCGGCAGGGTTCTGCAGGTTCTGGATGTTCGCCATGCCGGCGAACATGGCCACATCGTCGGCATTCACATGCACGCCCATGAACGCCTGCACCGGCCCCAGCGCGCGCGGGATCGCCTCTTCCAGCGTGATCGCCTCCGACATGAAGGGCTGAATGCCGGCTTCATAGGACGCCGCGAATGTCGGCGCCATCACGAAGCCGGTGAGGAACAGCGACAGCGCGATCACCACTGAGTTCGGCGGCGCGTTCTGCAGGCCGATCGCCGTTCTGAGCAGCGACAGCACCACCACGATGCGCACGAAGCTGGTGGTCATCACCAGGATCGACGGCGCCAGCGACAGAACGGTGATCGCCGCGATCAGCTGCACGATGCCGGAAGTGAGCCCCTGTCCCGTGCCCAGATCGACCGACACGGTCTGCGGCAACGCCTCGGGCGCGACGGCGACCGCCAGCGCCAGCGCCGGAAGGAAACGCATCAGGCGGGCGATCATGGCTGGTCGCCCCCGCTCGTGTCAGGCGGAATGGGCGCGAAGGGCGGCGCCTCGCGTGAGGCGATCAGGGTATCGCCCGTCGGCGCAAGGCTCAGCAGGTGCTCCCTGTCGCCCCATCTCACCACGACCAGCTTCCGTCGCATGTCGAGCGAGCGCCATTCGATGACCCTGAGGTCCTGGCTTGCCGCGCCGGTCTTGAGACCGATTCGGCTGCCATACCTGCGCAGCACCCATGCGCCGCCGAGGAGCAGGCCCAGCACAAAGGCGAGCGCCGCCAAGGCCTTGATGACCGAAAAGAAGTCCATGACCGGACGCCATCTGCGGCCATTCAGGCCGGTTTCTTGGTTAAGGCATGGGAAGGGTGGGTAAATGGCGGGTTAACGGTCCCGGCTGAGGCTTAAGGGGGCTTTAAGGAAACCGGCAGAATCTGCCCGCCGATGGGCTTTCCGCCCAGGTGAAATCGCCATGCCGGATCCGACGCAGATCTCCGTGTTCAACCTGATGAAGGCCCGCATGCAGATGCTGGGCGAGCGCCAGAAGGTGATCGCGCAGAACGTCGCCAACGTCTCGACGCCTGGCTACGTTCCCACGGACATCAACCAGGACGCCTTCGCCCGGACGCTGCAACGCATGGCTGGAAAGGCTCACGGGGCCGCAGGCGTCGCCGGGCCTGCGCGGACCACGATGCTCGCCACGGAGGCCGGCCACATGGTTGCGCCCAACACGCCCGCGGCGCCGGGCGTTTCCGTCGTGAAATCCCCTGACTCCGAGACGACGCTCGACGGCAACGCCGTGGTGGTCGAGGAGCAGATGATGAAGATCGCCGAAACCCGAATGGATTTCGAGACCATGGTGGGCCTTTACCAGAAGAGTCTGGGCCTGCTGAGGCTGGCCTCGCGCACACCCGGACGGTGACGCGCGAGCGCATTCTGGAGACGTCCATGTCATCCGACCTCATGTCCGCCATGGGCGCTGCCGCCAAGGGGCTGCGCGCGCAGACCGTACGCATCCGCATTTCCGCCGAAAACCTCGCCAATGCAGATGCGACGGCCAACGTGCCGGGCGGCGACCCCTACCGCCGCAAGGCGCCGGTATTCCGCACCTATTACGACCGCGAGATCGGGGCCAACGCCGTGAAGGTCGCCGGCGCACGCCTCGACATGTCGCCCTTCACGCTGAAATATGACCCCAGCCATCCCGCGGCCGACGCCGATGGCTATGTGAAATACTCCAACGTGTCCTCGCTCGTGGAAATGGCCGACCTGCGTGAGGCGCAGCGGGCCTACGAGGCCAATCTCAACGTCATCGAGGCGAGCCGCGCCATGATGCTCGGCGTCGTCTCGCTGCTGAAGGCGTAGGGGAGGTCTAAATGTCCGATCTCGGTCTTTCCGCCATCAAGGCTTATGGCGGCGTCGCGCAGACGCTGGGCAATCTTCCCGGCGCCGAAAAGCCGCAGGCCGCCGCCGGGCCCGATTTTGGCGCGCTGCTCAACAACGCCGTGGGGACGATCACGCAGGCTGGCGGAGCGGCGGAAAGCGCCGTGACCAATGCCGCCATGGGCCGCGGCGATCTTGTCGACGTCGTAACCGCGGTCGCCGCCGCCGAGGCCACGCTCGAGACCGTCATCGCCGTGCGGGACGAGGTCATCAAGGCGTATCAGGACATCATGCGCATGCCGGTCTGACGCGCGTTCCGTCCTAAGGGCCCGCGCACGCCGCAATGTTTGCCGTCACATCCGCGGCCTGCGCCGGATAGAGCTGCAGGGCGGCGGTCGATGCAGCCGCCACCGCCCGCGCCGTGTCCTGTTCAGAGCGTCCGCGCGCCAGGCCTTCGGCGATGGCGCGGGCCTGCGTCGCCGCCAGCGCGCTGGCCAGTACGCCTGCATCGCCAAGGCCCTTCAGCGGACGCCCGGCCCGCGCGCGGTCATGTGCGAAGGACAGGTGCCCCGCGCACGCCACGGCAACGCCGTAGGCTTCCGCCTTCGCGACGACGGCAAGCGCCCGGTCCCCGGCATTGCGCTGCGGGTTCGAGGGCAGCGGCTCCTGATCGCGCTGACGCTGCGCGGCCGGCAGCGCCATCCATTTCGCATGCAGGTCTTCCTCCCACCTGGCGATGAGGTTGCGCGCCCGGTCGAACGAGTCCAGCAGGCCCGCCCCGCCCCGCAGCGCATGGTTGAACAGCGCATCGCCGAAATAGGTCCAGTCGCGGCTCGGCTCGCAGCCGAAGGACGGCTTGTCGGCCGCCGCCGCTGTCAGGACGATCGTGTCGTCGTTGGAGAAAGGCAGGATGAAATGCCCCGAGAAGCACGCTGAAACGATCACCACCTTTGTCCGGATGCCCGCCTGCTGCAGCGAGGCGCGCAGCTGCAGCGCGCGCAAGGCGCCGCCGACGCGGCCCTTCTCCTGCAACGCCACCGCGCCGTCCTGCCCGCCGTGCGAGGTCACGAAGACGACGACGAGATCTTCGTTGGGATCGATCAGCTTGCCGAAGCGCCCGAGGACCGCGTTGAAATTGTTCGGCGAGGCTGCGGGATAGGTGCGCGCCTGCCCGGGCCCCACGCCCGCGGACAACACCACCGTCCGTTCGGCGGCATCGAAGCGCCGCGCCAGGATGGCGGCGGCCTCCTTCGCCTCGCGTTCGAACACGGGCTCGTCCCAGAAAGAGGCCGACAGGATGTAGGCGTCGACGACGCCCGGCCGCTGCGCCGGCAGTTTCGCCAGCGCCTCACCCATCTTCAGCGCATCGTCCGCCGCCAGCGCCGGCGGCAGCGCCGCCTCCATCGCGCCGAACTGCCCGCCGAGCGGATCACGCTGGGCATGCGCTTCAGGCTGGAGCGCGAGACAACCCAGCACCGCCGTCCCAAGGACGAGCCCTTTCCACATGGCGACCCCGCTAGCGACCTGTCGGGCCTGATGTTCTCGCGTGATGACGCCAAGCGCAAGCGTGAGGCTTCACCCGTCTCCGGCCCTCAAGCGGGGTCGGATTCGTCCGCCGCATAGGTCCGCAGGATGATCGACTGGCTCGCGGTCGCCATCAGTGCGCCATCCTCGGCATAAAGACGCATGTGCCCGTGGCCAAAGCCCCGCGCCGCCGCCTGCGCCTGGATATCGCACAGGACCCATTCCGTCGGCACGATCTTCCGGACGCGCAGGCTGTTGTCGAGGCTGTTGCCTCCGCCGCTTCGCCCCAGGGCGCCGCCGATGCACCCCGGAACGAAGTCCGCGAAGATTGCCAGGGCCGCCGCATCGACCGGACCGGCGCGTTTCTGGCGGATCCAGAGCTGCGAGCGGCCGGTCTCCATCGCCGCCCGATGACGCGCCGGATCGGGCCGCGCGCGTACGTCCAGCCCCGCGCGCAAACGGGAGTTCGGATCCTGCACCGGCCGCTGCGGCTCCTCCACGCAGACGTCCGGCGGCGGCATTTCCGGCATCTCCCGCCAGTGCGTATCGGGATAACCTTCGCGATCGCCAAGCGCGCCCATCACATTGAAGATCGTGTTGTCGCCCACTCGCCCGGTCACGGTCGCCTGCGTCACCGACCGCCCGGCCTGCGCCACGCTGATGTCAAGCAGCACGTCATCGCCAAGCCGCGCGAACGACACGTATTGCGCCGTCGCCCACACAAGTCCGCGCGCAAAAGACTGCTCCATCGCCCGCACGGCCGCGCCAAGGCCCGCGCCGCCGAACAGGAAAACGTGGCCAGGCGGCCCGACGCACAGCTCCTCGGTCACGCGGACGCGATAGCGCCGGTCGGCGATGCGCTCGATCGGGACGAAATGGCTCATCGGACGTCTTCCACTGGAACCGGCGGCGTCAGGACGCCTTGCCGCCGGAAACGATCTTCAGCGCGGGGCGCTTGCGGACAGGCGCCGCTGGCTCCGCCGGCGCGGGATCGTCGTTGATATCGCGGATGCGCGGCGTCCAGCCCGGCTTTGGTCTGGCCTTGAAGCCCGAACGCCGCTTCGGCGGGTCGGGCTTGCCGGCGTCCGCCTTCGCCGCCCGGCGCGACTTCTTGTCGATCGCGCGCGCGACCTGCGC
Source organism: uncultured Rhizobium sp. (assembly GCA_964614815.1). Classification (GTDB taxonomy): domain Bacteria; phylum Pseudomonadota; class Alphaproteobacteria; order Caulobacterales; family Hyphomonadaceae; genus UBA7672. Next base: position 4,260 of record CAZTMG010000009.1, on the reverse strand, counting down.
CTGCCGCTCCGACAGCGCCTCGTCCAGGCGTCCCTTGCCCGGGTCTTTCCAGCCGCCCGGCGACGCCGTCCACGAACTGCTTCTCCCAGTCCGTCAATCCCGGCCCGCCCTCGCTCTCGGCGCGCGCCGCCGCGCGCCGCAGCTTCCGCAGGGCTTTGCGTGTCTTGCGCTGGTCGACGGCGCGCTTCGTCATGGGCGGAACGTAGGGCGGATTGCAGCCGGGGAACAGGGCGGTCCGAATCGCCTCCGCCGCGCCGCGGACGCGGTCAGATCTCGCCCAGAGCCATCAGATACGTGTCGAGGATCGCCTCGGCCTCCTCACGCTCCTGACGGTCCATCTTGCGCAGGCGGATCACCGCGCGCAGGGCCTTGGTGTCATAGCCCATGGACTTGGCTTCCTGGTAGACGTCCTTGATCTGGCCGCCGACCTCCTTCTTCTCTTCCTCGAGCCGCTCGATCTTGGCCACGACCTGCCGGAGCTTTTCCTGCGCGGCCTGCGTGAGGGCGGCTGCTGCTGCGCCGTCATCCATCGTGCGATCTCCCGGAAAGTCAGGAGGCCACTCTAGTGGCGCGGCGGAGCACATCCAGCGATGCGCGCGCCGCAGGCGGCGATTCCCTGTTGATGGCCTGTGGGCAGATTGCGGCAACCGTCCCGGCGGTCAGATCGCGCGTCCGTTGACGATGCGCTCCAGCCGGCGCTTGCCCTGCTCGGCCGGTTGCGACAACGGATGGATGTCCAGCACCTTTTCATAGGCCCGGAGCGCCGCTTCGGGACGCTCCACCGACTCGAAGATCATTGCGAGACCGGTCCAGGCCCCGAAGTGGCGGGGCTCGTGCGTGATGGCGGTTTCGAGGTCGGCGATCGCCTCGTCATACTTGCCGTCATTGAAGAACAGCGCGGCGCGGCGGTTCCACGCCTCGGCATAATCGGGCTTGATCGCGATCGCCTTGTCGAACGCATCGCGCGCGGCTTCGAGATCGCCCGCCTCCTGGTAGTCGAGACCCCGCTTCATCAGCGTATCCACCGTGGCGCTGCCCGAGACCAGCCAGGCGTCCCAGATCTCCTGCTCCAGCATGGCGGCCTCGTTCGCGTCGGCCGTCTCCTTCAGCTTGTCGAGCAGATCCTGACTGATGTTCTCCGGCCGGGTCTCGCCCCCGGCGGCGTCCGCCGCCGCAGCCGCGGTCTCGCCAGCCGTACCCGGCGAGAACGCCTTGTCCCCGCATCCCGCGAGGAAGGCGAGCGCAAGAACGGCAGGAGACAGGAAAGGGCGCGCCATGCGCTCACTATGCGGGCGCGGCCGGGAACCGGCAAGCGGCTGTGACTGTCAGAAGGGGCTCAGCCCTGCTTCGCCTTGAAGCGGGGGTCGGTCTTGTTGATCACATAGACCCGGCCCTTGCGGCGCACGACCTTGCAATCGCGGTGGCGGCCCTTGAGAGACTTGAGCGAGGAACGGACTTTCATGGGGCGGCAGCCGGATTCTTGCGATCGAATTTGGAGCGCGGCGTATAACGGAGGCCCCGCTCCCCTGTCAACCGCGCCGGGTCCATTCCGGAAAACACGCCTGCATCAGAGCCTGTTGCGAACGTAAATTGGCCTTAACGTTCGTTCGTCATCCATGAATACCCGGCCCGGTTTCTGCGCCTATATGGGTCGGACAGGCTCCGGGCAGCGGGAGGCCGTCGCGATGGCAGTCGGAATCAAGGCCCGAACCTTTCGATGGGCTCTGGCGGGTATCGCCCTGGGCCTCGGTGTTGCGGCCTGCCAGGGGCCCCGCACCGCCGGCGGCGGCCCGATCGCGCCGGATGAGGACCCCGGAATGTCCGCGCCTGTCCTTGCCGGGGATGCGCCGGACGCGGGCCCGGCCCCGTCCGCGGGCTTCGGCTTCTCCCCTTCGGGCGATTCAAGGTTCGACGCCTGGCGCGATGCGTTCGCCCGCGAGGCGTTGTCCAGGGGACGCAGCCCGGCGGCGATCCGCGCCGTTCTGGACGGGCTCGCGCCGGTCGAGGCGAGCGTGCAGGCCCAGTCCTTCGACAACCAGGCCGAGTTCGTGAAGCCGATCTGGGACTATTCGCGCACCGCCGTCTCGCCCGCCCGCATCGCCAACGGCCTCGCCAGGCTCGCCGACAACAAGCCGACCTTCGATGCGATCGAGGCCTCCTACGCCGCGCCGCGCGAGATCGTCGCCGCGATCTGGGGGATAGAGACTGGCTATGGCGGCTTCATCGGCGTGGATGACGCCCCGCGCGTGCTCGCCAGCCAGGCCGCCATCGGCCGCCGCAAGGATTTCAACGAGGGCGAGCTCGCCGCCATCATGCGCCTGATCGAGGACGGGGTCGCCACACGCGACCAGTTCCGCAAGGCCTCCTTCGCCGGCGCCGTCGGGCAGACCCAGTTCATGCCCTCCAGCATGCTCGCCTATGGCCGCGACTTCGACGGCGATGGCCGCATGGATCTCTGGACCAGTTCCGGCGACGCGCTGGCGTCGGCCGCCAACTACCTCACCGCCTATGGCTGGCGGCGCGGCCAGCCCTGGGCCGCCGAAGCGATCCTTCCCGAGGGCTTCGACTACAGCCTGGGCGACGGCCGCAGGCTCACTGTCGCCGCGTGGAAGGCCGCCGGCGTCACGCCCGTGATTCCCGAACGCCTGCAGCCCGCCGACGCGCTCAATGCGGAGCTCTTCCTGCCGGCAGGCTCCTACGGTCCCGCCTTCCTGCTGTTCGACAATTTCAACGTCATCAAGCGCTACAACAACGCCGACAGCTACGCCCTCGCCGTCGGCCTTCTGGCGGACCGTCTCGCCGGCCTGCCCGACCTTGCCCGCCCCTGGCCGACCGACATGAAGATGCTGACGCAGCAGCAGGCGAAGGACCTGCAGGCGGGCCTGAACCAGCTCGGCTTCAATGCCGGCCCCGTCGACGGCATTGTCGGCCGCGGCACCCGCGCTGCGCTGCAACGCTTCCAGAAGGCCAACGGCCTCGTCGCCGACGGCTTTCCCACCACCGAGATGCTGGCGAAGGTTCTTGCTGCTGCTGGCGGCGGCTGATGGCGGGCGCGGCCCGCGGATCAGTGGGGCGACTTGTCCTTCACGACATCGGCCATCGTCGCCGGGCGGCCCGCATCCCCGCCCTTGGCCATCAGGAAGGCGTAGACCGCCAGCGCCGCCGTCAGCACGGCGCAGAAGATGAAGGGCGACGCCGTGGAAACATTCTCGTACATCCATAGCCCGAACAGCGGCGAGATCACGAAGCCCATGCCGTTCGCCGCTGTGATAAGCCCGGCGATATCGCCCTGCTGCTCGTGCGTCGCCGCCAGGGAAGCGCCCGCCGAGAAACCGGGACGCGAAAAGCCCTGGCCCAGCCCGAACAGGATCTGTGAAAAGGCGAACAGCGCGAAGTCCTGCGCCCACACCATGAAGAGCGACGCCATCGCCAGCATGATCGCGCCATAGACCATCAGCGAACGGACCGAGAGCCTCAGGCGCGGGATCAGCACCAGCTGGGCGATCAGCGTCGCCATCGCGCCCATCGTCATGGCCGGCCCGGTGAACTGGGCCGAAGCGGCGCCGGGCGCATTCATCCGGTCCATGATGGCATAGGGAAAGGTCTGGCTCAGCACGCCCGTTATGAGCGACAGCCCCACCGCATAGAGCAGGAAGGGAAAGATCGCCGGGTGTTTCCACAGCCCGCGGGCGCCCGATCGCCCAAGGCCCGCATCCGATTTCGGGGGCCGCGTCTCCGGCAGTTTCAGGAAGACAAGCGCCGCAATCACGGCCGCTATCAGCGTGATGACGATCACCGGCGCCAGGAGGCCGATGGTGGGCGAGAGCATCGCTCCGCCCGCGATCAGCGCCGCCGCCGCCGCCGGTCCCGCGATCTGGCCGAGCGTGAAGCCGGAGGTCAGCGTCGATATCTCGTCCATCCGCTCCTCGCGGGTGGTGCGGTCGGCGACATAGGCCTGCGCCGCCGGGTTGGTCGCCGAGCCGAACACGCCGAACAGCGTCCGCGCGGCCAGCAGCAGGATGAAGACCAGCACCCAGTTGCTGATCCATCCCGCCAGGGCCAGAAGCGACGCCAGCGCGAAGAAGAACATCGAGGCGGCAAACCCCAGCATGCCGATGGCCGCCACCCGCCGCCGGCCCCACACGTTCGACTTTGCGCCCCAGTAGGGCGCCGAAACCACCCAGATCGCCGCCGACAAGGAGAAGATCGCCCCGGCCGTCCAGCCGGTCCGGGTGGAGGGCCGCGTCGAGGCCGCGCGTG
>CAZTMG010000008.1:25513-27829 GCA_964614815.1 uncultured Rhizobium sp. | reverse complement strand
GAACCTGTGTGAATCCGGACACGCGCATTTCGGCGCGTGTTGAACGATTTCAACGCCCTGCATGGATCGATCCAGACAGGTCTGGATGCGTGCGTCCCACGCCTGCGGGACCTGCGCGATACTCCGCGCCATGAAACGCCGCACGCCGCCCCTCTGGCTCCTGCGCGACATCCCGGCCCTCGCCGCGATGATGGCGAGCCTGTGGGCGCTGGTCTGGCGGATGTTCGCTGTCGCCTTCGTCGCGGACCGGATGAAACGCCCCGCGTCCCGGCGCGAGATCCGCCTTGTCTACGGCCTGCTCGCCCGCGCCGAGGACGCCCTCGACGTCGTCCTCGCCCGGCAGGCTTGCCGCCTCATCGGCTTCGACCCGCGCCGCATCGCGCGCACGGTCCATGAAGCCCCGACCGATCTTCCCGCCTTCAACGCGCGCTTCCATCGCTACATTCACCGTCTGCTGGACATCGACGCCGCCGCGCGCATGGCCGCCGGCGATCTCGCCCGCCGCCATCGCATCCGCCGCGCGGCGGCTCACCACCATGAGCCGGTTGCCGTCTCCACGCCTTCAGGCGCCCAAGGAGCGCTCACGCTGAGCCGCGCACGCAGGGCGTGTCGGTCGAAGCACGCCCGCGCGCCGCCCACACGCCCCGACTGTCTATTGCCCATTCCCCACGGCCTCGGACGCGCCGCGTCTGGGATCGCCCCCGCGCGCCATATCCGCGCTTTTCCCCCTGTCATCCGCAGTCTACCCTCCCGCCGCCACGGGAGAATCTCATGCGTCATCGCTTTGCCCTTGTCGCCATCGCCGTGCTTGCAGCCTGCGCCACCGGATCGGCCGTCACGCCGCCGATCCAGACGCTCGCCCCGCTCGGCGACGTCACGGCCGACAGCCTGCTGGCGCTCAACGCCCTTTGCTCGGCCGATGCGGTCAGCGATCGCGCGATCGCGCCGGATCTCAAACTGGCGCCCGGCATGGGCGCGGGCGGCTTCAAGGTGGACACATCCAGCCCCGAAGCGCAGCAATGGTTCGACTACGGCCTCGCCCTCAGCCACGCCTTCTATCACCAGGACGCCAAGGCCGCGATGAGGCGGTCTGTCGAGCGCGACCCGTCATGCGCCCTGTGTTCATGGGGCGAAGCCTGGGTCCTGGGACCGACGCTCAACTATGGAATCGCGGACGACGAGCGGAAGCACGCGCTCGCCGCCGCCGAGCGGGCGCGGTCGTTGGTCAAGCCCGGCGACGATCTCGCGCGCCGGCTCGCCGACGCGATGGTCGCCCGCTATGCCGCGCCGAAGCCTGCGGACGAAGCGAAGGCTGCCGCCGGGAACAAGGCCGGCGAGTCCGAAGCAGGATCGGACGGGCAGGGGACCGAGCCGGCCTTCGCGCATGCGCTCAGGCGGATCGCCGCCGATTATCCGCAGTATCCGGAGCTTGCCGTCCTGGCCGCCCACAGTCTGATGATGTCGGGGCCGCGCGGCGAGAAGACGGACGATCTCGCCATCGCGCTCGTGCTGCTGGAGCAGGTGCTGAAGGATCATCCCGACGACACGGGCGCGATCCACTACTACATCCACGCCACCGAGTTCGATGGGCGCGCCGAGGACGCGCTGCCCTATGCGCGGCGGCTCGGCGATCTTGCGCCCGCCGCCAGCCACCTCGTTCACATGCCGGCGCACACCTTCTTCCGCGCCGGCCTCTATCAGGACGCCGCCGTCGTCAATGCCAGGGCGATCGCCGCGGATGTCGCCTGGATCGCGGAAGGCGGCGATGCGCGGCCGCCCATGCTCCAGGATTTCCGGCTGCCCATGTACTATTCGCACAATCTCGCCTTTGGTCTGGCGGGCGCCTTGATGTCCGGCGATGGCGCGCTCGCATTGCGTTACGCCGACCACGCCGCCCGGGCCTATCCCGAAGCCGGCCCCAGGCAGCGCTTCGATCCGACGCCGCGCACCTATGTCGCCCTCGCGCGCCATGCGCCCGACCGCATGCTCGCCCTCCCGGCCAGCGCGCACGACGATACGGAGTTCCGCGTCTACCGCGCCTATGCCCGCGGCGAGGCCTTGCTGCAGAAGGGCGACGCGGCCGGCGCGCGCGAGGAGATCGGCAGGCTGCGCCGGGAGGCGGGCGAGGAGCCCGAATACAGGATCGCGCTCGCCGTCCTCGAAGGCCGTCTCGCGATGGCCGAAGGGGATGTCCGCCGCGCCATCGACCGCTTCGCCGCAGGCGCCAGCCTGCAGGACGGGGAGGTCGGCGCGATGATGGACCCGCCGGTGTGGTGGTTCCCGGTGCGCCGGTCGCTGGCCGCCGCCTTCGTCTTC
>CAZTMG010000008.1:3459-25503 GCA_964614815.1 uncultured Rhizobium sp. | reverse complement strand
GAAGGCCGGCGATTTCGCGAAGGCCGAGACGGAGGCGACCGCGTCTCTGAAAACGTGGAAGCGTGATCCGCTGGCGCTCTGGGTCCTCGGCAAGGCGCAGCTGGCCCGCGGCGCCGCCGCAGAGGGTGAGGCGACCCTCGCGCTTGCCAGATCGCTCTGGCGGGGGGACTTCGCCTCCATCACGGTCGAGGCCATCTGAGTCGCCATACCGGGTTTCTGAAACCCGGCGTTTGGGGCAGGGTGATGCGCGCCGGCGCCGGCTTCCTTGGACGGAAGCAAAAATATTTTCAGCGTGATGCAGCTCTGCTTCACGCTGCGGCGCGCAAGACACGGACGGTGCAGTAACCATTGTGGGGCCAAGACTTATTGACGCTCACGGCGCCCTTCCGCAACGTTCTCAGCTCGAAATCACCTGTCTGTGATCGCTGCCTTTAGGGCATTGCGTAAACGTCAGGTAATGGTGCGGTGCACAGTGACGCGACCGTACTTGTCATCTGACGTTGCGAGTCCTTGCCGTTGCGGCGCCGTTGACGCGCGGTTCCCCCGCCTCACAGGATCACAGTCGCGCGAGCCGTAAGGGATTCCGGCCAGGCGCAGGCGTCACACAGAGACACAGGACGCCTCGGGAGGATCGCTGCCAGGGAGGACGCGTCTGATGGCGCAGCTCAATCGTATTTCACTCGTCAGTCTAATCGCGCTGGGTCTGGCCATGCCGGCCATGGCGCAGGAAACGGACGGCGGGCCGCAGACCCAGCCCCAGACAGGTGAGGAAGACCTGTCCGGCGGCCGCGGCCGCGACGTCGTCGTCGTCACCGCCTTCAAGCGGGAGGAAACCGTTCAGGACATCGCGGTGGCCGTCACGGCCATCACCGACGAACTGCGCGACGAGATCGGCCTGACCACGGTGCAGGACTACACGAACTTCGCGCCGGGCCTCAGCTACTCGACCTCCAACGACCGCCTCGGCATGCGCGGCGTGACGCGGACGTCGAACAACTTCGGCATCCGTTCGGGCATCTCGAACTATGTCGACGGCGTCTACTACTCGTCCGCCATCCCGGCCGGCCGCGAGCCCATCTTCGTGGATCGCGTCGAGGTCGTGCGCGGCCCGCAGGGCACGCTCTACGGCCGCGACTCCATCGGCGGCGCGCTCAACCTCGTGTCGAAGCGTCCGACGGAACAACTCGAAGGCCAGATGAACCTCGGCTTCGGCGACTATGACGTGATGAAGGTCGAGGCTTCGGTCTCCGGCCCGATCACGGACTGGCTGCGCTATCGCGTGGCCGCCGCCCGCAACTTCCAGGGTGAGGGCTACCTCACCAACGTCGCCACCGGCGATACGGAAGCCGGCCGCAAGGACGACACCTATGTCGAAGCCCAGCTGGAAGCCGATCTCGGCGACCGCATCGACCTGTGGGCCAAGTACGGCACGCTGTCCTGGCATCGCGTCGGCGCGCCGGGCGGCCGCACCGCGGCCGGCAGTTCCGAGCCTTACGACACCCGGCTGTTCGGGGCGCCGGGCGGCGCGAACATCAACAGCTTCTACGGGTTCAGCCCCATTGCGACCAATGTTCGCATGACCGGGAACCAGAGGACCAACCCCAATGCGGGTCAGGGCCAGCAGCTGTTCTTCAACGCCGACTTCCAGCAGTTCACGGACCTGCGTCCGACGACTGAGACCGCGCTCGAGGCGATCTATCACGCCGACGGTTTCGACATCAAATACCTCGGCGGCTATGTCTGGTATCACTACAACCTGCAGATCGACAACGATGGCGGCCCGGTCAGGCAGTTCAGCGTGCCCTTCCCGCTCGGCGGCCTGCCGGCGGGGACGCCGCTCTCTGTCGACCGGCGCACGAGCTACAACGAGAACCGCGCCTGGTTCTCGAACGAGATCAACCTGATCTCGACCGGCGATGGTCCGCTGCAGTGGGTCACCGGCATCTATCAGTACCAGGAAAACTACAGCCAGCCGATCTTCGTGGAGTCGTTCCCGGCCATCAAGGGAACGCCGGGGGCCACGATCCTCAGGTTCCCGACCTTCACGCCGGCCGCCCAGGACCTGCCGCCCGGCGGTCTCAACCAGTATGCCGGCGGACCGCTTGGCGGAGACCTCTGGTACTTCTCCAACAACACCGGCAACAACCATGCCTACGGCGCCTTCGCGCAGGCGGACTATCAGCTGAACGACGACTGGAAGTTCACCGCGGGCATCCGCTGGTCGACCGACATCATGCATGGCACCGACCAGGTCCGGTACATCTCGCACTATGCGTTGGGCGCGCCCCGCGTCGATGGCACCTCCGCCTTCTTCGGCGGCGCGGACCCGTCGACCTTCTCGGCGTCGAACCCGTGCGGCTCGGCCGGCAAGGGGGTCATCAACAGGAACGAGACCGCGGCGAACGGCAGCATCGGCGGTGTCGGCGGCTGTGCAGCCCAGGGACAGAACGCGACCGACAAGACCCGCTACGGCATCTATGTGAACCCGGTGACGGGCGTTGCCGTGCGGGAGCTTGAGGCGAGCTGGGAAGAGGTCACCGGCGTGCTGGGCGTCGACTGGACCCCCGATGACGACACGCTCGTCTACGGCAAGTACAACCGCGGCTACAAGCCGGGCGGCCTCGGCTGCGCCGACACCAACTGCAACCTGACGGTCACGCCGTACACGGACAAGGAGCTGGTCGACGCCTTCGAGCTCGGCTTCAAGCGCGAGTGGCCGGACTGGAACCTCACCACCAACGCAACCCTGTTCTACTACGACTACCAGGGGTACCAGGTCTCGAACACCATCGTTCCCGAGCCCGACTCAACGGGCTTCCGGCCGCCGGCCTACGTCGCCTATGTCAACCTGCCGAAGGTCAAGACAACGGGCTTCGAACTGGAGACGATGTGGTATCCGACGGATGACCTGCGGTTCATCCTGAACTATGGCTACACCGATCCCAAGATCGGCGACTCGCCGGCGCTGGTGAACGGTCTCGATCCGTGGGCGCGTGATCCGGGCGCCAACCCGATCGGCACGCCGCTCGGCAACGGACAGCGCGGCCAGAACCTGAACGGCAACATCCTGCCCTTCAGCCCGAAGAACAAGGTCGCGCTCAACGGCACGTACACCTGGAACTTCGAGGACGGCTCGACGATCGACGCCTCCGCCAGCTACTTCTGGCAGGACATCGCCTACAGCAACATCTTCAACATGTGGGCGACGAAGATCCCGCAATGGGATCAGGTCGATGCGCGCGTGAGCTGGACCAGCGCGGACGGGAACTTCGTCCTGATCGGCTATGTCCGCAACCTGCTGGACGAGATCCAGTATGACAGCCGCGGCGGCGGTCGTCGCATCGCCAACGGCACGCGTGACGTTGCAAGCCTCCAGATGTGCGGATCGACGCCAAACACCACGATCGACTACCGGAACGTCACGGGCTATCTGCCCGAGGACTGCCTGACGATCACAGACTCCTATCGCCCGCCGCGGACGATGGGGGTGGAGCTGCAGATCCGCTTCTAGGTTATCGACCCGTTTCCCAATGGCGGTGCTCCCGCGATTGGTTCCTTGCGCCGACCTCTCCCCGGGGTCGGCGCTTTTTATTGCCTGTGGCGTCGGATGGGCGATGCATCGCGCTGCGGGGCAAGATCGGTTCGCGCCGTTATGACAAGCCCGGGAGCGGGACACGTTCGGGCCGCTTCATCGCCGGGCGCCGCGTTGTGCTTTTCCATCTCGGCCTTCCGGCGCTTCCAGTCCGCCTCCATCGCCTTGCGCCATTTCACGCGCAGCGATGACGGCCGCTCCGGAAACCGGTCCTCCAGCACGGTAGCGGCCACCACGCGATCGGATCGGAAGGATCGGAAATCCTTCCGTGTCTCGCACCAGGCGCAGATGATCCGCGTCGTTTCGTAATAGCCCAGCATGATCGGCCAGATGATGCGCCGGGTCGCGCGGCCCTCCACGTCGCGATAATCGAGCTGGATCTTCCGCGAGGTGTTGATCGCGCCGCGCACCATCCCCAGATCGATGGCGTCCTTCGCGCGCTCCCACGCCGGCACGACGCGATGGGCGGGATCGTCGATGTAGGGACGCAGGCGTTCGGGGATGCTGGCCTCGATCTTGGCGAGCAGGTCTTGCGCCGCGCGGGCCAGCTGCGGGTCGCCGCGGTTGATCACCCATTGCGCGCCCAGCACCGCCGCCTCGATCTCGTCCGTTGTCAGCATCAGCGGCGGCATGTCGAGCCCCTTGTCGAGCACATAGCCGACGCCGGCCTCGCCGCGGATGGGCACGCGCTGGGCCAGCAGCGCCGCGATGTCGCGATAGACGGAACGTTTGGAAGTCTCCAGCTCCGCCGCCATCTGGTCCGCCGTGACCGGTCTCTTCGATCGCCGCAGGATCTGGATGATCTCGAAAAGGCGGTCTGCCTTGCGCATGTGTCGGCCCCGCTCCCATGCTGACACGATGCTGTCAGCAGCAGTCTGGCAGGTATCTGTCATCAGACCCGCAGACACAAGTGGAGACGACGGCGATGATCGGACTGGCGGCAGGCGCGCTGGCGGCGGGGTATGTGGCCAGCGGTCTCGCGGGTTGGGATTGGGGGCCGCCCATCGGACGCTCAACTCACCCGGCCCCCCTGCACATCTCGGCCTTCGGAACGGCTGACTGACCTCCCCGGAGAAACCGGCGCCAGACCGGCACGCATGCGCCTCGGCGGCCACATGTCCCGCAAGACGGACAGGGCCGCCGACTTCCTTTCTAGCGCGTCACGATCGGAAACGCCGGGTTCGGCGCGTCCATCCATTGCGCCAGCTTCAGCAGGGCCTGCGGGTCGCCCTCCAGTTTCACGGCGCCGCTGGCGATCTTCGGGGGCAGGGGCTGTCCGCCGAAGACGCCGCCGAGAAAGTCCGCACGCGACAGCGTCAGCGTTGCGTCGACAGGTTCGGGCGCTGCGATCTCTTCGTGCACCAGCACGCCGTTGGCGATGGTCACGAACGTCCTTTCGCCCGTATCGGTCAGCACGAAGGCCGCCTTGAGCGACTGCCCGGCCGCCTTGTCCGGATCGAGCCGCACGGCCAGCAGGTCCATCAGGGATCCGATCGGCAGGTTGGCGATCGCCGCCATCTGTGCGGCGGGCGTGGCGCGCGGCGGGCCGACGCCGTCGCGCAGCTCCTTCGCGCCGGTGAGATAGATGTTGCGCCAGGTCGAAGGCTCGGCCTGCCAGCCCAGCTGGTCATAGACGCGCGCCAGCAGGTCCTTCGCTTCGGCATCGGCGCCATCGGCCATCACCACATGGTTGAGCAGTTCCGCCGCCCACGCATAGTCGCCCGCATCGTACGCCTGGCGCGCGCGGGCCTTCACGCTCGCTGCCCCGCCCATGGCCGCGACATAGCGCCTGCCTGTCTCAGCCGGCGGCATCGGCGCAAGGTTCGCCGGGTTGGCGTCGTACCAGCCCATGTAGAACTGGTAGACCGCGCGGGAATTGAAACTGTACGAGCCGTAGTACGGCCGATCGTACCATTCCCGGGCCAGCGCCTCGGGCAGTTGCAGCCGGGCGGCGATCTCGTCGCCATTGAGGCCCCTGTTCATCAGCCGCACGGTCTGGTCATGCAGGTAGGCGTAGGCGTCGCGATGCTTCGCCAGATAGTCGCGGATGGCGGCGTTTCCGAACCGCGGCCAGCCATGGCTGGCGATCAGGATCTCGCTGTCGCCGAAGAGGCGCAGCGACTGCGTCAACCCCTCGGCCCACACCTTGGCATCGCGCGCCACGGCGCCGCGCGGCGTCAGGATGTTGTGCTGCGTGGCGTTGGCGTTCTCCGCCATGTCGACGATCTTCCAGTCGGGGAAGTGCACGTTCATTTCCGCCGGCGCTTCCGTTCCGGGCGTAAGCTGGAACGCCATCCTCACGCCATCGATGACGAGCTGTTCGCCTGTGGCCCCGATCTCCTGCGTCGGCGGGATCAGGGATGTCGTCCCGGTCGACAGCCCCGGTCCGATCCCGGCATTGACCAGTCCGTCCGCCCCCCGGGGCAGCGGGATGCCGAACTGGTACATCGCGCGCCGCTGCATGGCGGGACCTGCGATCACGTTCTCGCCCACGGCGGCATGCAGGAAGCCCTTCGGCGCGATCACCCTGACCTTGCCCGCACGGACGTCCTCCAGCGACACCAGCCCGGCCGTTCCCGCGAAATGATCGGCATGCGAATGCGTGTAGATCACCGCCACGATGGGCCGCGCGCCGACATGCTGCGTCAGCAGGTCGAACGCCGCCTTCGCCGTCTCGTTCGCGCCAAGCGTGTCGATGACGATCCAGCCCGTCGCTCCCTTCACGAATGTGATGTTGGCGAGATCGAATCCGCGCACCTGCCAGATGGTCTCGCTCACGCGGTAGAGTCCGTGCTTCGCCATCAGCTGACCCTGCCGCCACAGGCTGGGGTTGACGGTGGGCGGCGCCGGCCCTTTCAGGAAGTCGAACGCCCCAAGGTCCCACACCGTCTGGCCGGCGGCGGTCCTGATCAACGGATCGGTCCGCGTCGCCACGAAGCCGCGGTCGGCCCAGTCGAAATCGCGCGTGTCGGCAAAGGGGAGGGCGGCGACTACATCGGCGTGCGCCTGCCGGGTGAAGGCGGAAGGCGCTTCGGGGCCGGCAAGCGGGGCTGGCTCCGTCTCCACGGCCGCAGGCGGCGTCGTCGCGCAGGCCGCCAGAGCCAGTCCCGACACGAACCCGATTGCAGCCGACCTCATGTCATCCCTCCTGTGTGGCTTTCCCTGCTTAGGCGGCGCGCGGCCCGAGGTCCATCGCTGCCGCCCGACAGGCTGCTGGACGAAGCATCCGGCATGACCCATTCTGCGCCGGTCATCAGGGAGGGGCCTCATGGAGTCGACGCTTGCAGCCCTCGTCTTCGGGGCCGTCCTCGCGGCGGCCGTGCTGCTGTTCTTCGCGATGTCGCGGAAGCCGGTGAAATGCCCGAGCTGCGGCCGCGAACAGCCCAAGGTTCGCCAGCCCAGGACGCTCGATCAGGCCATGTGGGGCGGCTACACCTGTCAAGGCTGCGGCGCCGAGATGGACGCCCGCGGCAATCTCAAGTCCAAGAAGGACTGAAACCGCGCGTCAGGCCTTCAGGCGTTCCGCGCGCTGCGGATTGTTGGCGTTGAGCCAGGCATCCGTCATCGGCGTCATCCAGCGGCAGGCGCCATCAATGAACACGAGCGCCTTCATTGCGTCGGGCGACGGCCGGGTCGCCATGGCATAGGCGAGCGCCATGTCGGCCGTGCGGTTCGGGAAGTTCAGGGTGAACAGGTCGCGCCGCAGATCGAGATCCTCCGTGTAGATCTGCTCGCGCTCCATCACGAGTGCGAAGCCGGCGGCCAGGACAGCATGACCTGCATCCATCGCTGCAGCCCGCACGCGCTCTGGCGAGCGCGCGGCGGCCAGACGGCCGGCTGCGTTCAGCATGCGCGGACGGAAGCCGAGGATGTCGCCATTCATCACGGAGGCGTCGATGCGCTGTGGCGCGAGCATGTGGTTCATGTTGCGTCCGGCGATGCAGACGGAATTGACCGCCAGCCGGAAGGTCGCCGGCGAGAAGCCGCCGTCCTGCGTGAACACGTCCTTCCAGTTGAACACGGCGACCGCAATACGGCCAACGCGCGGATGGCGCTTGCGCAGCTGCGCGGCGAGGGCGTGCTCCCAGCTGATGCTGCCGGGTGTGTCCTTCTGCGTGGCCCCGAGGCGCAGAAGGATCAGGATAGCGGCGCCGCCCGGACGTCCGCGCGCCGCAGGGCCGGAGAGATAGACCGAATGGAGCTGGTCGCCGAAGCGTTCGAGCGCCGCATCCGCTGCCTCGTCGCCGGCTTCGAGGGCGGGCTGCGCGATCTGCTCGCGCGGAATGGCCGCGTTGGTGATGCGTCCCCAGCGGTCCTGTGGCCAGAACGCGCCGCGCAGCCGAACCATATGGCCCATACGCTACTCCCGTCCTTGCCCGGTGCGAGGTGCATACGCCGGGCCACGCCTCCCGTTTTCCGCCATGTGAAAGCGTTAACGTTGCTTCCGCCATGCCGCCGGTCGTAAACGAAACGTTAAGTCGCGCATCGCCGCGCGCAAGGAGATTCATCCGCTGGGACCGCAATTAAGCTGTGGTTCGCCACGGAAAGAGGCCGTCACGATCGTTAACGGCGCGGCGGGCGACCGGGCGGCGAGAGCGTCATGGACCGGGCTCGGTCACACCCGACGCGCTATTCGAAGATGATCTTCGGCGCCGGCTTGCCGGGTGCTGTCGCCAGCGCCTCATTGATCGCGTCGGCAAGCAGACGGAACGCCTCAGACGCACGGCTGTCGCCTGCGGCCGCCGGCATGCCGGAATCGCCGCCCTCGCGCAGGACGGGAAGGATCGGCAACGCGCCAAGGAAGGGAACCTTCATCTCCGCCGCCGTCCGCTCCGCGCCGCCTTGCCCGAAAATGTAGGCGCGAGAGCCGTCCGGCTGTTCGAACCACGCCATGTTCTCGATCACCCCGAGAACAGGCACATTTGTCTTGCGGAACATGCCCACGCCGCGCCGCACATCGGCCAGCGCCACTTCCTGCGGCGTCGAGACGATCACGGCGCCGTCGAGCGGCAGGCGCTGCACCAGCGTCAGCTGCACTTCCCCCGTGCCTGGCGGCGTATCGATGAAGAGCAGGTCGAGATCGCCCCAGTCCGTGTCATTGCTCAGCTGGTTCACCGCAGACATCACCATCGGCCCGCGCCACACCACGGCCTGATCGGGATCGACGAGATAGCCGATGGACATGGTGGCGAGCCCGTGCGCCATCACCGGCTGCATGCGCTTGTTCCTGACGTCCGGCCGCTGTCCCACCGTCCCCAGCATGGTCGGCAGGGACGGGCCAAACACGTCCGCATCCAGCAGGCCCACGCGCAGTCCGCTGCGCGCGGCTGCAACGGCGAGATTCACCGCCACGGTCGACTTTCCGACGCCGCCCTTGGCCGAGGCCACCGCCACGATCGCGCGCGCCGGCCGGCTGGGTCCCTGTCCCACAGGCGTTGTCGGCGCCAGTTGGGGAATTGGGCCGGCTGGCTTCGCCGCCGGAACGCTGCGCGCGCCTGTCGCCGCCTCGGCGGTCAGAACGGCGGTTACGGCGGTCACGCCGGCGACACGGGCGACGGCCTGCTCCGCCGCCTTGCGCAGCGGTTCGTCAGCTGCGCCGATACTGGTTTCGATCACGAAGCCGACCTTGCCATCGGGGCGCGTCACCAGTCCGCTCACGCGGCCGGATGCGATCAGCCCCTTTCCGGTCGCGGGATCCTTCACCGCATCAAGGGCTGCACGGACCTGTGTTTCGAGGGGCGAGGGCATGCTGGCTCGTCTGTCTGTCGAGCGCCCTGCTATCAGACTTTCTTCCGGCCGCCAAAGCGGGCGGCGATCATCCGGTAAATGGCGCGCGCCACATACGGCGTCTGCCGCAGGTCCTTGAACACAACGCCTGCCGCGCCCAGGACATTGCCGGACTTGAGAGCCGTCATGAAGTCAATCCACACGATCCGCGAGCGCGTCGTGAACCGGTGCCTGCGCACCATCCTGGCGTCCGCCGCCGACAACCGGCCGGAGGCCAGCAGCCGGTCATCGCTCGCCTCCAGCGCCGTCAGTTCGGCTCGCCCGTGGTTGAGCGACAGCGAGTCGCCCCGCATCACGCTCACATAGCCCGCCCAGGGAACCAGCCGCATCTTCGCGCCGAGGCTCAGGGCCCGGGCATAGAGGTCATAGTCCTCGCCCAGGCGCATCCCCTCATCGTACCAAAGTCCATGCTGATCGAGGAAGGCGCGTCGCATCAGCGGTTTCAGGAAACCCAGCTCCCGGCGCGGGCGCGATGGCTTCGTGATGTTGCTGTTGATGAACATGCCGAAGGAGACGTCCAGCGGCGCCGCCTCGCCCCGGAACCAGAGCGGCTTGCCGGAGGACGGCGGCTGGCCGTCCGGCGTCTGCAGCAGGTCGTCCGCCAGAAGATCATACCCGGCTTCGGCGAGCGCCATCAGGCGGCCCAAGCGTCCCGGCTCCATGAAGTCATCGCTGTCGAGGATGGCGATCCAGGCCGCCGTGCTGGCCCTGATCGCCGCATTGCGCGCCGCAGCCGGGCCGGAGTTTCTCTCGAGCGCAAACACCTTCAGTCGACCGGTGCCGTCGTCCGCCGCCTGTGCAGCGGCCACAGTCGCTCCGCCGTCGGCAGACGCGTCGTCCACCACCACCACTTCAGCCGCCTCCGGCTGGGCAAGGCTGGAGGCCACCGCGCGGCCAATCGTTCCTGCAGCCCGCCAGGCCGCGATGACGATTGCGACATCCCGGCGTGCAGGCGGTGAGGGAGAGTCAGCCATTCCGTGATCCGTCAGAGGTGAGAGCATCGCCAGCATCGCGCGGAAGGGTGCAAGAACGCCGCCATGGAAAGGTCCGGCCGGCAGTCAGGTAATGCCGGTTACCCATTTTCTGGTCCGCCAAAGTCTTCATGCGCCGGAATCACGCAGTCGTCAGCCCGGAATACAGTCGCGTTGAAAGGGAAACTGGCTTATGGGCCGCCCTTGAAGACGCTTTAATCGGCGCTCAACTAGTGGAAGACACAAATCTTCGCGCAATGCGCGCAAGCAGGAGGGGGCCATATGCCCTGGAATGACAACAAGGGCGGCTCGGGCGGCCCCTGGGGCGGTGGCGGTTCCAGCAACAACAATGGCGAGAGCCCGTGGGGGAGGCCCCCGGGCGGCGGCTCCGGGGGTCCCAAACCCTCTGGCGGCGGCTCCGGCGGCAACAAGGATCGTCCGGATCTGGAGGAAACCCTGCGCCGGATGCAGGAGCGCTTCCGCCGCAAGGGCGGCGGCAACGGCCCGGGCGGTTCTGGCGGCGGCGGCGCGCGCGGCTTTGGCGTCACCGGACTTGTCATCCTGCTCGTGATCGCGCTGGTCGGCTGGGTCTTCACCGGCATCTACCAGGTCGACGAACGCCAGCGGGCCGTGGTGCTCCGCTTCGGCACGATCCACCGCACGGAGGACCCGGGCTTCCGCATCCGCCTGCCCAGCCCGATCGAACAGCACTACATCGTCGCCGTGAACACCGTGCTCAGCACCGAGATCGGCGGCGCGGGCGAGCCCAACCTGATGCTGACCGGAGACGAGAACATCGTCGACATCGACTTCGTCATCAACTGGCGCATCGCCCAGCCCCGCGACTACCTGTTCAACGTCGTCGACGAGCAGAACGGCCGCAACGAACTCATCGAGCAGATCGGGCAGAGCGCGATGCGCGAAGTCGTCGGCACATCCGCCTTCGAGCCGATCACCACGGGCGACCGCACCGGCGTCGAGCTGCGCGTGCGCCAGCTGATGCAGGACACGCTCAATTCCTACCAGGCCGGCATCGAGGTGGATTCCATCTCGCTGCGGGGCGCGTCCGCGCCGGAAGAGGTCGTCAGCGTCCAGCGCGAGGTGTCGAGCGCGGAGCAGAACAAGGCCAAGCGCGAGGCCGACGCCATCGCCTACCGCAACAAGGTGGTGCCGGAAGCCGAAGGCCGGGCGCGCGCCCTGCTGCAGGAGGCCGAAGGCTACAAGACCGCCACCGTTGCGACGGCGCGCGGCGAGGCCGACCGCTTCAACCTGATCTATAACGAGTATCGTTCGGCCCCGCGCGTCACGCGCGAGCGCATGTTCCTCGAGACGATGGAAAGGGTGCTCGGCCGGACCGACAACATCATTCTCGACACCAAGGCGGGAACGGTCCCGATCCTGCCGCTCGACCAGCTGCGCGGCCGTCAGACGCCGCAGGGGCAATAATCATGCAACGCATCCTCGTCATTGCAGGCGTCGCCGCGGCGGCCTTGCTGCTGGTTCTGGCCAACGCGCTCTACATCGTGCCGATCGACCAGCAGGCGATCGTCACGCGCTTCGGCCAGGCGCAATACACCGTGAACGCGACCGAAGCGGGCATGACGCAGTCGGCGCCGATGCCGAACCTGGGCCCCGGCCTGCATGTCAAGATGCCGCTGATCGACGACGTGCGCTTCTACGACAAGCGCAATCTCGGCTTCGATCTGGACGCGGCCGAGATCATCGCCAACGACCAGCAGCGTCTGAACGTGGACGCCATCGCGCGCTGGCGCATCAGGAACCCGCTGCAGTTCTTCCGGGCGGCCTCGACAGAGGCCAACGGCCGGGCCCAGCTCGGCCAGCGCTTCACCGCCGCCCTGCGCGGCGAGCTCGGCAAGGCGAGCCAGCCAGACATCATCGCGGGCCAGCGCGCCACGCTGATGCAGCGGGTGCGCGCGACATTGCAGGCAAGCGTGAACACGCTGGGCATCGAGATCGTGGATGTCCGCATCCGCAAGGCGGACCTGCCGGAAGCCAATACCCAGCGCGTCTATGAGCGCATGAAGTCGCAGTTGCAGCAGAAGGTGAGCCAGTACAACGCCGAGGGCGAAGGTCTCTATGCCTCCATCACGGCCGAGGCCGACGCGCAGGCGCGCATCATTGTCGCCGAAGCCGAGCAGCAGGCCCAGCGCCTGCGCGGCGAAGGCGACGCCGAGCGCAACCGCATCTACGCGTCCGCCTACAACAAGGACCCCGAGTTCTTCTCCTTCTACCGCTCGCTTGAGGCGTATGACCGCGCGATCAAGCAGGGCACGCCCTTCGTGCTCTCGCCCGACAGCGACTTCTTCAAGTATTTCGGCGACAGCGACGGCCGCTGATCCCCCTCGTCCTTCGAGACGGATGCTTCGCATCCTTCTCGGGATGAGGGGTTTGGGCGGGTCAGCTAGGGCTGTGGTTCGGTCGGCAGGGCGTTGAATTCCGCAAGGGTGAGCGTGCCATTCTCGACGATCATCCAGCGATCGTTCTCGTCCTTCGCCAGCTCCACGGTGAAGACATCGCCCGTCTTCGACGCGCCCACCTTCACGACGGCGTCGCGCCCGTCATAGCGCGGCCCCTCGACGCGGCCGCCTTCGCTGGCCAGCAGGGCAACCATCTCGGGCGCGAAGATGCCTTGCCAGGCCGCGCTGTCCGGCCCGCCGACCAGCGCCTCCCCGATCGCGTCCATGTTCACCTGATCGACCAGCGGCAGCATGCGCGACAGGTCCTTCGCATTGTAGGCGGCGACGAAGGCGCGGGCGACCGACAGCGGATCCTTCATGTCCGGCGGCGGAGGCTCGCTTGCGCAGGCCGTCGCCAGCAGGCCGACCAGGACGAACCGGCGCCTCATGCTGCCAGCCATTCCGGCCTGGCGAAGGGCAGGTCGAGGTCCCGGGCCACGGCGGCGTGGGCGATCCTGCCTTCGGCGACGTTGAGCCCTTCGGCGAGGTGCCGGTCCGCCTTCAGCGCCGCCTTGGTTCCCTTGTTCGCAATGTCGAGCGCGAAGGGCAGGGTCACGTTGTTGAGCGCGTAGGTCGAGGTGCGCGGCACGGCGCCGGGCATGTTGGCGACGCAGTAGTGCAGGATGCCGTCGATCTCGTAGATCGGGTCGTCGTGCGTGGTGGGGCGCGACGTCTCGAAACAGCCGCCCTGGTCGATGGAGATGTCCACCAGCACCGCGCCCGGCTTCATTTCCCTGAGATGCGCGCGCGTCACCAGTTTCGGCGCGGCGGCGCCGGGGATGAGGACCGCGCCGATCACCAGATCCGCGTTGACGACGGCGTGGTCGATCGCCGCCTGCGTGGCGTAGACCGTATCGACGGCGCCGGCGAACTGCACGTCGAGTTCCTCAAGACGCGGCATGGAGCGGTCGAACACGGTGACATTGGCCCGGCTGCCGATCGCCATCTCCGCCGCGTGCACGCCCGCAACGCCGCCGCCGAGGATGACCACATTGGCCGCCGGCACGCCCGGCACGCCGCCAAGCAGCAGGCCGCGCCCGCGCCGTGTCTTCATCAGCGCATAGGCGCCGACATTGATCGACATCCGCCCGGCCACCTGGCTCATCGGCTGCAGCAGCGGCAGGCGGCCTGCAGAGTTGGTCACCGTCTCGTAGGCGATGCAGGTCGCGCCCGATCTCATCAGCGCCTCCGCCTGCGGCTTGTCGGCGGCGAGGTGGAGGTAGGTGAACAGCGTATGGTGCGGGCGGAGCATGGCGCATTCCTGCGGCTGCGGCTCCTTCACCTTCACGATCATCTCGGCCTCGCCGAACACGGAGGGCGCATCCGGCAGGATTTTCGCGCCGACCTTCTGGTAAGCCGAATCCGGCGCGCCGAGGCCCATGCCGGCGCCCGTCTCGACCAGAACCTCGTGCCCGGCGCGGACCAGCTCGCCGGCGCTTTCCGGCGTCAGGCCCACGCGGTATTCCTGCGTCTTGATTTCCTTCGGGACGCCGATCTTCATGCCGCTCTCCACAGGCTTCGGGGCTGCTTATGCCAGAATCCGGCGGAATTCCGCCAGAGCATTGCAGGAAGAGTTATGCCCATTTTCGCCGGCCGCCTGCGCGCGCGGGGGCATAAAGCATCCTATCGCGCGGGCAGGCCGCGAATGAAGGCGTCGAGATGCCGGGCCGTCTCGTCCGGCAGCTGTTCCATCGGCAGGTGCCCGCCCTCCGGATAGGCGACGAGGTAGGCGTTGGGGATGGCGTTGGCGAGGGCGCGCGAATTGGCCGGCGGAATTACGGCGTCCTGCTCGCCGACCATCACCAGCGTCGGCGTCGTGATGCTCCGGAAGGTTCCGGGCGTCCAGGGCGGATCGGGCTGCGAGCGCTGGGTGAGCAGCACGTCGCGATGGCCCTCGGCGAGGGCCAGGTCGACATAGCGGTCGATCACGGCATCCGTGACCATCGCCCTGTCGTGATAGGCCGCGCGCAGGCCATCCGGTATGACAAGCCTCGGATCGACCAGCTTCAGGAAGAAGCGCCCGATGTCGTTGCCGAGCAGGGCGAACGGGCCCGGCGGTCCGCCGCGCGCGCCATTGCCGGGCCATCCCGCGGGGCACACGAGGACAAGGCCGTCGAGTTTCTCAGGGTGGGTCATCGCATAGGACAGGGACACCGCCCCGCCCATGGAATTGCCGGCGAGGATGAAGCGCTCCAGGCGCAACTCCTTCGCCAGCGCGTCGACAAGCTGTGCATTGCCTTCGAGCGTGGCGCGGTAGCCGGGCGGCGTCTGCGTGAGACCGTGACCGGGCAGGTCGATGGCGATCATCCTGTACCTGTCCGACAGCCGCTCCGCCCACGGCCGCCAGGCATGGACGGATGCGGCGAAGCCATGCACCAGCACGATCGCGCGCCCGGTCCGCGGTCCCTCATCCGTGTAGTGGACCCTGACGCCGGGCGACGGCTCGAAGGTGTGCGAAGCGGGAAGGCCGTGGGCGAGGCGGAGGTCGGCGTAGGCGATCTCGCGCGGCGCGCAGGCCCAGGCGCCCGCGACCAGCGCCCCAACACCCAGAGCCGCAAGGGCCAACCGCCAGCGTTTCATTGCCTGTCCCTCTCGCGCCTGCTTACGGCCACGATACCGCTCCGGATCACCCTCGGGATTGCAGGATGCGGCAACAGGGCGCGGCGCACGGCCGCCGCCGCAGGCTAGCATGGCCGCAGGTTGGTCGTGGGGAAAGTGGATGACGCAGGTGCACGCAGCGCCTTTGCGGGCCTTTCTGGCTGAACGTCCGGCAATCTGGCGCTTCGCGGCCGTGCTGGCGGGCAGCTGGGTGATGGCGGCCTCGTCCTGGATTTCGGCGCCGATGTATCCCGTGCCGATGACGATGCAGACTTTCGCCGTGCTGCTCGTGGCGGGTCTGGCCGGCGCGCGGCTCGGCCTTGCGATAGTGGTCACATGGCTGGCGCAGGCGGCGACAGGCCTGCCCTTCCTGGCTGACGGCGCCGGGGGGCTGGACGCCTTCACGGGACCGACAGCGGGGTATCTTGCGGGCTTTGCCGTGGCGGCGGTCCTGTGCGGCTGGCTCGCAGAGATGCCGCGCCTGCGAGGATGGCTGCCGATGCTGGGGGCGTTCCTGCTGGGCCATGCGCTGATCCTGGCGCTAGGCTGGGGGCGTCTTGCGGCGATGATCGGCGCCATGCCGGCGTTCGAGGCGGGCGTCGCGCCCTTCATTCCCGGCAGCCTGCTGACGTCGTTCCTTGCGGTCGCCGCCGTGAACCTGGCCGAGCCGCGTGTGCGCGCCCTGCTGGCCTAGGTGGGCATCGTCTCGGGCGCCGCCGCTGCAGCGATCAGGCCGCGCCGTTCCGCCTGATCAGCGACCCATGCGGCGATCCTGTCCTGCCCGACGCCAAGCTCCCGCAGGAGATCCGTCACCAGCTCAAGACCGCGCGGCTCGGCCAGCGAGACGTGGGCGCGGAAGCCATCAGCCGAAAGCTGGGCGCGCTGCTGTGCATCGACCGCCGCCGCGAAGCGGGGCTGGCGGTTCGTTGAGGACAGGTCGCGCACCGGCATGCCCGCCGCGCCAAGCCCGCGCGCGCCCAGAACGATGGCCCTGGCCTGCGCCGCGCCGAGGCTTTCCATCAGCCGCTCGTCACGCGCATCGCCGAAGGCCATCGTGTAGCCGTCCGAGGCCGCGAACACGAAACGCTCCGGATCGGAATCGATGCCGACATAGGCGATGTCATGGTCGCGCAGCGCGTCCGCCGCCAGCCGCCCTTCCGCCGTCATGCCGAAAATCAGCACCGGGTGCTCCTGGGCGACCTCCTCGGTGTCGATCGCGGCGGCCTTCGACCGCTCAGCCAGGATCTTCGCCAGATGCAGACCCAGCGCCGTCCAGATCGGCGCGGCGACGAGGGTGAGGGCGACGGCGGCGGTCAGGATGCCCGCCCATGCGCCGGGGATGGCCGTGGCGATCGTCGCCATGCCGACGATCACCAGCGTGAACTCCGATCCCTGGCTCAGAAGGAAGCCCAGCTGCGTCGCGCCCGGAACGGCCCAGCCATTGAGCCGCGCAGCGACGAACACGACAACCGTTTTCACGATGACGATGACCAGCGCCGTCGCCAGCACGGCCGGCCAGATGGCCGCTACCGCGGGCAGGCTCACGCCCATGCCCACGCTCATGAAGAACAGGCCGAGCAGCAGGCCGGAGAAGGGCTTCACCTCGGCCTGCACCACGTGGCGATAGGGCGTATCCGACAGCGCCATGCCGGCCAGGAACGCTCCCAGGGTCAGGGACAGGTCGACGCGCGCCGTCGCCGCGCTCGCCGCCAGCACGATGAACAGCGCGACGACGGTGAAGGTCTCGCGGTTGCCGGTCGCCGCGAGGGACTGGAACAGCGGCCTCACCACGAAACGGCCGGCCAGCAACGCGACGGCGAGCGCCAGCACCGCCTTGCCCAGCACGATCAGCGCTTCGGCGCCGAGCGTGTTCGGGTCGGCGTCCAGCGAGGCTGCGAAGGTGAGGAGGAAAATCGCCACGATGTCCTGCGCCACGAGAACGGCCGTCGCCGAGCGCCCCATCGGGCAGCCCGGTTGGTCGCGGTCGGCCAGGATCCGGCCGACCACCGCTGTGGAGGACAGGGCGAGCGAGACGCCGACCAGCATCGCCACGGGCCAGGCAAAGCCGAACGCTGCCCCGATGAGGGCGAAGACCCCGCCGCACAGGATGATCTGCAACGGCGCGAGCCCGATCATGTCGTCCCGCCGCGTGCGGATCTCGCGCAGGGAGAAGTGCAGGCCGATGTCGAACAGAAGGAAGACGACGCCCAGATCAGCGAGGAAACGCGTCGTCTCGCTGTTCTGCACGAGAGCCAGGCCGGAGGGGCCGATCACCAGACCGGCCACCAGATAGCCCACGATCGGGCTAAGCCTGACGGCCCGGGCGGCCAGGGCGGCGGCCAGACCTGCGCCGAGATAGATGATGGCGGGCTGCAGCGTCTCGAGGGCCGTCATGCCGTCCCGTTCCTCCCGCAGCCGACGCCCCGCGCCGGCGACTGCCGCCTGGCTCCTGACATCCGGGTCCGCGACGCCAAGACGCAGAAGCCGTCGCGTTTCCGCGACGGCTCCAATGTTTCCGACGGCAGAGCCGTCAGGCAACTGATATTTCGGATCCCGGACGGGGCTGGCTACATGGAGCGGCCGATGGAGAACACGATGCTCTCGTCCAGGCCCGAGATGTCGGTGTCGTGGTACGACAGGCCAAAATCGAGACCGTACAGGGCCAGCGACCCGCCAACGCTCCAGCCGCCATACTCGCCGAGACCTTCGAGGTACTTGCCGTAACCCGCCGAGAGCGTGAAGATGTCGGTGACGGCGAAGTCGGCCGCGACGTCCGCATAGACCGTTTCGTTGTCCGGATCCCAGTTCAGCGTGCCGCCGAGCGAGAAGCCCTCGAAGGACTTCGACAGGCCGAAATTGACTTCGTAGAAGTTGAGGTCGGCCGTATCCGCATCCGGGTAGGCGTAGTAGATCGCGCCGATGCTGGCGTCGACGCCGCCGAGATCGAAGCTGTAGCTGCCATAGAAATCGACTTCGAGGTTGGTGTCTTCCGGCTCATCCGAGAAGTCGACCCCCGAAGCCCAGGCGCCGAGCGAGAAGCCGTTGCCGAAGTCGACGTCGAGGCCGCCCTGAACCGTCGGATCGAAATTCGACAGCGTGACGTTCCGCCAGACGTAGTCGCTGGTCAGCGTGACATTGCCCGAAACTTCCTGAGCAAAGGCCGGCGCCGACGTGGCGGCTGCAACCAGCGCACCAAATACCAAGAGCTTGCGCATTTTCTAAACCCTTTTCCCCGTGTTGAACCGGCCCGCAGACGCGGCCCTGGAAGACGGGCCGCGCTGGGGATCAGGGCGTCCTCGGGTCCGGACCTTGGCGATCGGAGCGGCCACAGCTGAAGCTGTTTCCCGTCCCGATTGTGCGCCGCAACGCAATCGCACAATTTCCTGACAGGCCTTGCTGGCGAAACGCCCAAGATTTGGGCATGCCCGGGCGGCCAAGGCCCCCCGACAAGCCGGGAATCGGGTGTCACGCAGGGACATTCCGCGTCGACCAGCGCGCGGATGATCTTACGTTA
Organism: uncultured Rhizobium sp.; assembly: GCA_964614815.1. Classification (GTDB taxonomy): domain Bacteria; phylum Pseudomonadota; class Alphaproteobacteria; order Caulobacterales; family Hyphomonadaceae; genus UBA7672. The sequence continues at coordinate 6,564 of CAZTMG010000008.1, read as the reverse complement.
AGTTCATGCCGTGAAAGTGGATTTTTCCGACTTGCGGGACAGGCGCCGGAGCATTTTCCTGCGTCGCCACAAACCCTGCTTGCGGATTTTCTGCTGCAGCGCGATTAAGCAGGATGAACTCCTCCGAGCCATCCGCCAGCGGAAAGACGGGCCTGACACACCTGGGCGCGTCAACGCCCATCCCGAACTCGCCGGACCAGGCCGTCCTTGAGCGCGTCGCCAATCCGCATCCCGGCGCGCTCTACCTTGCGCGCTTCACGGCGCCGGAATTCACCTCGCTGTGCCCCGTCACCGGCCAGCCGGACTTCGCGCACATCGTGATCGACTACGCGCCGGGGGCGTGGATCGTGGAGAGCAAGAGCCTGAAGCTCTACCTCGTCTCGTTCCGCAACCATGGCGCCTTTCACGAGGACTGCACCGTGGCCATAGGAAAGCGCCTGGTCGAGACGCTGGCCCCCGTCTGGCTGCGCATCGCCGGCTACTGGTATCCGCGCGGCGGCATCCCCATCGACGTGTTCTGGCAGACCGGCAAGGCCCCGGACGGCCTGTGGGTTCCGGACACCGGCGTCCCGTCCTATCGCGGGCGGGGCTGAGCCCAGCAATCCGGGGAGGCCTCATGAAGGGCGTCGTCGCCAGCATCTACCGCCATCCGGTGAAAGGCCTGACGCCGGAGCCATTGGCGGCCGTGCGTCTAGAAGCCGGCGCCTACGTTCCGCATGACCGCCACTATGCCGTCGAGGTCGGTCCCTCCGGCTTCGATCCCGCCGATCCGAGGCCAATCCCGAAACAAAGGTTCACCGTGCTCGCCCGTTTCCCGCAACTGGCGCGCCTGAGGACCCGGCTGGATGATGCGACCGGCCGCTTCCATGTCGGCGACGCCAGCGGTTTCGGCATCGAGGCGAACCTCTCGACGCAGGAGGGCCGTGACGCCCTCGAGCGCTTCCTGCAGGCCTTTCTCGGCGAGGACGCCCCCGGAAGGCTTCGCGTGCTGGAAAGTCCGCCGGGCTATCGCTTCACGGATCATCCCCAAGGGTATGTCTCGGTGATCAACCTCGCCAGCGTTCGCGCCGCGGAGGCCGCGATCGGCCAGCCCGTCGATCCGCTCCGCTTCCGCGCCAACGTCTATGTCGACGGATTGGCGCCGTGGGCGGAAGACGAATGGGTCGTCGGCTCGTCCATTGTTCTGGGCGAGACCCGGCTGTCCGTGTTCAAACCCATCGTCCGCTGCGTCGCCACGCACGTGAATCTCGACACGGGCCAACGGGACATCGACATGGTCGGCCAGCTCCGCGAGCATTTCGGCCGCGACACGCTGGGAACATACCTTTCGGTCGCGCGCGGCGGCCTGGTGAAGGTCGGCGACGCACTGAAGGCTTGAGCCCCGCCTTCTACCAATGCGGGGGCGGCGGCTCGTCGGCTGGGTTTGAGCCGATCGCGGTCTCGGCGCTGGCCAGACGATCGCCGAGTCGCTCGATCGCGCGTTTCAGCCGATCAATGTCCTTCCACTGGGCCGTGATGATCTGGTTCAGGTCCTCGATCATCCGCTCCTGGTGGGCGAGACGGATCTCCAGTGCGTCGATGCGGGACGTATCGGTCATGGACGCCATTCTAGCGCAGCCTGCCGCCATGCGAAGACGGGCGGCCTTGCGACACTGCGCGGGGGAGGGCGCCTGTTGACGGGGCCAGCCCCCGCAGACATCTAGGCCGCGTGCGCGAACGGCGCATCAGGAACAGGCAGATGACCGCACGCCAGCGCCTCCGGTTGCGCTTCCTTGCCGCCCCCGGCGGCGCGGTCTGCGCCGATGCTGCGCCCGGGACGAATCCCGCGCTCGTCCCGGCGGCCGCAGGGATTGCCCGCCCGCGATGAGCCTGCATTGCACCTGGCGGGACATGATGCGCGAGGCTGCGGGCCGCCTGCGGACGGCGGGCGTCGAGTCTCCGGCGCGTGATGTCCGCCTGCTGCTGGCCCATGCGCTCGGCGTCGAGCCTGTCGAGGTCATCCTGCGCGAGTGCGATGCTGTCGATCCGGCAAGCCTGCGCGCCTTCGATCACGCCATCGCCCGCCGCGCCGCGGGGGAGCCCGTCTCACGCATTCGCGGCTGGCGCGAGTTCTACGGCCGCCCCTTCGTCGTGACGCCGGACGTGCTCGACCCGCGCCCCGAGACGGAGCTGCTGGTGGATCAGGGCGTCGCGCGTCTGCCGCGGCAGGGGCGCGTGCTGGATCTGGGCGTCGGATCAGGCTGCATCCTCCTGTCGGTTCTGGCGGAGCGGCCGGATGCGTCCGGGGCCGGTGTGGACATATCCCCCGCGGCGCTGGCGGTCGCGCGCCGCAACGCCGACGCGCTGGGCGTCGGGGAGCGCGCCGTCCTTGTCGAGGGGGGATGGGAGACAGCATTCGATGCGCCATTCGATCTCGTGCTGTCGAACCCGCCCTACATCCCCGAAGCCGACATGCCGGCGCTTGCGCGGGAGGTGGTTAACCATGATCCGCTGGTCGCCCTGACGCCGGGGGGGGATGGGCTTGCGCCCTGCCGTGCGATCCTCGGGCGCATGGGGGACCTCCTGAAGCCAGGCGGCTGGATCGGCGTCGAGTTCGGACGCGGGCAGGCCGACGACGTGGCCGCAATGATGCTCAGCGCCGGGCTTGAACAGGTCGAGACGGCGCCCGATCTCTCGGGAATCCCGCGCGCTGCATTCGGTCGCAGGCCGGGCAAGTCCCCGTAAACCATGCGCCATCAGCGCCTTGCGGGCGCAGGAAATCGCTTGGCGGCGGTCCGCAAACAGGCTAGCGTCTGCCTTGACGGACTGCGGGCGATTCACCGGCACTGTTGCCTGGTAAGCAGCCAAGCGTCTGGTTGGTCCTCGATGGTAAGGGACCGAAACCCGTCCCATAGGACCGAGTACTCTGAGCAGATCAGGAAGGTTTCATGAAGCGTCAGCGGGGGCGCGGGCGCAAGCCCGGCGGCGGCGGTGGTGGTGGCAACCACAATCACGGCAACCGGTCGCTTGAGAGCAATGGCCCGGATGTGAAGATCCGGGGCACGGCCGCGCAGATTTACGAGAAGTATTCGCAGTACGCCCGCGATGCGCAGTCGGGCGGCGACC
>CAZTMG010000008.1:1532-3438 GCA_964614815.1 uncultured Rhizobium sp. | reverse complement strand
AGCATGCCGAGCACTATTACCGTGTGATGGCCGCAACGATGCCGCGCGAGCGGCTGCTGCAGCAGCATGAGGGCGGCGGGTTCGGCGGACAGCCGCCGCAGGTCGACGGCAATGTTGCGCCTCATGACGGGACCGTCGCCGACCAGGGCGAAGGCGCGCGCGCGGCCGAGGAGGTCGTGGGCGAAGCGGACGATGCTGACGACGAGGTCGAGATCGAAGGGGCCGAAGCGCTCGACGAGGGCGAGGACGGCGAAACCGCTCCGCTTGAATCGCAGGCCCGCGGCAATGAAGGCGGCGGGCGCAGCCGGCGTCGCCGCGGGCGTCGGCGCCACAACGATGGCGACCGTCCGAATGCCGGCGGCGCAAACGGCGGCGATGCAGAAGCCCGTTCGGCGCTGGACAACCTCGCCCGCAAGCAGGGCGCGCTCGCCGGGGGCTGACCAGGCCCCTGCCACACGTTCGACAGGCAGGACGGGCCGTGCGGAATCCGCGCGGCCCGTTCTTGTTTTTCAGTCCACGTTGTTGGCGCGAAGGCGATCAATCTCCTCGCGCAACTGCTCGATGCGCAACTCGCGCTGCATCGATTCCTCCGCCGACAGATAGCGGCGGAATTTCACCAGCACCCAGCATGAATAGCCCGCAGCCGCGGCCAGGACCGCAAGGAAGGCGGAGAGGCCGGACTCTCCGTTTGCGAAGGCCATCTGCGCCGAAATCAGGAAGATCACCGCAAACAGGCAATTGCCGCCGATACAGGCGATCTGGGCATGAAGCGGCATCGCACATCCTCCCTCCAACGCCAGCCTGCAGGCTTTGGCAGGCATGCGCAAGGTGAGAGGAGGGGCGGTCGCCCGCCGCCATCCGCCGGTCGGCGAGGTCTTCCGCGCAGGCCGGAGGATGCAGGCGTCGCGCCGTTCGTGTCGCCGAACCCGGCCGTCGCTCAGCCCATCGTGAAGACGCAGAGCTTGTTGCCGTCGAGATCGCGGAAGTAGGCGGCATAGAAGCCGCCGCCGCGATCGCCGGGCGCGCCCTCGTCGGAGCCGCCCAGCGAAAGGGCCTTCGCGTGCAGCTCGCCGACCTTGTCCCTGCTGGGGCAGCGCAGGGCGATCATGTTGCCGTTGCCGCTGCTCTGGGCCTTGCCGTCGAACGGCTTCGTCACGCCGAAGAGCGGTCCCTGCGCGAAGCCATAGAGGTGGCCATTGCGTGTCTCCATCACGCGCTTGCCGCCGAGATCGGCCAGCAGTGCGTCGTAGAAGGCCACGGCCCTGCCGATGTCGTTCGTGCCGATGGTTGTGTAGCCGATCATGGGCCGTCCTTCCCTGCATTCCGCAGGGAAGGAATCATGTCAGGCGCCCATGGGCAAGATCACATGCCCGGGGAATGGAAGACGCACAGCTTGTTGTGGTCGAGATCCCGGAAATAGCCCGCGTAGAACGTGTCGCCACGCGGGCCGGCTTGGCCCTCATCCATGGCGCCGAGCTTGATCGCGAGGTTGTATAGCTCGTCGACCTTCTCCCTGGAGGGCATGGCCAGGGCGATCATCGTCCCATTGCCGTAGCTGGCGGGCTGCTTGTTGAAGGGTTTGCCGATGCCGAGCATCGTTCCGCCCTTGTCCGTGCCGTAGACGACGCTGGAGCCGAAATCCATCATCCGTTTGCCGCCGATGGGAGCGAGCAGCTTGTCGTAGAACTCCAGCGCCTTCTCGTACTGGTTCGTGCCGAGCATTGCATAGCCGATCATGAGGTGTCCTCCATCCGTCCATGCCGGACGATGTGGACCCGGCGCGCGCCAGCCGCAAGCGCATGCGCGCGTGCTGCTGACAAGGCGTTGGCGGCAGGTCTTGCAAGATGTCCTTGCGTCGTCGCAGGCGCAAAAGAGCCCGCCCCGGACGGGGCGGGCGGCGGGTCCC
>CAZTMG010000008.1:292-1419 GCA_964614815.1 uncultured Rhizobium sp. | reverse complement strand
GGCCTCGGCAAAGACCATCTGTTCGTAGGTGGTCTGCACCTTGCCCCATGAGGCCGCCTCCTTCAGCGTGGACGACGAGCAGGCTCCGTCGCGCACGTCGGCCACGGTGATCTGCACGGCGTATTTGTGCATCTCGGCCTCGACGCCGAGGATTTCGGCGCAGACGACCGTGTCCTGGGCGAAGTTCTTCGGCACGCCGCCGCCGACCATGAACAGGCCGGTGGAGCCAGCGGCGATCTTGATGTCGGTGAGCTCCCGGAAATCGGCGACGGCGTCGATCATCATGTAGGGCTTCTTCGCCTTCGCGCGGTCCTTCTGGTGCTTCACCAGGCCGAATCCGGCCGATGAATCCACGAAAGCGGGACAGAAGATCGGAACGCCTTCCTCATAGCAGGTCTGGACCAGGGAGCCCTTTTTCCTGGCGTTGCCCTCGGCCAGCCACTTTCCCATCTCGTGGATGAATTCGCGGGAGGAATAGCCGCGGGGCTCGAGCGATTCCGCGATCTCGTAGATCGTATGGTCGCACGCCTGCAGCTCCTCCTCGTCTATGTAGGTGTCGTAGATCCGGTCGATGTAGTTTTCACGGAGGATGTTGTCGTCGACCTGTCCGGCAGCCTGATAGTGCCGGAAGCCGAGCGCCTCGAAGAAGTCCATGTCGACGATCGAGGCGCCGGTTGCGACGACGCAGTCGATCATGCCGAACTTCACCATGTCGCGGTAGACGTGCATGCAGCCGCCGGCCGACGTCGACCCGGCCAGGATCAGCCACGGCGAGCAGGTCTCGTCCTCCAGCGCCATGTTGAAGATGTCGGCCGCGCGGGCGGTGTCGCGCGAGGAGAAGGACATCTTGCGCATGCTGTCGATGATCGGCCGCGCGTCGAAGGACGTCATGTCGACGTGCTCGACGGTGTTCTGCAGCAGTTGGGCCTTCTGGTTGGTCTGAACGGGAGCGTTCATCGGTTTGGTTTCCCTTACTGGTGAGCGCCCGTCGTCAAAGGAAACAGCGGCCCGGACGGAGCGACGGGCCGCTGCTGATTACAACGCGAAAGCGACGGTTTAGCGCCGCGACTTCTTCCGCTGACCCGCCTTGCCCTTGGGGCGCGACAGGCGAACGACCTTGCGCGCCT
>CAZTMG010000008.1:0-252 GCA_964614815.1 uncultured Rhizobium sp. | reverse complement strand
GGGCGCCAGGCCGTACAGCGAGGCCATCGGGGCATCCTCGACCGCGGCGATGTCGTGCTCGCCGTAGCCGTTGAAGCCCGTCGACATGGCCACGCCATAGGCACCCAGCATGCCGATCTCGATGAAGTCGCCTTCCTGCACATCGGCCGGCAGCCAGAACGGTCCTGGCATGTGGTCGATCGAGTCGCAGGTCGGCCCGTAGAAGCGGAAGGGCTTCAGCTCGTTCGCGCTCGCGCCGTCCCGCACCAGCTT
>CAZTMG010000007.1:27354-28273 GCA_964614815.1 uncultured Rhizobium sp. | reverse complement strand
GTCGGCGCGCATCCGCTCCGCCGCCATGTCGAGATAGCGCTGCTCGAACACCTTCAGCGGCAGCGGCTGACCATTGATGGCCGTGAACTCGAAATCGAATGCCGTCGTCATGTCTGGAGCGCCCTGTCCACGGCTTCGACGATCTCTGGCGCCAGCGGATCAACCCGTGGATCAAACGCTTGCAACGCTTCGCCTTCCTTGCCGAACAGCAGCTTGTGGAAATTCCACAACGGGTCGGCCTGCTCGCCCAGCTCCGCCTTCATCCACTTGTAGAAGGGATGCGCCGTATCGCCCTTCACATCCGTTTTCTCCGTCAGCGGAAAATCGACGCCGAAGGTTGTCGAGCAGAACGTCGCGATCTCCTCATTCGTCCCCGGCTCCTGTCCCATGAACTGGTTCGACGGCACGCCCAGGACGACAAGGCCCTTGTCCTTCCTGTCGTGATAGAGCTTCACCAGCCCCTCATATTGCGGCGTCAGTCCGCACTTCGACGCCACATTCACCACCAGCACCGGACGCCCCTTGAACTGGCTCAGCGGGAGCGGCTTCCCGTCAATCGTCGTGAAGCTGAAATCATGTGCAGTGGTCATCACTCGGCTTTCCACTTGATCTGGAACTCGATCTCTTCGCCGTCGCTGCCGCGCTCATGCTCGATATTGAACACCGCCCGCGCCGGCACACGAATACGCTCCCCGCCAATCTGGATCACGAACGCCTCGCCGCTCTCCACGCTGTCGGCAAACCGCCGCAGCTTGGCGACAAACTGAGCGCGCGTGTAGGTCTTCTCGATATCACGTTGGGGCTTGCGGGCCATGAGTCATCCTGAACTTTCAGGACAAGCTAGGTCGCCGCGTCGTCCCTAACAACCGGGGCGACCGATTTCGGCCGCTCCACCCCGTTCGCCTCGTCCCACGCCCGG
>CAZTMG010000007.1:19217-27344 GCA_964614815.1 uncultured Rhizobium sp. | reverse complement strand
CGATCAGCCGGTCGGTGTTCGTCCTGATCGCCTCGCCCAGCCGCGCAATCATCTCGTCCTTGTCCAGCCCCGGCGGGATAGGATCGAGAAATTCGATCACCGCCGGCCCCGGATACTTCGCATAGTCCTGCTCCTGCCAGCGCAGGCCGAGACTCGTCGCCACCGGCACCACCGGCCATTGCGACGCTTCCTGCATGTGCCACACGCCCGCGCGTATCCGCTTGTGCTCGCCCACCTTCGTAAGATGCCCCTCCGGATAGATCAGCACGATGCGCTTCTCCTCCGCCGCCCGCGCGAAGCTGGCCGCCAGATCCCTGCGCGCGTCCGGCCCGCCGCAATTGTCGATCACGATCGCGCCAAGCTTGTCCAGGACCCTGGGCACGAGCGGAAAGCGTTCGAGATGGTCGCCCGTCACGAACGCCACATCGTCGAACTGCACATACATCAGGAAGCCGTCGCCATAGCTCGAATGCTTCGGCGCCACGATGAACGGGGGCGGCGGCAGCCGCTCGCGCCCCCGTACCTCCGGCATGATGCCGACGAGCTTCATCAGCTGAACCATCCGTTTCGAATAGCGCTTCACGGCCCATCGCACGCCCGCCCGCCCCGGCGTCAGCGCCAGCAACGCCGCCATCAGCACATACCAGAGCGACAGCCACCAGAAGCCGACAGTGAAGATGACGGATCGCATCCGGGCTCCGGTCAGCGCTTCCTTGCTTCCGCCTGGGGGTCGCCGAGCTTGCGATTCAGCGCCGCCGCCTCCTTGGCCAGCCGCGCCGCAAGCTCCGCGTCGACCACGTCGCCCTTCTGGAACGTCCGGGTCGCCATCTCATACTTGCCGCTGGGCCTGAGCGCGGGATCGATCCCTGTCAGCCGCTTGCCGCGCCAGAAACCGAACAGCACCCGCTCCGGCTCCGCGCGGATCAGCAGGACCGGGCCATTGCCCAGATAGACGATGTGCCCCCACCTGATCGTCTCTTCCAGCCTCGCCGCCCCGGCCACCGCCGCCCGCAGCGCGACGACGCAGTCGCGACGCCATCCGCGCAATGCGCGCACATACGCGTCCGGATCGGTCGCTGGCGGCGTCTTCTCCATCATGCGCGTTCTCCGGCCAGCGTCCTTGTATCCCGGGCGTCAGCTGGCATGACGCGTCCGCTCCGGTCAAACGGGCGCGCTATCCGGCGGCCGCGATCTTGTCCTGCGTCTTCGTCTCAAAGTCGGAGGCGTCGTGCCGTTCGTGCAGCTGGCTCTTGGGGTCGCCCCACGTCCGGTTCACCATCCGCCCGCGCTTCACAGCAGGCCGCGCGCCGATCTGGTCCGTCCAGCGCAGCACGTTTTTATATTCATGCACGGCCAGGAACTCTGCTGCTTCATACAGCACGCCCTTCGCCAGCGCCCCATACCATGGCCACACCGCCATGTCCGCAATGGTATAGTCCTCCCCAGCCAGATACTCGTGCTTCGCCAGATGCCGGTCCAGCACGTCGAGCTGCCGTTTCACCTCCATGGCGTACCTGTCGATGGCGTACTCGATCTTCGTCGGTGCATATGCATAGAAATGGCCGAAGCCGCCGCCCAGGAAGGGCGCCGCCCCCATCTGCCAGAACAGCCAGTTCATCGTTTCCGTGCGCGCATGCAGCTCCTTCGGCAGGAAGGCGTCGAACTTCTCCGCCAGATAGACGAGTATCGACCCGGATTCGAACACGCGAACCGGCTTCCCGACGCCATGGTCCACCATGACCGGAATCTTGGAGTTGGGATTGATCTCGACAAAGCCGCTGGAGAACTGCTCGCCCTTGTTGATGTTGATCAGCCAGGCGTCATATTCGGCGCCGGAATGGCCCAGCGCCAGCAGCTCCTCCAGCATGACGGTCGCCTTCACGCCATTGGGCGTGCCCAGCGAGTAGAGCTGGATCGGATGCCGGCCGACCGGCAGGTCCTTCTCGTGCGTCGGCCCGGCGACGGGGCGGTTGATCGCCGAAAACCTGTGCTCCGCAGTCCTGTTCCAGGTCCAGACCTTCGGCGGAATATAGGCGCCAGACTCGCTCATGCTGCTTGATCCCTCCATCGGAGGGGTCATGATGAGCCACCCGAAACCCGGCTTGCAAGGTCAGGCGCCCTGGTTCCGGCCCCCGGATGGGTGAGCGCTGCTGTCATGATGATCGAGCCCGACTGACATCCGCGACAATCCGCGCTAGCGTGCGGACATTCGGGGAGGACGGCATGCGCATGATCCTGGTCGCAAGCGCGCTGATGGCTGCGGGCTGCGCCAGCGCTCCCGCCGTCCACGATCACTGGCTGCACGGCATGGATCTCGCCCCGATCGCCCGCGCAACGGGCATGAGGGCCGCCTTCGTGATCGGCTCTCCCTCCCAGCCGGGGCTCTACACGATCCGGGTGCATATCGCGGATGGCGGCCTGATGCCCCCGCACACCCATCCCGACGATCGCGTTATAACGGTTCTGTCCGGCGTGCTGCACTACGGCTTCGGCGAAACGGCGGATCCCGCCGCAACCAGGCCCTATCCCGCCGGCAGCGTCTTTATCGCCAGGGCCAACCAGCCGCACTACGCCGTCGGCAAGGGCGAGGCCGTCTATCAGGAATCCGGCGCGGCGCCGACGGGAACAAGGTGGGTGGGGACGTAGGAAACGGATGGACGCGACGGACGCTGCCGCCCTGAAGGTATTTGAGCAAGCCCTCGACCAGCCTGACGACGCCCGTCTCGCCTGGCTGCACGCGAACCATGGCCGCCAGCCATCCCTGATTGCGCAGGTGAAGCGCATGCTGGAGGCCGATGCAGCCGCACGTCACATGCTGCCAACCGTGGGCTATGCTTTCGCGCCTGCGCATGCTCCTCCCCCCGAACGGATCGGGCGCTATCGCATCGTGAGCCGGCTGGGGGAAGGCGGAATGGGCCAGGTCTTTCTCGGCGAACGCGACGATGGCCTGTTCGAACACCGCGCAGCCATCAAGATCCTGCGTCCTGTCGTCCTGCATGACATCGCCGTCCGCCAGTTCGAGTCCGAGCGTCGCTTGCTCGCCCGGCTGACACATCGCAACATCGCGCAGCTGTTCGACGGCGGCGTCACCGAAAGCGGCGCTCCCTATCTCATCATGGAGCATGTCGACGGCGAACCCATCGACGCCTATGTCAGCCGCAAGGCGCTTGGCGTCATGGATATCGTTCGCCTTTTCCTGCCTGTCTGCGACGCCATCGCGCACGCGCATCAGAGTCTCGTCGTGCATGCCGATCTCAAGACATCGAATATCCTTGTCACCAGGGACGGGGAGCCAAGGGTTGTCGATTTTGGCGTCAGCGCGCTGCTTTCCACCCCGGGATCGCCTCCTGATGGCCGGGCCCTTGGCTGGACGCCGGGCTACTGCTGCCCAGAGCGGATCGCGGGCGCGCCCGCCTCTCCCGCCGAAGACATCTTCTCGCTTGGGGTCGTCCTGAAGGTCCTTCTGACAGGGTCGCAGCCCGACGCGGAAGGCTGGGAGGGCGATATCGACACACTGATCGACAGGGCGTTCGCCGACCGCCCGGCGCGCTGGCGCGCCAGCCGGAAGCGCCATCTGTCCGACGATCTTCGCCACATCCTCGATCGCGCGCTCGCTCCCGCCCGGAAGGATCGCTATCAGTCCGTCGAGGCGCTTCGGGAAGATCTGCTGGCCTGGCTGTCGCATCGTCCCATCGCCAGCATGCGCGCCAACCGCCTGCACGGGCTGGCCCTGTTCCTGCGACGCAACGCACTCGACGTGATTCTCGCAAGCTTTCTGGTGGCTTCGCTCGTTGTGGGGCTGATCGTTTCAACATTGCTTTATTTCCGCGCCGAAGGTGAACGCTTGGCCGCGGAGCAGCGCTATAGCGAGGTTCGCGAACTCGCGGGCTTCATGATGTTCGACCTCTACGACGAACTCTCCCGGACGACCGGAAACACGCACGCCCTCGAACTGATTGCCGACAAGTCCCTCGGTTACCTGCAGTCGCTGCGCAACGATCCCGACGCTCCGCTGGACGTAGCTCTGGAAGCTGCCGCCGGGTACCAGCGGCTGGCGGATGTCCTTGGCAATCCGAACGGCCCCAATCTTGGCGCGCGCGCCACCGCAACGCAGATGCTGGACGAGGCCGTTGCTCAGCTTGAGGAGCTGAATCGCCGCCTCCCCGGCAACCGGAACGCCATGGAGAAACTGGCGGAGGCGACCTTTTCGGCGGCGACAAACGCCTACGTTTCAGACGACGACAACCAAAGGGCGCGGGAGCTTGCCCTGCGGGCAAGCGACATTTACGCGGCGCTTGCATCCCGCCCGGACGCCACGCTTGACGACCGGCGAAACGCTCTGCGCTCGCGCCTCATGGCGGCCGTGCCCCTTGCCTGGATGGGTCAGGCCGAGGCCGGAATCGAGGAGCTGAAGTCGGTTCGCGATGACGCTTTGACCCTGGCCGAAATGTATCCGGAGAATGTCGACATTGAGCAGTTCCGCGGCTCGATCAGCGTCGAGCTTGCCCGCGCCATCATCCGCTGGCGCGATGCGGGCGGCCCTGATGCCGACACGCTTCCATTGTGGGATGACGCCGTAAAGGCGCGCGAGGCCGCCTACGCCCGAAACCCGGACGATCTGCGCCCCTATCGGACGCTGGCGACCATCCTGTACGAGCGCGGGGCGGAGCGGCGCACTACGGGACAGTACGACGCCGCCCTCGACGACATGCGCCGGGCTGCGCGCATCATCGACGAACTCATGGCGCGAGATCCTGACGACAAGGGCCTGAAGCGCACGGCGGGCGGCATTGCCGACGAGACGGCCAAGACCCTGTCCCATGCCGGTCGCCATGCCGAAGCCGTCGCGATGCTTCCCGGCGCCTTGCGCGCGTCCGAGCGCGAGCGCGAATCCGCGCCCGGGAACAGTGGCATTGCCCGTGAATTTGCCTACAGCCTCACGCTCTACGCCGAAGTCTATCTGAAGGCAGGCCAGCGACGTCCCGGCTGCGCAATGGCCGCGCGTGCGCGCACAGCCTGGGATGAAGCCGCCACGCTGAAGCCGCTGTCGCAGCACGATGCAGATTATGTGCGCGTGACCTTCTCCGGCTTCGACAGGACCTGCCGCTAGGCCACGGCGCTGGCGCGTGCGGCCATCTCCGCATCCGCATGCGCACGCGACTGGCGCGACCACAGGTCTGCATACAGTCCGCCCCTATCCAGCAGCTCGCGATGCGTTCCGCGCTCCGCGATCCTGCCCGCGTTGAGCACGATGATTTCGTCCGCCCCCGCCACGGTCGAGAGCCGGTGGGCCACCATCAGCGTCGTACGCCCCTTCGCCGCCTCGTCCAGCGCCTGCTGCACCTCCTGCTCCGTCGCGGAATCGAGCGCGCTCGTCGCCTCATCCAGAACCAGGATCGCAGGGTTCTTCAGGATCGCCCGCGCAATGCCCACGCGCTGCCGCTCCCCGCCGGAAAGCTTGACGCCGCGTTCCCCGACGCGGGTCTCCCAGCCCTTCGGCAGCCGGTCGATGAACTCCAGCAACTGCGCCCGCGCCGCCGCATCGCGCAGTTCCTCGTCGCTCGCGCCGGGGCGGCCATAGAGAAGGTTCTCCTTCATCGTGGCGTTGAACAGGACGACCTCCTGCGGCACCAGCCCGATGGCGTCCCGCAGGCTCTGCTGCGTCAGCGTGCGAACGTCCTGCCCGTCCACCAGCACCCGGCCTTCCTGCGTGTCGTAGAAGCGGAACAGCAGTTTCAGCAGGGTCGACTTTCCCGACCCGGACGGACCGACAACAGCCAGCTTGGTCCCTGCCGGCACCGTGAAGCTCACATGCTCTATCCCCGCCGCGCGCGCATCGTGCGTGAACGACACATCCTCGAAGCGCACCTCCCCGCCCGTCACCGCAAGAGGTCTGGCGTCCGGCGCATCCTGTATCTCCGGCTTCATGCCCATCAGGCCGTACAGCTTTTCGAGATCGACCGCTCCCTGCTTGATCTCCCGAAAGGCAAAACCGAGGATGGAGAGCGGCCGGTACAGGTTGCCCATGATCAGCACCACCGCCGCCATGTCGCCCGCCTGCACCTGTCCGTTGAACGTCGCCACAGCCGTGATGGCCGCAACAGCCGTCAGGCCCATCGCCATGATGATGTCCTGCCCGGCGTTGAGCAGCGCCAGCGAACGCGACACGTCCACCATGTTGCGGTTGTAGACGCGCATCGCCGCATCGTAGCGCTGCGTCTCCCGTGTCTCGGCTGCGAACGCCTTCACCGTCTCGAAATTGGCGAGGCTGTCCACCGCCAGCGCCCGCAGCTCCGTATCCGCCGCATTCAGCTTGCGGCGCTGCTCCGTCCGCCAGTTGGTCAGCAGGCCGGTGAACGCCGCATAAAGGGCCACGGTGACCACCGCCCCCACCGCCGCCCCCCAGCTGTACCGCGTCGTCAGCACGAACGCCGCCAGCGCCAGCTCGATGATCGTCGGCCCGATGTTGAACGCCAGAAACCGGATCAGGTAGTCCAGCGCCGCCACGCCGCGGTCGATCACGCGGTTCAGCGCCCCGGTCCGCCGCGTCTGGTGGAAGGACAGCGACAGGCTCTGCGCATGGCCATACGCCTCCACCGCCACCAGCCGCTGCGCCTCCTGGCTCACCGGCGCGAACAGCGCGTCGCGCAGATAAGGCAGGTTCGCCGACAGGATGCGCGCGCCCGTCCACCAGGCCAGCAGCAGCATCACGGCCCCGATGGCCGCATCGGGGCCTGTCATCCGGTTGATCGCATCCCCGAAGAACACCGGCGCGTAGACCGCGAACACCTTGCTCGCCAGCGTCAGTCCCAGCGCGGCCAGCATCACCGGACGCCACTGCTTCAGTTCCGGTCGCGCCATGATTCGGCCGATCCGGGCCAGCGACACGCCAAGCCCCGCATCCCCCGCCTCGATCGCGTCGACGTCTGAGGAATTGGATGCGCGCGCATGTCTGGCCATGACGGAGACATAGGCGCGCCCTGGCGGAAACGCCAGAGTTCCCCCAGCGCCCGGTTTCGCCGTCCGCCGCTGGCGGTCCCGGGACGTTCCGTCCTGCGACCCTGCTTTTCCCCCGCCCCGAACCGTCGCATCAATGCCAGACAGACAAAGAGAGAGGAAGAATGCCCGGCATCAAGTCCGTGACCGTCTATTGTGGCTCCGCCCCGGGAGCCAATCCCGGCTATATCGATCTCGCCCGCCGTCTCGGCAAGGCCATCGCCCGCCGCGGCTGGCGCACCGTCTACGGCGGCGGAAATGTCGGCCTTATGGGCGCCGTGGCTTCCGCCGCGCGCGACGCCGGCGGCCAGGTCCTCGGCGTCATGCCGCATTTCCTGCGCGAGCTGGAGGGCGTGCTGGACGGCATCGAGAACCGCTACACCGACAACATGCACCAACGGAAACAGGCCCTGCTCGACGAGGCGGATGGCCTCATCGTCCTGCCCGGCGGCATCGGCACGCTGGAGGAGGCCGTCGAAACGCTCAGCTGGGCCAAGCTCTCGCTCCATCGCAAGCCGATGGCCTTCCTGTCGGAGAACCAGTACTGGTCCCCCTATTTCAAGCTGATCGACCACATGATCCAGGACGCCTTCCTGCCTGAAAGCTTCCGTCAGCTCATGGCCGACACCACAACCCCCGAAGCCGCCCTCGACGCGCTCCAGCAACGGGCGGTCGTCCTCTGACCTCCAGGCGCGTTTCCGGGCCGCCCCGCCCTGTCGTCGCACACAATTTCGCGATGCGCCGATCATCCTTGCTCAACGCCGCGCAATGACGTGGAAAGTTGCGCCGCGCCGCAGCAAGGACGGAAACTCGGCCGTATTGCCGCAACGCCCGCAGCCTTCTAGTTTGCCCGCGCCGGATATTGCAGCGGGGGAGACGCCATGCGAGCCGGCCAAGACAAGAACAAGGCCGGCAAGGCTTCCGAGGGAGAGTTTCCACATGCGCGCCTATCTGCTGTCGCTGGCTGTCGCCGCGCCCGCCCTGCTGCTGGGGCTCGCCGCCTGCGGCAACACGCCGACGCCCGCCTCCGGATCAGCCGTCAGGCCTGCGAAACAGCACGAAACCGGCGCCGCGGCCGTGACCGCCGAGCGTCTTGTCAACGCCGACAGCGAACCGGGGTCCTGGTTGGCC
>CAZTMG010000007.1:9760-19203 GCA_964614815.1 uncultured Rhizobium sp. | reverse complement strand
GCCGGCCGCGACTATCGCGAACAGCGCTTCAGCCCGCTCGACCAGATCAACGAAACCAATGTCGGCCAGCTCGGCCTCGCCTGGTATGCCGACATCGACACCGAGCGCGGCCAGGAATCCACGCCCATCGTCGTCGATGGCGTGATGTATCTCACCACCGCCTGGTCGATGGTGAAGGCCTACGACATCCGGACCGGCGCCCTGCTCTGGGCCTACGATCCGGCCATTGACCGCAAGAAGGGCAATGATGCCTGCTGCGACGTGGTCAACCGCGGCGTCGCCGCGTGGAACGGCAAGATCTATCTCGGCGCGCTCGACGGCCGCCTCATCGCGCTCGACGGCAAGACTGGAAAGGGCGTCTGGGAAAGGCAGACCACCGACACCTCCCTTCCCTACACGATCACGGGCGTCCCGCGCATCGTGAAGGGGAAGGTCATCATCGGCAATGGAGGCGCCGAATATCGCGTGCGCGGTTACATCACCGCCTACGACGCCGAAACCGGCGAGCAGGTCTGGCGCTGGTACTCCGTTCCCGGCGATCCGTCGAAGCCCCAGGAACAGCCGGAACTCACCGACATCGCGCTTCCCACCTGGAAGGGCGAATGGTGGAAGCTCGGCGGCGGCGGCACGCTGTGGGACGGAATGGCCTACGACCCCGAACTCGACATCCTCTATGTCGGCACGGGCAACGGCACGCCGTGGAACCAGAAATATCGCTCGCCCGGCGGCGGCGACAACCTCTTCCTCTCGTCGATCGTCGCGCTCGATCCCGACACCGGCAAGTGCATCTGGCACTACCAGACCACGCCCGGTGAAACATGGGACTATACGGCCACGCAGCCGATCATCGTCGCCGACCTCGACTATCCGTCCGGCAAGCGCCGGGTGGTGATGCAGGCGCCGAAGAACGGCTTCTTCTACGTGCTGGACGCGAGGACCGGTGAACTGCTCAGCGCCGAGAAGTTCGCCCCTCTCACCTGGGCCACGCATGTGGACATGAAGACCGGCCGCCCGGTCGAAATTCCAGAAGCCCGCTTCGACATCACCGGCAAGCCGGCAGTCGTCGCCCCCGCCGCCCTCGGCATGCACAACTGGCACCCGATGGCGTTCAGCCCGGAAACCGGCCTTGTCTACCTGCCGGTCCACGTCTCCTCATCCACCTACGCCTCGCCGGAAAAGTTCGAGGTGAACCTCAACGGCTGGAACACCGGCATCGGCTTCACCGCCAGTTCAGGCGTCGTGCCTGTCGTCGCCGGCGGCGCTGCACCGAAGACCGAAGCCTATCTCATTGCATGGGACCCCATCGCGGCGAAGGAAGTCTGGCGCGTGCCCAACGTTGATCCGCGCGGCGGCACGGGCGTCATGGCCACGTCGGGCAACCTCGTCTTCTCTGGAAACCACGCCGGCGAGTTCAACGCCTATGACGCGCGCACCGGCGTCAGGCTCTGGAGCGCGCCCACACAGGCAAAGGTTGTCGCCGCGCCCTCGACCTTCATGGTCGATGGCCAGCAGCACGTCGCCATCCTGGTTGGGGCCCGCGGCCTGCCGATCGGCCAGAAGCGCACCGTGCCCACCAGCGCCAACAACTCGCGCATCCTGGTTTACCGCCTCGGCGGGGCGGCGAGCCTGCCGGCCGATATGCCGACCGTCACGTCCGGCGGCAAACCCGTGACCGTGAAGATCGACCCGCCCCTCCTCACTGCCAGCAACGAGACGGTGGCGTCTGGCGAGATGCTCTACGGCGCCAACTGTGCGGTTTGCCATGGCGCCGCCGCAGTCCCTGCGGCCGGGTCGATCGCGCCGGACTTGCGTTACTCGGCGCTCCTCGCCTCGCGTAATATCTGGAACGGTGCGGTCCGGGAGGGCGATCGCGCCCAGCGCGGCATGCCCGGCTTCAAGGCGACTCTGACGGACGAACAGACCGACGCGATCCTCGCTTACGTCATCAAGCGCGCCAACGACGAAAAGGCCGCGCAGGAAGCCGCAGCGAAGGCCACGCCGTAAACGGGTCGAAGCTGGTCGCGTGGTAAATCTTCGCCGCACAGCCGCGTGTGGATCGCCGGGACCTGCGTGAATCCGGACGGGGGGTATCCGGGCGTGCCCTGAAGGAGTCCGGTCGCCTGCGGCGGTTCATGCAGACGGTTCGGTCGCCTGCGTCCAATACCCTCGGGAGGCTTGCGATCCCCCCTGCCGCTGGAAACGGAGGGAGCTCGCCCTGACGTCACGAGGTTCACGCGAGGCTGGCGGCGGACGCGCATCCGTGCGTCCCTACTCCACCGAGCAGAACAGGTCGTCGCCGCTCGCCTGACGCCCGGCCTGGCAACCCGCCTCGACGAACGGCGCCATCACCGTTTCAAGCCAGGCGCTGCGGCGGTCGATTTCCGTGATCGGCGTGTCGCCGGTCGGCTGGTCGCGCGTCCAAGCCGGCCAGTCGGGAAGCCTGCAGGCCTCGCCCGTCACCAGGCCCTTGGCGCAGACGCGGTTGCGCAGCTCGATCACCATCGCCGCGCCCTGCTTAAGCGCCATGTCGGCGCGAAACATGTCGGTCATCTCCGCTGCGCCTGCCGGCTCGTTCGCCTGGATCGCCCCTTCCCGCGCGCGATCGAGAAGCACGGTCCACCGCTCGGCGCCGATCATGACGACGAAGGGATCGAGTTCTTCAGCCGGCGCATTGTTCGCCACGGCCGAGCCAGCCTGTTCCCGGACGTCGGACTCTCCGCACGCCGCAAGGGCTATCGCCGTCGCGACGCATGCGAACACCCTAGCCATGCACAATCCTCCCGTACAAGGGCATTGAGCTTACCAGCGCCGGGGCCCAAGGCGACTCGGCATCCGCAGCTGTGCTGCAGACGATTCAGGCGCGGGGCGCAATGCGCCGCTCCGGCCCCACGAACTCAGGCGTGTCGATGAAAGGCCGGGTCGAGGTGCGCGCCGCATGCACCTTCTTCAGCAGCACGTCTCCGGCTGCCGGGAACAGCACATATTCATGTGCGCCGCCATCGATCGCCGCCTGGATGGTCGCCATGCCGCGCTGCTGCGATACGACGACCACCGGAATGTCCCGCCGGGGCGATGCGGCCGAACGCCGTATGAAGGCGAGCATCTGCAGCCTCGGATCGTCGGCGGCCTGGCTGTCGACATAAATGACCATGACGTGCGGCTCGGCCGCCGTGAATCCTTCCGCCACCTGCTCGGGAGTCGACGCCAGGAACACAGTCCTCACCCCGGTCCCCTTGAGCGCCATCCGCAGGGTCGCCGCCACACCCTGGACAGTCGAAAATATCAGGACGTTTACGTCGCTGGCCTTCCCTTGACCCATCGGAATTCCCCCTGCCGCGGCGGGGATAATTCATGATTTACCTTAACGTAATCCTACTCCGTGGTAACAGCCCCGCGATCAGCTCAGCGGACGTAGACCCCTCCCTTCGCATGCAGTTCATCATGCGTGCCCTCTTCGACGACGACGCCGTCCTCCATCACGAAGATGCGGTCCGCCTTTCTCACGGTCGCCAGCCGGTGCGCGATCACGATCACGGTCCGCTGGCCGGCAAGCCTTGCAAGCGCTTCCTGGATTCGCGCCTCGCTCTCGGAATCCAAGGCGCTCGTCGCCTCATCCAGCAGCAGGATCGGCGCATCCGATATCAACGCCCGCGCCAGTGCAATGCGCTGCCGCTGTCCCCCCGAAAGGTTTCGCCCGCCTTCGCCCGCACGGGCATTCCAGCCGCCCGGCAGGGTTTCAACGAAATCGCACGCCGCCGCCGACGCCGCCGCCCGTATCTCGTCTTCCGTGGCGCCCGGTTTTCCAAGTGCAATGTTCTCACGCAGCGTGGCGTCGAACAGGAACGCATCCTGCGAAACCAGCGCCATGGCCTTCCGCAGCGAGGCCAGCGTCGCCTCCCGCACGTCATGCCCATCCACGCGCACGCTGCCGCTCTGGACGTCATAAAGCCGCAGCAACAAGTTGAAGACTGTGGACTTTCCAGCCCCCGACGGCCCGACGATCGCAATCGTCCGTCCCGCCTGCGCCTTGAAACTCAGCCCCTTCAGCACGGGATCGTTCGGACCATACCCGAAGCACACATTCTCGAACGCCACGTCGCCTTTCACCCGCTGCAGCGCAACGGCGTCCGCCTTGTCCGCCACGTCCTGCCTCGCATCAAGCACCGCATAGATGCGCGAGGCCGCCGCCAGACCCTCGTTGAGCACCGTATTCAACGTGCCCAGCGCCCGAACCTCCGGAGACGCAATGCCAATCGCCGCGATGAAGCCCAGCAGCCCGCCAACCGTCAGGTCGCCCGACAGCGCCCGCCATCCTGCAAACGCGAACAGCCCAGCCAACGCCAGGCCGCCCACCACCTCGAGAAAGGAGTCGACCATCGCTCTGGAGCGCAGCACCTTCATGTAGAGACGCGCCCGCTCCCGGAATCCGCCCAGCGCGCGGTCCTTCTGGTAGCTTTCTAGTCCGAACGCCTTCACGGTCCGCGATCCCTGGAACGCCTCGTTCAGCGTGGAGGTGAGTTCGCCTGCCTGCTCCTGCGCCTGCTTCGACGCCTTGCGGATGCGATTGCCCAGCTGGATCACGGGCGCAAACGCAAGCGGATAGGCGACAAGCAGGACCAGCGTGAGGAGCCAGTCCGTCGCCAGCATGAACATCACAGCAGCGAGGATCGTCAGCGTCGACTTTGCAAGGTTTGTCGCCACCCGCAACGCCGCCTCGCGGATCAGCACCATGTCATTGGCAAACTGGGAAACGTATTCTCCAGAATTCTTCGACTGGAGCCGCGCGAAATCGCCGTCGATCAGACTGCCGAACAGGGCTGCCTGCAGGTTCACCACGGCGTTCTGCACGCCCTTGTTGTTGGCCTGCGTCTGCCAGTACATCGTCGGCGCACGCACGAGAACGAGCCCGATGATGGCTATGGGCGCGATGGTGAAGATGCGAGGATCATTGTCCTTCATCCAGTCCGTGGCCGTCGCCAGAACGAAGGAATAGCCGCCCGCACACGCCGCCGTCATGGCTGCGAGCAGCGCGCCGAGCGCAAACCACTTCCACTGCGGCAGCAGCCAGTCGCGGAAGAAGCGGAATGACAGGCGCTCCCGCCGGGACGCGCCGGCGGCGTCAGGCATTGTGATGCTTGCCGGTTTCTGGATCGAGCAACCGGTGCGCGTGCAGGATGAAGTAGCGCATCTGGGCGTTGTCCACCGTCCGCTGAGCTGCAGCTTTCCAGGCGTCGTAGGCCGAGCGATAGTTCGGGAAAGCGCCGACGAAATCCACCTCTTTCAGATTGGCGAATTCAACCTTGCCGATTTCCTTCATCTCGCCGCCAATCACAAGATGAAGCAATTGCTTGCCTTGGGCATCCGAAGACATCGAAAACTCCTGCCGTCACGTCCGGACGGGAAAGCCACGCAAACTGGCCAGCGCCTGCAGCCGCTCCATTATCAGCGGGTGAAGGCGGGCGCCAGCAGCCACCGCGCCTTTCTGGATCACGGTTTTCCGGTTGAACACGAAGGGGTCTCCATTCCGGTCGGTCGCCACTCCGCCCGCTTCCCTGATGAGGAGAACGGCGGCGGCGAGGTCCCAGTCGCTCTTGTCGTTCAGGGCGACCGTCGCATCCCAATGCCCCGCCGCCACCAGCGATATCCGCCAGGCCATCGCGTTCGGAACCTTGTCGATCAGACGGATATCCGGCCAGTGCGGGGCATTGTGTCGGGCGAACACATCCGGCTGGCCGATCATGCTGCAGGCAAGACTGGCGCAATCCGAAACCGACATGCGTTCGCCATTCAGGAATGCGCCGCCGTCGCGCCGCGCCGACAGCAATTCGTCGAAATTCGGGTTGTAGATCGCCCCTGCGACGGGCTGTCCATCCTCGACAATGGCAATGGAGACACAGAAGCCGGTCTCGCCATTCACAAAGGCCTTGGTGCCATCGATGGGGTCGACGACGAAAATGCGGTCCTGCGAACGATCCGAAACATTGTCCTTCGTCTCTTCCGAGAGCCAGCCATAGCCGGGACGCTCGGCCCGCAACCGCCTCGAAATCAGGTCGTTGCAGGCGATGTCGGCTTCCGTCACGGGATTGTTGGGCGACTTGTCCCAGCTGCGGGCGCCCTTCTCCTGCCACTGCATGGACAGGTGACCGGCCTCGCGGGCGACGTCCGCAATCAGACCCAGGTCGGCATCAAGGGTGTTATCTGCCGGCAAGCGTCATCCCGTCTATCAACAGGCTGGGAGCATTGGTGGAGGCGCGAAGCTCGATGTCAGCGCCGGGAATGGCGCGCAGCAGCATGGAAGGCAGGTCGCCTGCCACCGTTACTTCGGATACGGGATAGGCGCGCTCCCCGTTCTCGAACCAGAAGCCCGATACGCCAACGGAATAATCGCCCGTGTTCGGGTTCAGCGAAGGACCGAACATGTCAGTGACGAGCAGGCCCTTCCCTGCATCGGCCATCAGTTCGTCCAGCGTGCGTGTTCCCGGCAAGAGGTCGAGATTCGATGTCGAGACGCCCGGCGGATCGCCGAAGGCGGTGCTGGCGAAACCGTTGGGAGACAGTCCAAGCTGTCGGGCGGCCGGACCATTCAGCAGCCACTGGGTCAGCACTCCATCCTCGATCAGCGCCGTGCGCCTGACGGGCCGGCCTTCGCCATCGAAGGACCGCGAACCGAAGCCGCCCTCGCGCAGCGGGTCGTCGACCACATTCACGCCCGAGGCAAACACCTGCTTGCCCATCCTGTCCTTCAGGAAGGACACGCCGCGCGCCACAGCTGGGCCGGATATGGCGCCGATGAATGCACCTAGCAGACGTGACGACAGCCTGTTCTCGAAGATGACGGCCGCCGTCTGGCTCTCCAGTTTCCGCGCGCCCAACCGCGCAGTCGCCCGAAGGGCAGCCTGCCGACCGATCCAGTCCGGCGACTTCAGCAGCGCCCGGCGGCGCTCGGAGGAGAATTCGTGATCACGCTCCATCGCGCCGGCGCGCTCTGCGATGGCGACCGCCGCCATGGAAGAGATGCCGAACGATCTATGGGCGCGAAATCCGTTCGACGCCGCCAGCCATGTCTGTCCCGTGCTCCACGAGGCGCCGCAGTGCGACATCTGCTTGACGCCTGGTACAGACATCGCCGCGGCTTCCATTTCACGTCCGCGCCGCTCGAGTTCGTCAGCTTCCGGCGTGTCGTCGCAATCGAGCTTCAGATCGAGATGGTCGTGTGTGATTTCAGACGTATCGGGGATTCCGCAGTACTTGTCCTCGGGCGCAAGGCGAGCCATCGCCACGACGCGCTCACTCAGGGCTTTCAGGGCGTCGGGTGACAGATCCGTGCCAGACACGCTCGCCTGCCGCCGTCCGACCAGCGCCCGGAGCGCCAGGCCGCGCGATTCCTCACGCTCGACCGTTTCGAGGTCGCCGTTGCGAACCTCGACCGACAGGCTGGCGTTTTCGGAAATCCGGGCGTCGACCGCGTCCGCCCCGGCCTTCAGCGTGGCCTCGATAAGCGACTCAAGCAGGTCTGCGGGTGAAACGGTCATGAACCCTATGTGACCTTCCCGCCCCGACTCGCCAAGGCCCGAAGGGTCCATGAGGCAAAAGGCGCCAGACCTTACGGAGCCCGGCGCCCCGACTGCCATGCGACCCAAAACAGCCTACTTGGCCCGCGGCAGACGATCGTTGATGTCGTCGCGGATGTCGAGAAGCGTAACCAGCACGCCGCAGATCAGGGTCGCCGCGATCCACCCCACGATCAGGCCGATAACGATGGACAGGGCGGACAGCGTGGGATCTGACAGCACCACTCCCGGGTCCACCTTTGGAACCGTGGCGACCATGCCTGTGGCTGGATCGACCATGCCGGCCTCGACCAGCACCTTTCCGCTTGTGGTGAACTGGGAAATGATCGCCTGGATCTGTTGCCGCTCAAGGAAGACGCCAAAGGTATATAGCGCGATGATCCCGAAGTAAGCGTTGTATACCAGAAAGCGGAAGCTGTTGATGATGAAGAACTTCATTGACGACCCCTCCACGCGTAGAGGTTAACTGTCTATCCTGCAGCGCGACAACTGGCGAACGTTTTTTCGACATGCCCGGCGGGCGCCGGATGTCGCCCTATTCGCGGCGGAGGATCTGGTCCAGGTCCAGTTTCGATTTCCGGCCGGTCAGGAAGCGGGCCTTCAGGGCGACGGGGTCATAGCCCTGTTCCACCCACTGGAGAAAGCTCAATCCCTTCGACTTCCCTTGGGACAGGTACGTCTCGAAGAAGAAGTCCAGAACGCCCGTCTTCCCATGCCGGACATGAAGATACTTGCCTGAGAGCTGCTCGATCGCCTGCTCGATCGGCTGACCTTGACGAAAGTGCTGGTAGAGCACGGCCATGATGCCGGCGCGGTCCGCCCCGGATTTGCAATGCATCAGCGCCGGGTAGGCGATTGAATCGAACAGCTTCCTGGCGGCCAGGATCACCTCGGGCCGGGGAATTTCCCGCGAGAACATCTGGAAATCCACCAGCTGGATTCCATGCCGCTCGCACGCTTCGCGTTCCAGCACGTAATATCCCTTGGCGCTGGCCCCACGCAGGTTGAGGATGGTCTTCAGTCCCAGCTCCTTCGCGTAGCGCGCGATATGTTCTGGGCTGGGCTGGTTGGCCCGGAACATTTCCGGGGAAATCTGGTGAAGGTTGCGGAACCGCGCCCGCAGGAATCCGTGATCCCCCCAGACCAGCTCGCGACGGGCCCTGCGGCGGCCGGCGGGTGTGGTAAGATCTATGGGTGGGGCCATGGCTGCGCTGCCGCTCATGTCCGCTAGATGCAGCTTATTCGCAGGAATGCAAGGCGCTGAGGCGCCGGCGCTCGGTCGCAGGCGCCATCGTCGCAGGGCGGAGATATGGCGATGCGGCTGGCAGGGAGTATATAGCCCCAATGTCGAAGCGTCGGTCGCAATCCCCGGTGATTCCCTGGGTCGGGGGCACCCTGATCTGGGCCTACATGTCCCTGCTCGCCCACACGATGCGGTGGAAGGTCGAGGGGATCGAGCATGTGCGCAAGCTGTGGGACAGCCCCCAGGGGTGGGTGGCGGCGACCTGGCATTCCCGCATCCTGCTGATGCCATACATCCAGATCAAGGAACGGCCCCGCTGGCCCAGACCTCCGCACCCCGCGACATTGATGGTGTCCCCGTCCAGGGACGGCGAGTTCACCAAGCGCGCGGGCAAATGGCTGGGCCTGCATATCATCCGCGGCTCCTCCTCCGGCCGGAGCGACAAGAGCAAGCGCGGCGTCTCGGCGGCGCGCGAATCCATGGAGGTCATGAAGAAAGGCGGATGCATCGTCATGACGATCGACGGGCCGAAAGGCCCGCGTGAAGTTGTCGGCATCGGCACGATCAAGCTGGCCCAGCAGATGGGCGCCCCCATCGTCATCTATGGCCTCTCCGCCAAGGCCAGGCGG
>CAZTMG010000007.1:9336-9750 GCA_964614815.1 uncultured Rhizobium sp. | reverse complement strand
CTGCTCTGGCCGGCGCCGTTCGCCCGCGGCGCCGTCGTGATCCCTGAACCGATACCGACATCGAAGAACATGGACTCGGAAGATC
Organism: uncultured Rhizobium sp.; assembly: GCA_964614815.1. Classification (GTDB taxonomy): domain Bacteria; phylum Pseudomonadota; class Alphaproteobacteria; order Caulobacterales; family Hyphomonadaceae; genus UBA7672. The sequence continues at coordinate 9,665 of CAZTMG010000007.1, read as the reverse complement.
TCCGCCAGCGTGTCGAGACCGCGCTGAAGGCGGCGACCGCCCGCGCCGACGAGCTGGCCGGACTTGCGCCGGACACCGAGCCCCTGCCCGATGCAAGATCGCCTGCGCCGGCCACTTCAACTGACGGGGCCAGACAGACAGACTTGCACATGGAGCATCGCGGCACGTGACCGCCTCGCTCACGCTCTATCGCATCGGCACGCGCCTGGTGGAGCCGCTGGCGCCTGCGCTGGTCCGCAGCCGCGTGAAGAAGGGCAAGGAGCGGGCGACACGGACGGGCGAGCGCTTTGGCCGATCGACACTCGCCCGGCCGGCTGGTCCGCTGGTCT
>CAZTMG010000007.1:4577-9311 GCA_964614815.1 uncultured Rhizobium sp. | reverse complement strand
ACACTTTTTCGGGAGGTGCGGGACCGGCGGCCTGAAACCCACGCTCTCGTCACGACGCAAACAACGACATCCGCCGACATGATTGCCGCCAGGTCCCCGGAAGGCGTCATCCACCAGATGGCGCCTATCGACGGTCCCGGCGCGGTCAGCCGCTTCCTGAGCCATTGGCGCCCCGACGCCGCCGTATTCGCCGAGGGTGAAATCTGGCCGAACATGCTGATGGGACTCCAGCGCGCGCGCATTCCCGCCGTGCTGGCGAATGCGCGCATGACGGAAAGAACGCTGGCGAACTGGAACAGGCGCAAGGCGTCGGCGCGGCGCCTGTTCGAGACCTTTCGTTTCATCGGCGCGGCGGACCGCGGGACGGCGACCGGCCTTTCATCCGCCATCGGCCGCGACATTCCGGTCGTCGGCAATCTCAAGATGGCCGTCGGCGTGAAGCCGGCCCCGGCCAGTGAAACGGAAGCATTCCGCGCCGCCGTGGGCCGTCCGGTCCTGCTGGCCGCTTCCACGCATCCCGGCGAGGATGAGTTCGCGCTTGCCGCCTTTGTCGAAGCGCGCAGAGCCCTGACCAACGCCCTGCTCGTCATTGCGCCGCGCCATCCCGATCGCGGAGCCGCGCTTGTCGATCTGGTGAAGCGGAATGGCCTCACGGCGCAGCAATGGTCGAAGGAACGCGCGCCCCCCACAATTGACGTTGATGTCCTGGTGGCTGACACCATTGGCGAGATGATGTTCTGGTATGGCGCGGCGGACAGCATCTATCTCGGCGGCGCGACGAAGGCGGACATCGGCGGCCACAACGCCATGGAGCCCGCCCAGATCGGCAAACGCGTCTTCACGGGGCCTCACGGCTTCAACTTCACCGAGACCTTCGCAACGTTGGTGGCCGCCAACGCCCTCATCATCGGCAACCATCCTGAGGAACTGTCCGCCTACTGGCGCAGCGAACTCACGACACGGCAGCCGCCTGTTTCAACCGACAAGCTGTTCGCCGCCTTCCGTGAACCCTTCGAACAGACCGTGAGCGCCATTATCGGCATGCTGCCGCCCGTCGACAGGAAAGCCAGCGACGATGCGTGAGCCCCATTTCTGGTCGGTGACGGACAAGCGTTCGCGGGCCTCGGCGCCGATGACAAGGCTGATGCTGACGCCCGTCTCCGCGCTCTATCGCTGGGTTGGCGCCCGCCGCATCGACGCCACGACGCCCGTGGATGTCGGCATTCCCGTCGTCTGTATCGGCAACCTCACCCTGGGCGGGACGGGGAAGACGCCTGTCACACAGGCCGTGCGCGACTACTACATCCGCCGGGGCGTGCGCGCCGCCAGCCTCTCCCGCGGTTATCGCGGCTCGCTTGATGGCGCGCATCGCGTTGACCCCGAAAAGCACACGGCCGCCGAAACAGGCGACGAGCCATTGATGCTGTCCGTCTCCGGCGAGACATGGATATCGAAGGATCGGCCGGCAGGCGCGCGCGCCATGAGGGCCGATGGCGTGCAGCTGATCGTCATGGATGACGGACACCAGAACCCGACGCTGAAGAAGACGCTGTCGCTCGTGGTAATCGACGCCGGCAATCCCTTTGGCAACGGTCATGTCTTTCCGAAAGGACCCTTGCGCGAACGTGTGGCCGACGGTCTCGCTCGCGCCGATGCCGTGATCCTCATGGGCGACGGAAACACCCCGGACGCTGTGGCCGGCTTTCCCGGTCCCGTCCTGCGTGCGCGGCTGGTTCCGCTGGCGCCGCTGCCGCCCGGGCGCTATGTGGCGTTCGCCGGGATCGGCAAGCCAATCCGGTTCTTCGACGCCTTGCGGACGCAAGCAGGCGTCGATCTGGTGGAAGGCGCGCCCTATCCCGATCACCACATGTTCACACCCTACGACCTCGATTTCCTGATGAAGCTTGCCGCCGAACGCGACGCCCGACTTGTCACCACCGACAAGGATCATGTGCGCCTGCCGGACGGCATGAAGGCCAGGGTCGTGCGTGCTTCCGTGAAGGCAGAATTCGAGGAGCCAGCCGCCCTTGCCGCCCTCCTCGACAAGGCGCTGGCATGAACGACGACCGATCCGAAGCCGGGCGCTTCATTCGCCCCAGGGATCTCGATAACGCGCAGCGCGCCACGCTGGCCGCGCGCATCGGCTGGCGCATCGAGGCGCTCGCCTGGGACTTCATCTACTGGCATCCGATGAAGGCGCTGCCGTTGTCGTGGGCCTCGGGCGCTGTCGCCGGCATCCTCAAGGCGGTTGGCCCGCTCACCTCCCAGCATCGCACCATGATCCGCAACCTGCGCATGTGCTTTCCCGACTGGACCGAGAAGCAGATCCGGGACGTTGCGCGTGGATCCTGGGAAACACTCGGACGGACGGTCGGGGAGATGCCGCATCTTGCCCGCATGAAGCCCTATGTCCGGGACAGCCGCATCGAGGTGGTCGGCGCTGAACGACTGGATGCGATCCGCGAGAGCGGTAGGCCCGCCGTGCTCATCGGCGGCCATTTTGCGAACTGGGAGGTGATGGCTTCCGCCATCTGCAACCGTCCGCTGGATGCCCAGATCACCTATCGCTCGGCCAACAACCCCCACATCGACCGGCGTATCGCAAGGGCGCGCCATGCCTATGGCATCAATGTGCTGACGCCCAAGGGCGCGGGCACGCGGGACCTGATGCGCGCACTGGGGCGTGGACAGTCTGTGGCGCTGATGAACGACCAGAAATTCAATCAGGGCATCGCCGTTCCGTTCTTCGGCTACGACGCCATGACAGCGCCCGGCCCCACGCGCCTCGCCATGAAATACAACGCGCCGCTAGTCCCGTTCTCATGCCGCCGCGTCGGCCCCAGCCGATATCGCGTGACGGTTCACGAGCCTTTCCTGCCGGACAGCGACCCGGATGAAGACAGGGCGATCTTCAATACGGTACTGAGGATCAACCGCTTCATGGAAGAGCGTATTCGCGAGGCGCCGGACCAGTGGTTCTGGATGCACAATCGCTGGCCAAAGGAGGCCTGGGTGAAGGCCGGCGTGGCTTGACCGGTCAGTCCATGATACCGACGCTGTCGTCGATGGTGCGCCTGACGGCGCCGACATAATCGACAAGCTGGTGGCCCTCGATCATCGCCTCGAAGAGCATTTTCAGGGCGTCGCGAACCACATAGGGCCGCTCCATCGGGACAAAGTGCGTGGTGCCCGGAACACGAGTCACGGCGGCGTCCGGACGAATGGCGTGGATGCGCTGGTCGAGATCCGCGCCGGACGTGGAGTCCCTGTCCGCTTGCAGAACGATGATCGGGATGCGCTTTCTGCGCAGGCGCCGCAACGCCGCCCATGGGCGATACCGGTGTGCGCCGAAGGTCGCAGCCTCGAATTCCGGCGAGCAGGACAGCGCGAACTGTCCATCGTCCTGCCGCAGAACGCCATCGACGACATAATCCTCCAGGAAGGGAACACGCCACGTCTTGAATGCGCCGCGTCCGCGCAGGGTTTCCACGGCCTCGGCCTGAGAAGCGAAATGGCGTCGGCGTCGCAACGTCTGTTTCGCCAGCGCAGTCTTGCCCACCAGCCTGTTCACCAGCGGGAAGTTGTAGAGGGTGTAGGCCGGACGAGGCAGCAAAACGGGATCGACCAGCACCAGGCCCTTGACGAGATCGGGACGCTTGCCGGCCACCAGCAGCGACACTGTGGCCCCCATGGAATGGCCGCCAAGCACGGCGCCCTGCGGTGCGGTCTTTTCCAGTATCTGGATCACATCGTCCCGGAAGCGGTTCCATGACCTGAGCTTTCTGGGATTGGCCGGAAGGCGCGAGCGTCCATGTCCGCGCATGTCCACCGCGGCGGCATGCATGCGTGCGCCAAGCGGCTCCAGGATCGATTCATACGTGATGGCGTTGAAGCCCGTGGCGTGCAGGAACAGCACGTCGATCGGCCGCACAGGATCGCCGAATGCAATCCCGGCGGTCTCCCCGTCCTTCAACTCTACCCGGAACCTGCGCATGCCGCGCGACTATCCTCCGAAAACCTTTCGCAGGATTTCGCTCGTCCGCTTCACCGGATCGCGTCGAATCGCCTGCTCTTCCCGCGCGAGGTAATAGAACAATCCGTTGAGAGCGCCAGCCGTCGCCTCCTCGGCCAGCCAGGTTCTGGTATCCATTTTCACCAGACCCGCGCCATACTTGATCACTGCTGTATCGAGCGCCGTCAGCGCGCCCGACGCGGCGAGGGCCTCGGCGAAGTGAGGCCGCAGCGCCCTTCGCAGGCTCGCCTCCGTCTTGCCGCGCAGATAGGCGGTCGCCGCCGTGTCGCCGCCGCGCAGGACGCCTATCGCATCCTCGAATGTCATGGCCTGGACAGCCTCGCCCAGCAGCTTGCCCGCGATCGGCGCGGCGGCCTCGGCAGCCCGGTTCACCCGCAACTGCAGGTCGTCCAGAGGCCCCGCCATGCCGAACGGCCCCAGCCGGCGATGCGCATCGCCCAGCACGCCAGGCAGATTGATCCGCACGGCCGGGTCGCCCATGTAGCCGTCCCGGGCGGACAGTCGCCTTGTCGCGAGGCCGCCTGCGACCGACAATGCCTCCTTCAGCCCCGCCGTGACGTCGCCCCTGGTCAGGGGGGTGCGGTCCCCGGGGAGGGGGCGGTGGAGGATGTCGGAGGCGATCCTGCCGAGGTCCTCCCCCGCCGCCCGCTGTGCGGCGGCAGGCGACAGGGCCAGCGCAACGGCAAGCGCCAGACACCACC
>CAZTMG010000007.1:307-4557 GCA_964614815.1 uncultured Rhizobium sp. | reverse complement strand
CATCCTGCCTCCCGCCGCGGAAACTCGCAGGGGGATAGGACAGCCAAAGGCCTCTCGCGTCAAACAGGTCGCGGCGTCATTGCCGGAAGGCCGCGCTTCCGGCAATCCAGCGCCCTGGACAAGACCTGAAGGGAGGGCGCCCGCCATGGCAGCCACGCATACCTGTTTCGACGTGTCGATAAGCGACCGCATCGCCCATATCCGGCTGAACCGCCCGGACCAGCTCAACACCTTCACGCCGGAGGCCTGGGTCGAGCTGCCGGCCATCGTCCGGGACATCGACCGGAACGCCTCGGCGCGCGCCATCGTCATATCCTCCACCGGCAAGCATTTCACGGCGGGCATGGATCTCGCCGTCTTCACCAAGCCCGGCGGCCTCACCTCGGCCTCCAGCGACCCGCATCTCCGGGCGGAACTGTTCCGCGCCAACCTGAGGCCATTGCAGGACGCCTTCACCGTGCTCGACCAGGCGCGCATGCCGGTCATCGTCTGCGTACAGGGCGGGTGCATCGGCGCAGGCGTCGACATGATCTCGGCGTGCGACATCCGGCTTGCGACGAAGGACGCCTTCTTCTGCATCCAGGAGATCAATATCGGCATGACAGCCGATGTGGGCACCTATCCGCGGCTGTGCCGCCTGATGCCGGAAGGCTGGGTGCGCCAGATTTCCTATACCGGCGAGCGCCTGCCAGCCGAAAAGGCGCAGGCGCTCGGCCTCGTCAATGACACGTTCGACACGCAGGCGGCCATGCTGGATCACGCCATGGCGCTGGCGCGCGAGATCGCATCCAAGAATCCGCTCGCCGTCACCGGCGCGAAAGTCATGATCAACTATGCGCGCGACCACACGATCGCCGACGGTCTCGACTATATCGGGGTCTGGAATGCTGCCATGCTGTCCGGCGCCCACATGCGCGAGGCGTTCGCAGCAAAGGCGGAAAGGCGCGAGCCCAACTTTCCCGACCTGCTGCCGATCAGCGACAAGGCTCTCTAACCCTGACGGCTGAACAGCGCCTGCGCCAAAAACACCAGCCGCCCGCCCGCCCGCGCCTCGCAGGATGCGAACACGATCGTGCGGGCGCGCTTGTCGATACGCACGGCAAGGTCGACATCATCATCGCCCAGAGCATGCGAGGTTACATCCAGCGACAGGGAGGAGAGCCGCATCCCCGGACCCGCCGCCTCGCCCAGCACGCGGATCACCCAGCCTGAACAGGCCGCTGGATCTGCCGCCGCGGGCCCGCCAACAGTCTTGCCGGAAATCGAAAGGGTGACCGTTTCCGCGTCCATCATGACCCTGCCGATACGCGGTAACCCCCGCGCTGGGAAGCGCAAGGGCGGTCGCGGCTTCATCAGGACCATGTTGGGCTTAAAGTGTCTTCCCGGCGGCGGGTCTCGGGGGGTCGGGGGGGGACGGATAAGACCAGCACCGCCGGGAAGCACATGGCAGGAACGCCGCGGCTCCCATCCGGTTCCCGTCACGCCGTGATTAATTTTCGCAACCGGTAGCGGCAGGATGTCACAGCCGCGTGAGGCGATGCCGGGCGCCGAGAGTCTGCAACGCCCACATGAAACGGGCGGCCCGACAGGACCGCCCGCGCATGGAACTCCTACACTACGCTCACGCTACGCCACTCACTCCACACTGTCTGGCGTTCATGGCGCCGAGCACGTCGCCAAGATGGCCGACGCCTGATACGCCAAACGCTGTCTCTGCGTATTTCGAGATTGCCGGGAACAGCCGGCTGATCTGGCCCGGCCCGAGGCCGAGCTCGTGCAGGTCCTCGATCAGGCGCTCGACGACGGCCTGCCGGCCGCCGGGCGTACGCTCGATCAGGCGGGCGACAACACCGGTCGGCGCGCCTACCTGGCTGCCCATCGTGGCGGCGAGCGTGCGGGCGCCGGGGATCCGCTCGAACAGTTCATCTGCAATGGGGGCGCCCTGGCGATCGGCGGCGTTCAGGACGATCCCGAGCGCTTCCCCCGCCTTGTCCTCGGCCAGTCCGGTCGCCTTCGACACTTCGTTTATGAACGCGTTCAGCATCCGGACTCCGTTACTGGCATGCCGGAATACTGCCGTGGCAAGGTTGCCGGGGTCTTAAGGCGGGTCAGCGGTCGGGCAGGCCTGTCGGATTGCACCCGCCATAGAGCGCCGCCGGATGGCCGCCAAGCCGGGCCCACATCTGGTCGCCCCACGAATAGTGCCACCATTCGGTGGGGTTATTGGCGAACCCGGCCTCGAGCATGACCCAGAAGAGCAACCGCCGGTTCCCGCGCGCCTCTTCATCCGACATCGAAACGATGGGGCGGCTCTCATACGCGTCGGTCCAGGCGTCCTCGGTCACATCGTCGAAAAGGCCGCCCATGAACAGCGGCTGGCCGGTCGCCGTGAATCTGAGCGTGAGATCCACGGCCCCGCCCGTGGAATGCGGCGACGGCGATCCTGCGCCATCGGTCGGCGCCGCCCAGTACTTCTCCACCTCCTCGACCAGGGCCTCGCCATCGAGATGCGGCCTGCGCAATTTCAGCCAGGCGGGAAACCAGACATCGTGAAAATAACGCTGCACGGCCTGCGGCCGCCATGCATCGAACAGGTAAAGTTCGAGCCCCGCGCCCGCAAGTCGCGCATTCACGCCGCGCAGACGCTCGCCCACCGAGGCCCGCACGAACAGCTCCGCGACTGCGCCCGGAATGGCTTCATGGTAGGGAGGATTGTGTGCGTGGCTGTAATGGTTTGCTCCCGCCAGCCCGAAGCTGCGCGCCTCGACGCACCTCTCCTCCGCGAGTTCGCCAGCGTCGTCGATACGCACAGTGCGGTATCCTTGCTTCCGCCTCTGCGCATCGGCCGAGGAGGGAATGGGACGTTGCCTGAATGCGACGATATCCGGCGTCATGCCGGCAGCATAAATTCCACCCGCCCGGCGACCAATCCCGCATCCGGCCCTGGCGTCCGAAAAACACAGCAGGACAGGGAACGAATTTCCGCTTGACGCCTTCCCACAGCACAATCGTCCGAAAGGAAGGACAGATCATGAAACCCGTTCTCGCTTTGGCGGCTATGGCCGCGATATTCTCCGCGCCGGCCCTGGCGCAACCGCCCTCTGCCGTCACCGAGGGCGCCGTCAGGGTCGAGGGCGTTTCACCGGAGAAGGCGCCGGGTGCGATCGACACCCGCACGCTGATCGACGGCGCCGCGCCGCCCGTCGCCGACGACCTGCCGCAACCGAAAACACAGGTGACTATCGATACCTCCGTCCGCGAAACGCCGACCGCCATCATCGAAACGACAACGGAAACGGTCACCCCGGTTTCGGATCGTCCCGCGCTTGACCCGCAAAACCCGATCGCGCCGGAAGTGCAGGCGCTGGTCAGGAGCAAGCCGGGCTACACGACCGCGGATATTGCCGCGGCGCAGCTGGCCGCCGTTCTGGCGACGCCGGCCGCCGCGCCGACGACCATCGTGACCACCACGACCATCACCCCCAAGGGCGACGACTGACGCCCACGCCCCCCTGCGCAGCTTGCCCGGCAGACACGGTCTGCCGGGCGCGTTCTGTTGCATTCCGTCGAAATCTGGCGCTTAAGGGTCACAACGTTTCCAAGGACACGGTACGGAGGACCAAATGCGTGAGGCGGTAATCGTTTCGACGGCCCGGACGGGCCTCGCCAAGTCTGTGAGGGGCGGGTTCAACCTGACTCATGGCGCGGCGCTCGGCGGGCACGCCATCAAGCACGCGGTGGAGCGCGCCAAACTCGATCCGGCAGAAGTCGAGGACGTCTATCTCGGCTGCGCCAATCCCGAAGGCGCCACCGGCGGGAATATCGCCCGCCAGGCCGCGCTCTGGGCGGACATGCCGGTTACGGTCGCGGGCGCTACCATCAACCGCTTCTGCTCTTCCGGTCTCAATGCCGTCGCGCTGGCCGCGCACCAGATCCGCGATGGCCCGGACATCATGATCGCCGGCGGCGTGGAGTCGATCTCGCTGGTCCAGTTCGGGCCGAAACCGCCGCAAGCCGCCGACGGCCGCAACCGCGCGCTCGATGAAAAGCTGCTTGCCAGGATTCCCGCGATCTACATGACGATGATCGAGACGGCCGAGATCGTCGCCGAACGCTATGGCGTCTCGCGCGAGGCGCAGGACCAGTACGCCCTGCAGAGTCAGCAGCGTACTGCGGCAGCCCAGGCGGCCGGCAAGTACAAGGACGAGATCGTCCCGATGAAGACCAAGATGGCCGTCACCAACAAGGAG
>CAZTMG010000007.1:0-211 GCA_964614815.1 uncultured Rhizobium sp. | reverse complement strand
TCAAGGGGGGGCAGAAGATCGCCGAGGGCAAGTACATCACCGCCGGCAACGCCTCGCAGTTCTCCGACGGCGGCGCCGCCCTCGTGCTGATGGAGGCGAAGGAAGCCGAGCGTCGCGGCCTCGAGCCGCTGGGCGCCTTCCGCGGCTTCGCTGTCGCCGGCTGCGAGCCGGACGAAATGGGTATCGGGCCCGTGTTCGCCGTGCCCCGCCT
>CAZTMG010000006.1:27621-29645 GCA_964614815.1 uncultured Rhizobium sp. | reverse complement strand
GGACTGACGGCGCGGGTGCGCGCCGCACCGCCTGCTCGGCCGCGCTCGCCACATAGACGATGGAGCGCGTCAGCGCATCGGCGCCCTTGCCGGACCATGTGGTTATGAGCGTCGCGGTCGTCTCGACGCCGTCGCGGGCGCGCAGCACGACCTCGGCGCGCTGGCTCGCCTGGCCGCGCACCTCGCGCTTCATCAGCCTGAGGCCCTCGGGCCGCATGATGTCCTCGAGGCGGAGCGCATGCTCGCCGTCCGGCAGACCCAGCATCTGGCGCAGGGTCTGGTTGATGTAGATCACGCGGCCGTCGCGCCGCGCCGAGAAGAAGCCGACCGGCGCGTCCTCGACATAGAGTGCGCGCGGATCGACGGAGCCGCCCGCCGACACCGCCGTCTCGACCTTGCGCAACCGCCACAGCGCACGCGTGTTGCCCAGCGGCGCGACGCTCGCCTCGAACTGCGTCGGCGTCAGGCTGTCGCCGAACAGGAGCGCGGGCAGCAGTTCGGTCCGCGCCACGCCCGCCTTGGCCGCCTTCGACAGCCGGTAGATCGGCGCCGCCATGCCCGGATTGGCGGAAAACAGGCGGTCGACGGAGGGCGCATGCGCGCTGTCGCCCACCTCGTGCGCCAGCTGGGCCAGCTGCAGATAGGCCGCATTGGCCGCCACGCTTGCCCCGCCCCGGTCCGAGATCAGGGCCGGCTCCGTCAGCGCCTCGAGCCAGATGTGCCGTCGTGTCGCCTGCGCCGCCGCCTCGGCCGCGCCGCGTTCGGGAAACACGCCGAGCTTCCGGCCCGCTCCGCGTACGGCCCACAGCACGAGCACCAGCGCCATCATCCCGAGCGCGATCACCAGCACCGCCCCGGCAGGCCCCACGGCCTCGCTCCAGGTCAGCGCCATGCCTGCCGCCGCTCCGGCGACGACCAGCGCGGCCCAGAAGCCCAGCTGGAGGTAATCGAAACCCTTGTGATGCGCCGGCGCCGGCGTCTCGATGGTTTCGTAGACCAGAGGTTCGTTCGCGTCAGGCATGGGCGGAGGTCCGTTTCTCGGTCCGGCAGGGATGGGGTGATTCGCCCTGGCAGGGGTTACCCGGCCCGCGAGCTTTAACGATCCGGGCGCGCTTGTGAATCCGCGAAATGTCCCGGGTCTGGCAGGGGTCCGTCGCGGCCGGGGACAGATGGATGCGGACGCGAATCAAGCCGTTGATGCAGCGCATCATTTTCCGCGTCCCTTCGATGCGCTCATCACGAAGCCGATCACCTTGGCCACGGCCTCGAAATGCTCGCGCGGAATGGTTTCCTCGACCTCGACGGCCGCGAACAGCGCCCGGGCCAGCGGCACGTTCTCGACGATCGGGATATCGTGCTCCCTGGCCTTCTCGCGGATGCGCAGCGCCACCTCGTCGACGCCCTTCGCCATGCATGTCGGCGCAGCGTCGATCTCGGGATCATAGCGCAGCGCGACCGAGTAGTGCGTCGGGTTGGTGATCACAACTGTCGACTTCTGCACGTTCTGCATCATGCGCTTGCGGGAGCGCTCGAGCCGGATCTGGCGCAGGCGCGCCCGCACGTGCGGGTCGCCTTCCTGCTGCTTGACCTCGTCACGGATGTCGCGCCGCGACATCCGCATGCGCTGCATGAAGCTCCAGCGCTGCCACAGATAATCGAGCCCGGCGATCACCCCCACGATCGCAACCGCCGCCAGCAGGAGCCTGCCTGCTATCGCCTGGGTCATCGCCAGAAGGCCTTCCGGGTCGAGCCGTCCCGATTCCGCGATCGCGGACGCTTCGGGCCAGACGGCATAGATCATCGCCGCCGTGATGGCCGCCATCTTGAGGATCGACTTCAGGAGGTTCATCCAGCCCTGCGCGCCAAACATGCGCTGCAGTCCCTTCATGGGCGACAGCTTGGACAGGTCCGGCTTCATCCTCTCGCCGGTCCACAGCGGCCTGTGCTGCACGATGTGGCCCAGCACGCTGCCGACGCCGATCGCGCCGAAGATGATGGCCAGCGGCGGCGCCAGCGCCAGCAGC
>CAZTMG010000006.1:25332-27611 GCA_964614815.1 uncultured Rhizobium sp. | reverse complement strand
GTTTCCCATCAGCCGCTGCGCGCCGCCTTCGCTCAGCCGGAAGGCATGCGGATGATCCATGATGCGGGCCAGGGGATCGGCGATCATCGCCGAGATCGGTCCCGCCGCCGCCATGATGCCGGCTATCGCCAGCATGAGGAACCAGACCGGAACATCCTGGCTCTTGGCGATGTCGCCCTTCCTGCGGGCTTCCTCCAGCCTTCGCTGTGTCGGATCTTCGGTCTTCTGGCTGTTGTCCTGCTCCTCGGCCACGGCGCTCTCCCTATCGCACCGTGAAGAGACGCATCTGCGTCTCCATCGCGTCGAGCCACATCATCAGCCCGCCGCCCAGCCCCAGCGCGATGACGGCGAGACCGAGCATCACGGACAGGGGCAGCGCCGTCATGAACACCTGCACCTGGGGAATCAGGCGCGAGACGAGACCCAAGGCGATATTGAAGACCAGCGAGAAGACCAGCACCGGCGCCGCGATCTGGATGCCCAGCCGGAAGGCGTTCGACACCGCATCGACCACGAACTGGCTGGCGTCGCCGACGGGTGGAAAGGCGCCGGGCGGAAAGATCGCATAGCTGTCCGCAGCCGCCTCGATCATCACGCGGTGCAGCCCCGCCGCCATGATGAGCACGACGCCCATGAGCGAGAAGAAGCCGGAGAAGAGCGCCGCCGGCTGGCTCGCCACCGGATCGATCTGCTGGGCGAAGCCAAGACCCGAGGCGAGCCCCGCCGTCGCCCCCGCCACCTGCAGCGCGCTCATCATCAGGCGCGCGCCAAGGCCGAGGATCAGGCCGATGATCACCTCGTTGACGATCAGCGGGATCGCCGCGATCGCCGCGCCCGGCATGGCCGGCGTCGACCCGGCCAGCCCGGGCGCCAGCACGGCGGTCACGAGAAGCGCGAGCGCAAGCCGCATGGTCGCGGGCACGGTCTGCTCGCCCCAGACCGGCGCAACCATCAGCACGGCGCCGAGGCGCGCGAACAGCAGCGCCCCGATCCATGCATACTGGGTCAGCCAGTCCACGCGGGCCCGCTCCCTAGAATTCGGCGATGCGGTTGAAGACCTGCTCGGCGAAGCCCGCCAGCACCGCCCCCATCAGCGGCAGGAAGATCAGCAGGGCGGCGAAGATCGCGATGATCTTCGGTACAAACACCAGGGTCATCTCCTGGATCTGGGTCAGCGCCTGGAAAAAGGCGATCACCAGGCCGACCACCAGGCCGGCGATCATCGCGGGCGCGCACATCCAGACAGTGGTCCAGAGGGCGTCGCGGCCGAAATCGAGCACTTCCAGGCCATCCATGCCTGATACTCCGGGCAGTTTAGGGGTGTTGGCCGTTAACCCTCGCAAAGAAGTGGTTAAGAAAAGGTAGGCAAAACCTGCCGGTCGCTGCGGAAAATGGTCGCCCGAATGCAGGACGGCCGCCTGCATGGCAGGCGGCCGTCCGGGCCCGTCCGGGCGTCTGGCTCAGCTCTGGGAGAAGGGCAGGCCGACGAAGAACTTGGTGCCCTGCCGCTCCAGCTGCAGCAGCACGGCTTCCCCGTTCTGCTTGCGGGCGTCTTCCACCGCCTTCCGGGCGGCTTCGGCCGAGGCGGGGCTGACCTGACCGACACGGACCAGACGGTCGCCAGCCCGTATTCCGGCTTCCGCCGCCGCAGAGTTTATCTTGACGTTCGAGATGACGAGGCCGTTCGGCCCCGGCGCGACCGTGAGGCCAAGCCCGGCGAGATCGGCCTCGCCCCCCTTCGTCACGCCCGGCGCCGCGCTGGCGAGGACCGGCCTGTTGCTGTCGTCCTTGAGGGCCGCGATGTTCACCTTGAGCGTCTGCTCGCGGCCGTCGCGGAAGATCCTGATGTCCCGCGTCGTGCCGGCCTTGGTGTCGGCCACCGCGCGGGTCAGGTCGCGGACCGTGTTCACCGGCTGCCCGCCATACGACAGGATCACATCGCCTTCGCGCAGACCGGCCTTCGCCGCCGGGCTGTCTTCGGTCACGCTGTTCACCATGGCGCCCTTGGCGTCCGCCAGGCGGAGGCTGGAGGCGATTTCCGGCGTCACCGGCGCGATGCCGACGCCGAGCCAGCCGCGCTGCACCGACCCGTTCTGCACGATCTGCTGCACGATGCCCTTGGCCTGGTCGGAGGGGATCGCGAAGCCGATGCCGACATTGCCGCCGCTGGGCGAGAAGATCGCCGAATTGACGCCGATCACGGCGCCCGTGTGGTCGAGCAGCGGACCGCCGGAATTCCCGCGGTTGATCGGAGCGTCGACCTGGATGAAGTCGTCATA
>CAZTMG010000006.1:1139-25322 GCA_964614815.1 uncultured Rhizobium sp. | reverse complement strand
CTGCCCCGAATTGATGTTGCGGCCCCGCGCCGAGACGATCCCGGCCGTCACCGTGTTGGAGAGGCCGAACGGCGCCCCGACGGCGAACACGCTGTCGCCCGGCCGGGCCGCCTTGCTGTCGCCCCACGGCAGGGCGCGCGGCAGCTTGTCGCCCTCGACCTTGATGACGGCGAGGTCCGTCTTGGGATCGGTGCCGACCAGCTTGGCGTCGAGCCGGCGGCCGTCCGCCAGCACAACCGTCATCCGGTTGGCGTCGGCGACGACGTGGTTGTTGGTGACGATGTAGCCGCCCTCGATGAAGAAGCCGGATCCCGACCCCAGCTGGTCTGGGAGTTCGTCCCTCTCCCCGCCGCCGAAGGGCGAGGAGCGGAAGAAGTCCTCGAACGGCGTTCCCTCGAACGGGTTGACGCCCGGCTGCGACAGACGGCTCACGCGCGGGGAGGAGCGCACCTCGATCTGCACGACCGAGGGAGAGACCGCCTCGACCAGATCGGCGAGATTGGGCAGCACGCCCCAGCGCGCCTGCTGGGACATGGCCGGCAGCGCGAGCTGCGCCGCCGCCGGAGCGGCGACCGACGCCCCGTGCTGGGAAAAGAGAGCAAAGGACGGCGCGGCCAGGGCGATTGCGCCAAGGCTGACCCCGGCGACCAGACCACCGACAGCGCCGATCATGACACCGCGATTCATTCAACACTCCGTCTGTTCCCGGAAGGTCCCGGGAGGGATGTGGCAAGGGGCTGGAAAACCTGCCCGGCGCCCTTCATTTTGGATGGGCCGGCAGGTTTTCAAGCGGGGCGTCGCGCCTTGGCCGGATGCTGGGCCGCAGGCGGCGCGCGGCGTCCCGTGACGGCCAACGAAGCCGGGAAATCTGGACAAGAATGCGGCGGTTCCTGCGCGCCCGGTCGCGTCCTTCCGACGCATCACCGGGATGTGTACGCGGCCCGGACGCCGCCTCTCCTCAGGCCGCCCGCTCGTCGGTCCAGAGCGCCGCGGGGGCGTTGTCGAACAGGGCCGGGGGAACATACTCCTCCCGGAACCAGGGGTTCCGCCGCCGGTCGAACACCTGCCTCACCCAGGACACCACGGCGCGCACGCGCGGCGTGCGGCGTGCGCTTTCGTGGAACGCCAGCCAGACCTTCACCGACGCCATGGGCGGGATGGGCAGGGCGACGAGGCGCGGGTCCAGCCGGCTGGCATAGCTCGGCATAACCGCTATTCCCGCCCCCGCCGCCGTCGCGTGCAGCAGCGAGGCGCTGCAATCCGTGAGGACAGTGGGCTCCACCAGGGCGGCGATCTGGGCGGTCTTGTCCTTCCAGCCCGGATTCTCCGCGTAAAGCGTGTGATTCAGGACACGGTGCTGGCCGACATCGAGCACGCCCGCAGGGGCGCCATAGGTTGCGACATAGTCCTGGCTGGCGAACGCGCAGTAATGGAAGGTGGCGACCGGGAAGGACACCACGTCCGACTGCTTCGGCTGGTCGAAGCTGATGACCACATCCGCATAGCCCTGCCCCGACTTCGGCAGGTAGCGGTCGGACAGCATGGTCAGGCGCAGGCCCGGGTTTTCGGCAAGGAAAGATGAAACATTCGGAGCAATGCAGAAGGCGAGCACGCCGTCATTCGCCCAGATTTTCACCTCGCCTTCTTTCTTTGTCTCGAGACCCCGCAGCGTGTATTCCAGAGACTGACTTGCGCGGACCATCGTTGTCACGTGATCCAGCGCTTCCACGCCTGCCTGTGTTAGCTGAATGCCTGTCGACGAGCGCTCGAGCAGGCGCGCGCCGAGGCGCGCCTCGAGCTGCCCGAGCCGTTTCGAAACCGCCGACTGCGTGACGCCGAGCTGGTCCGCCGCGGCGTTCATCGAGCCCGCGGTCGCGACTGCATAGAATGTGCGCAGGTCTGACCAGTCGACGACGTCGCGCGCGGGTCGGTCGCTGAGTTCCTTGCCCGTCATACCCGCTCTGCCTGAATCGCAATGGCGCGATCCTTCAGTTTGTGGTGAATGGTTAGCAAGAGATTAACGCGCACGCTTGGGTTGGTGATGGCGATGATTCAGGAAAACGCACGCGCACTTCTGCGGTCGCTCGGCGGGGAGCGATGTCACGCGCAGTACGCCCCCGGCGCCTCCGAGACGATGATGGCGTCGGTCCGCCTGGAGCACGCCCTGTCCGACGCGGACTATGCCGCCGTCCACAAGCTCGCGACCGACGAGCTTGGCCCCGGCCTGGCCTCGCTTGAGGAAATCAAGCGGGTCGACCGCCTGACCGGCGCCTCCATCTGGGTGATCCGCCGCAAGGGCGAGGTCACCGGCTTCCTCGCCCCGCTGGCGCTCACCTCCGCAGGCGTCTCGGCTCTCGTCGACAACACGTTCGACGCCGCCAACATCGACCAGCAATGGGTCGCCCGCCTGGGCGAGCCGCTCGCCGGCTTCTACTGCTGGTGCTATGCCGGCCGGGACCAGGTCAGTCGGGGCGCGCTGGTGCTCGGCCTGCGCACGCTGATCGACAGGCATTTCGCCGACCTGCCCTTCTTCGGGCGCGACTCCACCGAGGCCGGCGCGCGCATCATGCGCCATCTCGGCTTCTTCCCCTTCGCGGACACCCCCCACCTGTTCTGGCGCTGCGCCTCGCTCATGGAGATGGCGGCATGATGTCGGTTCAAGCCAATCATGGCGGCAATGAAATCCGGGTCGAGCTGGTGCGGAACCTGAACGACTTCATGAAGGTCGTGGCGATCCGGTCCGCCGTGTTCCTGGCCGAGCAGGACTGTCCGTATGACGAGGAGTTCGACAACAACGACCTCTCCGCCATGCACCTCATCGCCTATCTCCGCAACGAACCGGTGGCGACGCTGCGAATCCGCTGGTTCGCCCAGTTCGCCAAGATCGAACGTGTGTGCGTGATGAAGCACGTGCGCGGCGGCGCGCTGGTGAAGCTGATGATCGAGACCGCGGTCGAGATCATCGGGCGCAAGGGGTATCGCGAGATCCTGGGCTATATCCAGAAACGCCTGGTGCCGTTCTGGAAGCAGCTCGGCTTCCATCCGCGCGAGGGCCGCGATGGCTTCCGCTTCTCGGACTATGAATACGTCGAATGCTTCCGTCAGCTGTCCGCACGCAACGACGCCGTGACGATCGATTCCGATCCGTATGTCGTCATGCGCCCGGAAGGCGACTGGGATCGTGAAAACGTGCTCGACCGCTCCGCTGCGCGTCCCGCCGTCGCCTAGCCCCTCGCCCGCTCCTCGTTCAGACCGCCAGAAGGTGTGCGCCATGCCGGACGCCCTCCCGACCCGCCTGCTCTGCATCGACCTGCAGGACGACGCCCTTCCAGACGCCGGGGTCGATCCGCGCGCCTCCGCCGCCGCGCGCCAGCTGCTGCAGCTTGCCCGCCGCCTCGACTGGACGATCGTCCACACCCGCCGGCGCACGTCCCGGCCCGTGATCCGCGCGCGCAACGGCGCCGCCACCGGCCTCAACCCGCTGATGACCGAGCCGGTCTATTTCCACGACCAGAGATCCATTGCGGACAATCACGGCCTTGCGGCGCTGCTGCATGACTGGCGCGCGCACGCCGTGCTTGTCGCCGCTTTCGATCCGCTGGCGCTCCTGTCCCTGGTTCTGGCCTGCCAGGCGCCGGGCCCGAAGCTCCTGCTCGTCGAGGACGTGACGCCGCTCGGCGAGTTGCGCGCCGCGGCGCCGGCAGGCGCCTTCCACGGGAGCGGCTGGAAGGGCGCCTTCGGCGCGATCACGCTGGCCGAACTCGCCCGCCGGGCCAACCGCGAAGGCGTCCACATGTTCCCGGTATCGCGGGAGGCGCGGGCCTGACCGCCTGTCACCCCGGCTGAAAGCGCGAAGCGCTATCCGGGACCCATTCATCCGGCGTCGTGCGCTCACAATGGGTCCCGGGTCTCGCTACGCTCGCCCGGGAGGACAAGTGGAGGTCTGGTCAGTGGTCCAGACCACACCTGGCATGACAGCCTGACGCTAGCGGATCGGGCCGTTTCCACGCCGCGTCATCCACGCATGATTGCGCCTGAAATCCGTCGCCGCGTCGACCTGCTTCGGCAGGTCGACGCCAGCAGATCACGACAGACAGGACAATCCGGCGCATCCCGCCCGACCGCGGCGAGCATCGCGGCGACCCCGGGTCGCCGCAAGGCTTCCCCTTGGCCTGCATTCCTGTGATGGTGCGCCCACGCGCCGGACTCGCAGGGCGCATCGCCCGGGAAAACGTCATGCCATCAGGACTCAAGCGCCTTGCGCTCGCCGCCGCGATCCTGCTCGCGGCCGCCTGCGCCGCCACGCCGTCCGGCTTCTCGCCGCGTCTTGCTGAACCGCGACTCGCCGTTGTCGACCCTGCCAACCTCACCGAAGCCCAGCGCGACATGCTGGGCAGCCGCGCCAGCCTCAACATCTACCGCACGCTGGCCCACCATGTTGATCTCTACAATCGCTGGTCGCCGCTGGGCCAGGTCCTCCTCAACAACCGGTCGATCGCGCCGCGCCATCGCGAGCTGGCCATGCTGCGCATGGGCTGGCTCTGCCAGTCGCCCTATGAATGGGCGCAGCACGCGCGCATCGCCAAGGCTTCCGCCGGCATGACCGACGCCGAGATCCGCGCCATCGCTGCAGACCCCGGCGCCGCCAGCTGGTCAGACATCGACCGCGCCGTGATGCGAATGGCCGACGAATTGCGCTACGACGCCATCATTTCCGACGCCGCCTGGGCCGAACTCCGCAAGGTCTATTCCGACGCGCAGGTGATGGAGCTGCTCTTCACCGCGGCGCAGTACCAGCTGGTCTCGATGGCCCTCAACACGCTCGGCGTCCAGGTCGAGCCGGAGGCGGTCGATTTCATGCCGTCCGACCTGCCGCTTCCGCCCGTCGCCACGCGCCCCGTCGCCGCGCCGCGCCTTGCCTCGCCGCGCATCCCCCCGCTCCGTCTCGACCAGATGAGCGCGGAACAGCGCGGCCTCATCGCCTCGCGCATCGACCCCGACGGCTCCGTGATGAATCTCTATGCCACCCTCATCGCCAATCCCCGCCTCTACGGCCCGCGCCTGCGCTTCGGCTCCTACCTGCAGCGCGACGGTCTGCTCGACCCCGAAACCCGGGAGCTGCTGATCCTGCGCACCGCCTGGAACATCCGCACGCCCTATGAGTGGGCCCACCATGCAGGCCCCGCCCGCGCCGCCGGCCTGACGGACGAACACCTTGCGGCGATTCCGCGCGGTCCGTCCGATCCGGTCTGGACGCCCCGCCAGCGCGCCGTCCTTGCCGCCGCTGACGAACTGCGCCGCGAGGCGTTCATAAGCGATGCAACCTGGTCACAGCTTGCCGAACATTTCGACATCAAGCAGCGCATCGAGATCGTGTTCACGGTCGGCGGCTACACAATGACCGGGCTTGCCATCAATTCATTCGGGATACAGACAGAGCCGGGCTATCCAGCCATGCCCGACCGCTAACCGCCACGCGTCCTGAGGGGGACCTCTTGAAACTCCGCACCGTTCTTCTGACCGCCGCCGCTTTCGGCCTGTCCGCCTGCACGCCTGCGGCGGAGGAGGCTCCCCCCGCCGCTCCCGATCCCGCGCCGATCGCCGCTGAAGGCGCGCCCAGCGGTCCGGCGGCCGAAAACACCCCTGACTCCCTCGCCTCGGCGCCGGCGGCTGATCCTGCCGCAACCACCCCCGCCCCCGCCCCCGCCCCCTCCGCTTCCGCCTCCTCCTCCTCCTCCTCCTCCTCCGCCTCCCCCCCCTCCCCCCCAACCCCCGAAGAACTCGCCAATGGCCGCACGATCTATGCCGGCGCGGGTTCGTGCGCGCTCTGCCACGGCCCTGCCGGACAGGGCACGCCGATGGGGGTCGCGCTCACCGCCGGCCTCGAATACGCGGCGATCAAGGAGAAGATCACCAAGGGCATGGTCAATCCGGGCGACAAGATGCCTCCCATGGGCGCCGCCCTGTCCGCCGAGCAACTCGACGACCTTTCCAAATTCGTCGAAGCCGGTCTGCCGCAATAACTGGCGGCCTGACCGGCCTTCGCCTTCGCGCCTCGTGAACGGTCCGCCCCGGTCCGGAGCAGGCGCCCGCGTGCGCCATCCCCAGAATCCGGCGCGATCCGCGCCATCACGCCTTGGCCCGCCATCCTGTCCGCTGCACAACAGCCGGTGAAGAGGCCGTCATGTCCAAGCTCTACTTCTCCTACGCCGCAATGAACGCCGGCAAATCCACCGTCCTCCTGCAGGCGGCGTACAACTATCAGGAGCGCGGCATGCGCTCCCTGCTTTTTACCTCCTCGCTCTACGCCGACACGGATGAGGGCCGCATCACCTCGCGCATCGGCATCACGTCGGACGCCCTGCTCTATGGCGGGGCGGATGATCTCTTCGCCTGGATTCGCCGCGAACACCGAAAGAAGAAGGTGGACTGCGTGTTCGTCGACGAGGCTCAGTTCCTGGCGAGGGAGCAGGTCTGGCAGCTGGCCCGCGTCGCTGACCGTCTCGATATCCCTGTGCTCTGCTATGGCCTGCGCACCGACTTCCGGGGCAATCTCTTCCCCGGCTCGGCCGAACTTCTCGCTATTGCCGACTCCTTGCGGGAGATCCGCACCATCTGTCATTGCGGCCGCAAGGCGACGATGGTTGTCCGCCGCACGCCGGATGGAAAGGCGCTCACCAGCGGCGACCAGGTCGGCATCGAGAAATCGATGTATCTCTCGCTCTGCCGCACGCATTGGGAAGAAGAAACCGGCCGCTGGCCGGTCCCGCCCCGGAAAATTGCCTCGGACAAGCCTCGCGCCAAGCCTGCGCGCATTCAGGCAGAGCCCCGCACGAAACCCGCCGCCAGGAAATCCGGGGCCTCCGCAAACACCCGCGCCCGCCGCCGCAGCTGAAGCTGCCGCACAAGAGCGCTTTGCGTCTCCATGAAGGCCGTGGCGGCTCTGTGCTTGTCTTCAGACAGCTGCAAGCACAAGGACCCGGGCGCGTTCGCAACGAACATCAAGGTCTTTTTCTTCACGAACACATTCGCCGGCATCTGAAGCAGGGCGGCGCTACCGCCAGAACGCCAGGCCGAACAGCAGCATCGCGGCGAGAAGGGAACCGACGAGCACAAGCATGCGGCTGGCCAGCTGGCGCCTGTCGGCCTTCGACAGCGGCCTGGCGTGACGTCTGACGGAGGCGGCCCTTCGCCTTTCCTTGCGGTTGCTCATCCGGCGTTCCAGCTCTGGTCCGGGTCGAAGTCTAGCCGAGCACGAGACAGGCCAGAAGCGGAAATCCGCGTCTTCCGCGCGACCCCGGCGCCGCCAGGGGCAAGACTGAACGGGTCAGGCGGCGCGGCGAAGCTGCTCGTCGTCGCCCGCAACAACACGCAGGAACTGATCGATCGCCTCATTCATCGCCTGTGTGGCGGCCGACAGGCGGTCTGAAGCCTGACGCATCTCGCCCATGGCGCTGCTGGTCCGGTCGGCATTGTCCGACAGCTCGCCGATATCGCGGGCGGTCTGATCCGCAATGCGCGAGGACCGGCTTATGGCGCTGGCGATCTCGCCGGTGGCCGCGTTCTGGTCCCCGACCGACAACGCCATCTGGCTGACGATCCCTTCCACGTCTGACAGCGTCGACAGGATCTCGCGGAACGCCGCCTCGACGCCGCCGACGGAGGCCTGCATGGCCGAGATGATCGCCTCGATCTCGACAGTCGATGTCGCAGTCTGGCCAGCCAACTGCTTCACCTCGGACGCGACAACGGCAAAGCCGCGCCCAGCCTCGCCGGCTCGCGCCGCCTCGATGGTGGCGTTGAGCGCAAGCAGATTGGTCTGCTGCGCGATGTTGCGGATCATCTCGACGACCTCGGCGATCTTCGTCCCCTGCCTGCCAAGCGCCTCCATCTCCACCTCGCCGCGACGGGTGATGTCCTGGGAGCGGCGCGCCTGCTCGAGGGCGCGGCCCGCCTGGGCCGACAATTCCTGGATCGAGGCGTTGAGCTCCTCCGCGGCGGCGGCCACGCTCTGCGTTTCCTGCGACGCCTCCGCCGACGAACGCGCGGCGGAGGCAGCCCGCTCGGCAGCAAGGCGGGACGATTCCGTCAACGCCTCGGCGGTGCGGCGGTTGGCGCCGACTTCACGCGCCGCCGCCTCCATGAAGCGGGTTATATCGCCCCGGAACCGCTCCACGACCTTGGCGAACTGCTCCTGGCGCGCACGCTCGCGCTCCGCCGCGGCAAGTTTCTGTTCGGTCAACTGCCGCGCCGTCTCGGCCTGTCTGGCGGCGTTTTCCGCCATGATGCGCATCTCTTCAGCCGACTTCGCCATGTCCTCCACGCTCAGCAACTTCTCGACCTTCTGGGCGAGCCAGGCGAGCGCAGCAGCTTCCGCGACCAGAATGACGGCATGCACGATGACCCGGGCAAGATCCGTCCCCCCTGGAAAAACCAGCGAGGGCCAGACGAAATTGAGGATGAGATGATGAACGGCGACAACCGCCGCACCCACCGCTATGGCGCGCCAGCAGGCCCACAAGACGGAAATCGCCAGCACGGCAAAGAAGGCCATGTGGGCGTCGATCAGATAGGCATGGCCCTCAAGCGCCACGAGAAGCAATCCGACGGTCCCGACCGAACAGGCCGTCACCAGCGACCGCGTCAACGCCCCGGTCGGCGAGGTCCGCCAGGACAGGAAGGCTGACAAGCCGAATGCAACGGCCGCAACCACGACCATCAGCGCATGCGTCTCGCGGATCCAGGCCGTGAGTGAGGCGACAGCCGCGAGCAACAGAAGGACGCCAAGAATGATCGGCGCGGCTTTTGCGCGAAGGCCTTCGACTGCAGTCATCATCGTTCCTCTCAAGCGGCGGCGCCGCACACAGGATCAACACCGCGGATGCGGATCGTGGCCGTATCTGCGGACCAGCCCGGCGCCGCCGCGTCTTCCGGAAAATAGAAGACCGCGAAGTGCCAGCCTGACTGGATCAGCATGCCGCCCGCCTTGAGTCCGGCCTCGATCGCCCGGCCTTCCCGCCAGGGCAGTTCGGCAATCACGGCGAACCGGCTGTCGTCCGCGGCCAGCGCGGGAGAAGCCAGCACAACACCCAATCCGACTGTCGCCAGCGCGATCCGCAGCATGCACAACCCAGAGTTTCCTGTTGCTTGCCGCCAGCACTTTAAGGCGCCGTAAATCATGCGGCGCGACCAGCACGAAAAGACGTCGCAGGCGACCCAGGACGGGTCGCCTGTCTCGCGTGTGACTGCTCAGTCCGCAAGCCGCGCCAGATCCCGAGCCATGCGTCATGGGCTGGGACCTGCCGCTGCGCAAAGCCGACCGCCATTTCACATCGACGCAAACGCACCCTGCAGTTTCTTGGTGGTTCCACCCGGCCTTGCGCCGAGGGTAGCTTGCCTGTGAGTTGACGCGTCGCGCGCTGCTCCCCTAGCGTCCGTCAAGCGACACAGGAACGCCGCGCTGAGGGACACCCGGACATGAGACTGACGCTTCTTGCCACTGCCGCCGTTTTTGCCCTGGGCCTTGCCGCCTGCGGGGGCGAAACACCCGCTCCCGCAGCGGAGACGCCTGCCCCTGCGGCCGAAGCGCCGGCGCCCGCCGCCAGCACGGGCGGCGAGACGCCCGCCGATGTCGCCGCCTTCATGAAGCAGCGCCATGAGAACTACGAAGACATCGGCAAGAACATGAAAGTCCTGCAGGACAACATGAAGGCCGCCGCGCCCGACATGGCGGCGGTCACGGCCGCCGCAACAGCGATCAAGGGCTATGCGGACCAGATGGGCGCATGGTTCCCGGCCGGCACGGGTCCGGAGACTGGCATCGAGACAGAAGCCAAGGCGAACATCTGGACCGAGCGCGCGGCGTTCGACGCAGCGGTCGCGAAGCTGCAGGAGGAAGCCGGCAAGCTCGCCGCCGTGACCGACGCCGCGGGCTTCAAGGCGCAATTTCCCGCGATGGGCATGTCCTGCAAGAACTGCCACGACCAGTTCCGCGAGGAGAAGGACAAGTAGTGGACGGCGGAGCGCCGCAGGATGAGCCAGCCCCCGCGCAGCAGCGGGTGTGGGATCTGCCCACGCGGATCACGCACTGGCTGTTCGTCGTCGGGGTCGCCTTCTCGTGGTGGTCGGCCGAAGAAGGCCACATGCAATGGCATGTCTGGTCGGGGCTGACGCTGCTCGGCCTGCTGGCGTTCCGCATCTACTGGGGTTTCGCAGGACCGGAGACGTCCCGCTTCTCACAGTTCGTGAAGGGACCGCCCGCCGTCATCGCCTATCTCGGCAAGGTGTTCCGCAAGGACTATCGCGCCGCCTTCGGACACAATCCGCTGGGCGCGCTCAGCGTCCTGGCGCTCATCCTCGCACTGGGCGTACAGGTGGGGCTGGGGCTGTTCGCCACGGACACCAGCTATGTCGCCTCCGGCCCCCTGAACCACCTTGTCGACAGCGACACGGCGGATGACCTGACGGACCTGCACGAGGATTTTTTCAACTGGCTGCTCGCTCTGGTCGGCCTGCACCTTGCGGCAATCGTCTTCTATCTCGTCGCGAAGCGGACCAACCTGATTGGACCGATGCTGACCGGACGCCGCCGGGCGGAGAATGTCGAAGGCCCGCCCGCCGGCATCGCGCCGGTTCCGCCCTGGCGCCTTCTGGTCGGGATTGCGATCGCCGCAGGCGCCGTCTGGCTCGTCACCGTCGTGTAGGGACGCGCGCGGTCAACCCGCCTCATCGACCCTGCGAGACAACAGCTCGATGCGCGCCGCCGCATTCGCAAGCAGCGTCGCCGCGCGATTCTCGAGATCGCGGATGCGCTCATCGAGCGCGCTCATGCCCGCATCGATCGCCTGGGCGTCCAGTTCGTCCAGCAGGGAGAGGCCTGCGGCCAGGAACAGTCTTTCCGGTCCGAGATCGCCAAGCGCCTCCATCAGCTCTTTCACGCGGCGATCGAAGCGCGCGCCCAGCTCCTCGAGCCGCGTCTCCTGCCCCGGCGCGCAGCTCAGGGCGTAACGCTTGCCTGCAATGGTCAGCTCCGCCTTGGCCACGACATCCAGCCTTTCATCTACCCGCGCGTCGGGCGTCTAGACCTTGCCGAGCGCCTCGCGAACCTCGGAGATCGCCGCACCGAGCGCCTCCGAGGCTTCGTCGGCGAGGCGCTGGAGTTCCTTCTCTCTTGCTTTCGCTGCGTCAAGATCACTTGCGAGGCGAGCCCGGTCCCTGCGGAGCGCTTCCGCCTCCCTTTCATGGGCCTTGAATCCCTCGATTCGCTCGAAAAGACCGTCAAGTCGCCCCTCCAGCCGGTCGATGGCCGCCACAAGACGCCTGACAGCCTCGTCCATTTCCTGCGGTTGATCAGAGGTCTCGCTCATCCCACGCCCTTCCGGCGCCTCCAATGTGATGCCTGTGAACAATCGGCGCAATGGCGCGGTGCGGCCGGAAATCCCCTATGAACCCGCCCGCAAAGCCATTAACCAGCCCTCGTCCAGCCGGAGAAGACCAATGCCGCAACTTCCGCTCGCCAATGCGATCCGGGCGCTGTCCATTGATGCGGTGGAAAAAGCCCAGAGCGGCCATTGCGGCCTGCCGCTTGGCTTTGCCGATGTCGCGACCCTGCTGTTCCAGGAATTCATCAAGTTCGACGCCTCGGCCCCCGACTGGCCCGACCGCGATCGCCTCGTCCTTTCTGCCGGTCACGGCTCGATGCTGCTCTATTCGCTGCTCTACCTCACCGGGTATCCGAGGGTGACGCTGGAGGAAATCCGCAACTTTCGCCAGCTGGGCTCGAAAACCCCCGGCCACCCCGAATTCGGCCATACGCCCGGCGTCGAAACCACCACCGGCCCGCTCGGCCAGGGCATCGCCAACGCGGTCGGCATGGCGATGGCCGAGCGCCATCTCAACGCCCGCTTCGGCGACGATCTCGTCAACCACAAGACCTACGTGATCGCCGGCGACGGCTGTCTCATGGAGGGCGTCAGCCAGGAAGCCATCACGCTGGCAGGCCACCTGCGCCTCAGGAACCTCATCGTCCTGTTCGACGACAACGCCGTCACGATCGACGGCTCGACCGGGCTTGCCGACGGCACCGACCAGGTGAAGCGCTTCAAGGCCTCGGGCTGGAACGTCGCCCGCGTCGACGGTCACAACATGGATGCGGTGCGCGGCGCGCTGCTGGCCGCACAGGGCGCCGACAGACCCTCGCTGATCGCCTGCAAGACGATCATCGGATACGGCGCGCCAAAACTTGCAGGGACCGGCCCCGCCCATGGCGGCCCCTACGGCCCCGAAGAGGTCGCCGGCATACGCAAGGCGCTCGACTGGCCACACGAGCCGTTCGTGATCCCGGATGAGATCCTGCAGGCCTGGCGCAGGATCGGCGCGCAGGGCGCGCGCCATCGTGAGGCGTGGCTGAAACGGCTCGCCGCCAGCGACAGGCGCGCGGCCTTCGAGGCCGCCCTCGCGGGGAAGCTGCCGGATGGACTTTCCGCGGCGATGATCGCCCACAAGAAAAGGATCATCGAGACGCCCAAGGCCGACGCCACGCGCAAATGGTCCGGCGCGGCGCTGGAGGTTCTGACCGGCCTTGTCCCCGAGATGATCGGCGGCTCGGCCGACCTCACCGGCTCCAACAACACGCGCACCAGCGCCGCCAAGGTGCCGTTCACGCCCGACAACCCTGCCGGCCGCTATGTCCACTGGGGCGTTCGCGAGCACGCCATGGCCGCCGCGATGAACGGCATGGCGCTGCACGGCGGCGTGATCCCCTACTCCGGCACCTTCCTCGTCTTTTCCGACTATTCACGACCAGCGATACGCCTCGGGGCGCTGATGGGCCAGCGCGTCATCCACGTGATGACGCACGATTCGATCGGCGTCGGCGAGGACGGGCCGACCCACCAGCCGGTCGAACATATCGCCTCGCTCCGGAGCATACCGAACCTCCTCGTTTTCCGCCCGGCCGATGGCGTTGAAACCGCCGAGGCCTGGGAAGTGGCCCTCAAAACCGTCACCGGCCCGTCCGTCATCGCGCTCACCCGCCAGAATGTCGCCCCCGCCCGCACCACCCACAGCGATGAAAACCTCGTTGCCAGGGGCGGGTACGTCCTGAAAGCCGCCTCGAAGCCAGAGAGAATCGTGCTCTGCGCCACCGGATCGGAGGTCGAGATCGCCCTCGAAGCACAGAAACAGCTGGAAGCCGAAGGCATCGGGGCGCGCGTCGTCTCCATGCCATGCTTCGAGCTGTTCGCCGCCCAGTCGGACGACTACAGGACCGAGACCCTCGGCGGCGAGCTGCCCAAGGTTGCCGTCGAAGCCGGCGTCCGCGATGGCTGGGACCGCTGGATCGGCCCGGGGGGCGGCTTTGTCGGCATGTCCGGTTTTGGGGCATCGGCCCCGTACAAGGCCCTCTACAGGCACTTCGGCATTACCGCCGAAAGCGTGGTGAAAGCCGCCAAGGGGCGCCTGTAACCCCGCTTCTCGCGCCTCTCACGAAGTGCTGCACCGGATTGCGCGATTTTCACCGCGCAAGACACTCGCTTCGCGCTGAAAATCGGCTATTAGCCCCCGCATGAAGACCGTGCGCGCGGGTAGCTCCGCCCGTTCATTCACGGCCGTGCTTGAACAATTGCGGTTTCGCGATGGCTGTTCGTGTTGCGATCAACGGCTTCGGCCGCATCGGTCGTCTGGTTCTCCGTTCGATCCTGGAGAGCGGTCGCAAGGACATCGACGTCGTCGCTGTGAACGATCTCGGCCCTGTCGAGACCAACGTTCACCTGCTGAAGTACGATTCCGTCCACGGTCGCCTCGGCATGGACGTGACGATCGACGGCGACATGGTCGCGGTCGGTTCTCAAAAATTCAAGGTCACGGCGATCAGGAACCCGGCCGAACTGCCGCACAGGGATCTGAAGGTCGACATCGCCTTCGAGTGCACCGGCATCTTCACGTCGAAGGAAAAGGCCGCGGCCCACCTCGAGGCCGGCGCGAAGCGCGTGCTCGTTTCGGCTCCGGCCGACAATGCCGACATGACCGTCGTCTACGGCGTCAACCACGACAAGCTGACCAAGGACATGATGGTCGTCTCCAACGCCTCGTGCACGACCAACTGCCTGGTGCCGGTGGTGAAGGTTCTTCACGACGTCATCGGCATCGAGAAGGGCATGATGACGACGATCCATTCCTACACCAACGACCAGCCATCGCTGGACCAGATGCACAAGGATCTCTATCGCGCCCGCGCCGCCGCCCTCTCGATGATCCCGACCTCCACCGGAGCCGCCAAGGCTGTCGGGCTGGTCATGCCGGAACTGAAGGGCAAGCTCGACGGCATCTCCGTGCGCGTGCCGACGCCGAATGTCTCCTGTGTCGACCTGAAATTCATCGCGAGACGTTCGACGACGGTGGACGAGATCAATGCCGCCATCAAGGCGGCGGCCGATTCCGGCCCCCTGAAAGGGGTGCTCGGCTACACCTTCGACAAGAACGTCTCGATGGATTTCAACCACGATCCGCGTTCGTCCATCTTCCACATGGACCAGACCAAGGTGATGGACGGCAATTTCGTGTCGATCATGACCTGGTACGATAACGAGTGGGGCTTCTCCACCCGCATGAGCGACACCGCCGTCGCCTGGGCGAAGCTGATCTAGTGGCGGGCGGAAAGAATACCGGCGCGGACGCGTCGGCGGCTGAGGCTGCTGTTCGCGCCACGGCGACGCCGCCCTATAGCGTCGCGGATGTTCATGTGGAGCCACGGCAAGAGTCAGCAGAGGCTCCCGTCCCCGCGCCGCCGTCCGCCGGCGCCATCGGCGCACGGCCGGCGCAGCAGCCCCACAATCCCGCCCAGTGGATGCACGAACGGCTGATCCATCAGATCATCGAGTTCGAAAAGAGCCTCGGCGTCGACCACGAGGTCGGGGGGCGCTTCGTCGAGGGGCCGGGCTCGGAGCCGCTGCACATCACCAATCTGGCCAGCTGGGGCCCGGACATGATCATGTTCATGGGCCAGTTCCCGGACGGCCGCAAGTTCGAGCTCATGCAGCACTATAGCCAGGTGAGCGTGCTTCTGGTCGCGGTTCCCAAGATGGCTGAAGAGCCTCGCCGCATCGGCTTCGAGCTGATGAAGAACTTCAGGGAGCAACCCCACAGCTGGGGCGATCCGATCAGCTAGTCGGCCTGAGCCTGAAAACCAGTTCTGTCTATCCGGGATTTACGCAGATGACCTTCCGTACGCTTCAGGGCGCAGACCTCACGAGCAAGACGGCTCTGGTCCGTGTCGATTTCAACGTGCCGCTGGAGAATGGCGTCGTGCAGGACGACACCCGCCTGAGGGCCGCCCTGCCGACCATCGACCTCCTGTCGAAGGCCGGCGCGAAGGTCGTCCTGCTCGCCCACTTCGACCGGCCGAAGGGAAGACGCGTGCCTGACATGAGCCTCAGGCCTGTCATCGCCCCCCTCGCCGCGCTTTTGAAGAAGGATGTCGCATGGGCCGACGACTGCGTCGGCGCGGAGGCGAAAGCGGTCATCGACGGGCTGAAGCCAGGCGGGGTCGCCCTGCTGGAAAACCTCCGCTACCACGCTGGCGAGGAGAAGAACGATCCCGCCTTCGCCGCCGAACTCGCGAAACTCGGCGACGTCTATGTCAACGACGCCTTTTCAGCCGCCCACCGGGCTCACGCCTCGACTGAAGGCCTGGCGAAGAAACTGCCTGCCTATCCCGGGCTTTCGATGGAGCGCGAACTCGCTGCCCTCGACGCCGCCCTCGGCAATCCGCAACGTCCCGTTCTGGGAATCGTCGGCGGGTCGAAAGTGTCGACCAAGCTCGACCTCCTGAAGAATCTGGTCACGAAGCTGGACAAACTCGCCATCGGCGGCGGCATGGCGAACACCTTCCTCTACGCGCAGGGCCATGATGTCGGCGCATCCTACTGCGAGAAGGACCTCGCCGAAACGGCGCGCGAGATCATCCGCCTCGCCGGGCAGAACAACTGCAAGCTCTTCCTGCCGCTCGATATCGTCGTCGCCGAGCAGATGGCCGCAGGCGTTCCCACGCGCGTGCGCGGCCTCGGCGAGGTCGACGAACACGAGCGGATTCTCGATGCGGGCCCCGAAACCGTCGCCCGCCTCAAGCGCGCCATGGCGAACTCGAAGACGCTGATCTGGAACGGTCCGCTCGGCGTGTTCGAGATCCCGCCCTTCGACAAGGGCACCGTCGAGGCCGCCAAGGAAGCCGCCAGGCTTACAAGGGAAGGCAAGCTCATCGCCGTTGCTGGCGGCGGCGACACGGTCTCCGCGATGAACCATGCCGGCGTCGCGGCCGACCTCACCTTCATCTCGACCGCCGGCGGCGCCTTCCTTGAATGGATGGAAGGCAAGGACCTCCCGGGGGTCGAAGCCCTGAAAGTCTGACCTTGCGCCTGCCCCTGCCCAATCTCCCCCGCGCTGACTGGCCTGTGCGCGATTTCGTCACCAGTCGGGTCCTTGAAAGCATGGCTGGAAACGGTAACGGTCTTGTCCGCGCGGGTGTGACTGGGGCGTGACCGGCGCCGCAATTCAAAAATTTCATGAGGAAATTCAATGAGTTACGCTGAGATGGCGAAACAGGCGGCGCACAAGGACGGATTCATCGCCGCACTGGACCAGTCGGGCGGTTCGACGCCGAAGGCCCTGCGGCTCTACGGCATCCCGGACTCCGCCTATTCCGGCGATGAAGCCATGTACCGCCTGATCCACGAGATGCGCGCGCGCATCATCAAGTCGCCGGCCTTCACCGGAGACAAGGTCATGGGCGCGATCCTCTTCGAGCGCACGATGGACAGCGACATCGATGGCGTGCCGACAGCAGAATACCTCTGGACGAAGCGCGGCGTCGTCCCTTTCCTCAAGGTGGACAAGGGCCTTGCGGACGAGGCGGACGGCGTCCAGCTGATGAAGCCGATGCCGGACCTCGATGCGCTCCTCAAGCGCGCCGTCGCAAAGGGCATTTTCGGCACCAAGATGCGCTCCGTCATCAACGCGGCCAACCCGAAGGGCATCGCCGCAGTCGTGGCGCAGCAGTTCGAGGTCGCCAGACAGATTATCGCCCATGGCCTGATGCCGATCATCGAACCCGAGGTCACGATTTCGATCCCCGACAAGGCGCAGGCGGAAGAGATCCTGCTCAGCGAGATCACCCGGCAGCTGGACGCCCTGCCCGCCGACAAGCAGGTGATGCTGAAGCTCTCGCTCCCGACCGTTCCCAATTTCTACAAGCCGCTGATCCGCCATCCGCGCGTGATGCGCGTTGTCGCCCTTTCGGGCGGCTATTCGCGCGACGACGCCAACAGGATGCTCGCGAAGAACGACGGCATGATCGCCTCCTTCTCGCGTGCGCTGACCGAAGGGCTTTCCGCGCAGCAGGACGACGCCACGTTCGACGCGGTGCTGGGCAAGGCCATCAACGACATCTTCGAGGCCTCCAGGGCTCGCTGACGCCGTCGATCCGCCGACGGGCCGCAATCAACCGGGGAAGCGGGCGCGCACGCCAGATCGACTCCGGACGCGCATGAACCGGGTAAGCGCGCAATCCCGAATCGACATGGCTTACAAGGATTTCTGGCATTTCGCGTCCATCCCGAGCGCTGCAGCTTGACGCAGCATATGGCAGGCGTACGCAACGCCCATGCCTGCGCCGCGCTGCCGTCTCTACCTGATCACGCCGCCCGAGATCGCGGACATCGCCGCCTTCTCGAAGCAGCTCGACGAGGCGCTGGATGCGGGCGACGTCGCGTCGCTGCAGATTCGCCTGAAATCGCGCGACGGCGTCTCGCCTCCAGACCATCATATCCTCGAACTGGGGCGTCACATCATTCCCCGTGCGCAGGACCGCGGCGTCGCCGTCCTCATCAACGATCGCGCAGACCTGGCTGTCGAACTCGGGGCCGATGGCGTTCACATCGGTCAGTCCGACATCCCCTATCCCAAGGCCCGCAAGCTGGTGGGCCCTGACGCCATTATCGGCATCACCTGCCATGAGAGCCGCCATCTCGCCATGGAAGCCGGCGAAGCCGGGGCGGATTATGTGGCGTTCGGGGCCTTCTATCCCACGGACACCAAGGTTCCGGCCGCCCGGGCCAAGCCGGAGCTGCTCGCCTGGTGGCAGGAGATCATGGAAATTCCCTGTGTCGCGATCGGCGGCATCACGGTGAACAACGCCCGGCCGCTGGTGGAGGCGGGGGCTGATTTCCTTGCCGTCTCGGCCGGCGTCTGGCGGGCGGAGGGCGGCCCTGCCGCGGCCGTGAGAGCCTTCAACGCCATCTTTGACGATCTGGCGACCTGATCCGCCATATGCCGAAGACGCCGCCAAGGCTTGCCCTTTTGGGCCGCCCCGCTAGAGGAAGCCCCCTAGCCAAGGCTGTTTGACATGTCCCGTCCCTCTCCCACCGTCAGCGTCATGATGGAGGCTGCGCGCGCCGCAGGCCGTCGCCTTGTGCGCGATTTCGGCGAAGTCGAGAACCTGCAGGTCTCCCGCAAGGGGCCAGCGGACTTTGTCTCCGTCGCCGACAGGAAAGCCGAAGAAATCATCCGCAAGACGCTGGAAAAGGCGCGACCCGGTTACGGCTTCCTGCTCGAGGAAAGCGGGGAGATCGCCGGATCGGACAGGACTCACCGCTTCATCATCGATCCGCTCGACGGCACGCTGAACTTTCTCCACGGGATTCCGCACTTTGCGATCTCCATCGGCCTGGAGCGCGAGGGCAAGCTGCGCGCCGGCGTCGTGTTCGATCCGATACGCAACGAGCTGTTCTGGGCCGAAGAGGGCGAGGGCGCGTGGATCGACAACCGCCGCCTTCGCGTCAGCGCGCGCCGCAAGCTGGGCGATGCTGTTGTCACGACGGGCATTCCTCAGCTCGGCGTCGATGGCGGCGAGCTTTTCATGAATGAACTGGCCCGCGTTCGCTCCGAGGTCGCCGCCGTGCGCCGATTCGGTTCCGCCGCGCTGGATCTCGCCTGGGTCGCCGCCGGCCGGTTCGACGGCTTCTGGGAGCGTGGCCTCTCCCCCTGGGACATCGCCGCAGGATTCCTCCTCGTCCAGGAGGCGGGGGGCATGATCGTCGGCCTCGACAGGAAGGACCCGCTCAAGGGGGCGTTCGTCGCAGCCAACACCAGCCTCGCGCCAAAGCTGGCGGAAATCGTGGAAGGCCGTCTTCGCAAGCCGGCGACGCCAGCCCGGCCTCGCAGCTGACGGCGCGCCGCCTTCCCGGGGAGACGCATGCCGAACCCGACGACACGCAACACCCAGGCGGATCCAACTGGCCATGATCGGCTGGCCTTTGCGTGCCTTGCGGGTTTGTTTCTCGCCTGGGCCTTTCTGCCGCCGCTGACCATGCCGAACATCACTCTCGATGCAGCCGAAGGGCTGATCTGGGGCCGCACGTTCGAGCTTGGATACGCCAAGCATCCGCCGCTGCAGGCCTGGCTGCTGGGCGCGACACATCTTGTGTTCGGCAAGGGCTCGTTCGCCCATGTCTGGCTTTCCGCCCTGTGCATCGTGCTCACACACCTCGCCGTCTGGCGCGCGGCGCGCCGCTTTCTTGACCAGAGGACAGCATTCTGGGCCTCGGCGGCGCTACAGACGATCTACTTCCACAACTACGCCCTGCCGGAGTTCAATCCCAATGTCCTGCAGCTGCCGGTCTTCGCCTTCGCCGGCCTCTTCGCCATCGACGCCTTCCAGCGCGGCCGAGCGCGCGATTGGCTGTTGCTTGGCCTGGTCGCCGGCATCGGGGTCTATGTGAAGTATTCGGCCGCCCTGATCGCGGTCGCCATCGCGGCCTTCTTTCTTGTCGATCGCGAGGCCCGTCGCCGCCTTGCCTCGCCCTGGCCCTATGCCGGCGCCGTTCTGGCGATTCTGATCGCCGCGCCTCATCTGTACTGGATCTACGTCTCGGGCGGTCAGACGCTCGACTATGTGACGGAACGCGCCCAGATCGCACCCGACGCCCTGGACCGGGCGAAGAATGTCGGCGAGCTGCTCGCCAACATGCTGATCGGCCTGCCGCTCCTGCTGGCGCTGCTTCTGGGCCGTCCGGGGAAAGCGGACATGGCAACACTTCCCCCTGCGCCCGATGGCCGACGCATCGTCTACTGGCTGATGCTCGGCCCGCTGGCGCTCACGCTGGCCGCCGTCGCGATTGCCGGCTTTCGCATCAAGGCGGCATGGCTGGCTCCGCTCTGGGTATGGACGCCGCTGGCGGGTTTCCTGCTGTTCCGCGTCACCGCCGACCATCGCCGCTGGCGCATCGGCGCTGGCGTCGTCATCGCGATGGCCGTGCTCGGCCTTGGCGCCTATATCGGCAACAACCTCGCCCGCCCCTACATCGCCGGCAAGGCGATGCGGGTGCAGTTCCCCGGCGAGGCTCTCGCAAGACATGTCGACCGGATCTGGTCATCGCGGACCAGCGAGCCGCTGCGCGTGGTGATCGGTTCCACATTGCAGGCCGGAAGCGTGGCGCATTACTCGCGCTTCGAGCCGCTCGCCCGCGTCGACGACAGTGAAGCCGCCAATCCCTGGGCGCCGGAAACGCTGATCGCCGACGCGGGCGCCGTCATCCTGTGGGATGCGCCGGAAGGAAGCACGCATCCGCCCGCAGAGATCGCGCAACGCCGCCCCGGCGCCATCCATGTCGAGACGCTCATCCTGCCCCAGCAGACCGGAGCGGATACGCCTCCTGCGCGGATCGGCGTCGCCCTGCTGCCGCCGCGCGGGGGCTTCCGGTGATCCTGCGGACCTTCCAGATCGTCAGGCGGCCCGCCGCACGCCCGAGACGAATAAGCACGTCGTAGGCGCGGATCGCGGGCTTCAGCCTGACCGCCGGATCAGCCTGACGTGAACTGCATCTCGGCCAGCCTGGCGTAGAGCCCGCCGGCGCGGACGAGGCTGTCGTGGTCGCCCTGCTCCACCACGCGGCCCTGGTCGAACACGACGATGCGGTTGGCCTTGCGCACGGTGGCGAGCCTGTGCGCGATCACCAGCGTGGTGCGTCCGTGCGAGGCCTGATCCAGCGCCTTCTGCACCAGCCGTTCATTGGCGGCGTCCAGCGCGGACGTCGCCTCGTCCAGCAGCATCACCGGCGCGCCGCGCACCAGCGCGCGCGCAATCGCAATTCGCTGCCGCTCGCCGCCCGACAGCTGCCGCCCCTTTGCGCCCACTTCGGCCGAGAGCCCGCCACGTCCCTCGAGGAAAGCGAACGCCTCCGCGCGCTTCAGGGCCTCGCGCACCTCGTCCTCGCTGGCGTCCATGCGCCCGAAGCGTACATTGCCTGCCGCGTCGCCCGAGAAGATCGGCGCCTCCTGCGGGACGTAGGCGAAGCGCGCCCGCCATTCGGACGGGTCCACTTCGCGCGCATCGAAACCGTCCAGCATGACCACACCGGTCTGCGGATCGAAGAACCGCAGCAACATGCGGAACACGGTGGACTTGCCTGCGCCCGAAGGGCCAACCAGCGCCACCATCTCGCCGGGCCTGGCTTCCAGCGTCACGTCCTTCAGCGACGGCCCCTGCGCCTCCGGATAGGAAAAGGAGACGTTCTCCAGCTTCACATGGCCCGCCACGGTCGCCGGCATCGGCCGCGGGCGCGGGGGCGCCGCAATATCCGGCTTCTGTTCGAGAATCTCGACCGCACGCTCCGCGGCGCCGGAGGCCCGCATCGCATCCCCCATGACCTCGGCCACGGTCGCGAAGCCGCCGACGCCGAACATGGCCAGCAGAACGAACTGCATGAAGGCGCCAACGCTCATGGCGCCGGCCTGCACCTCCAGCGCCCCGATCCAGACAATGCCGGTGACGCCCGCAAACATCAGCGCGATGATGATGCCGGTCAGCCAGGCGCGCGCGCCGATCCGGGCCAGCGCCGCCTGGAACGCCGCCTCGGTCGCCGACCGGAACCGTCTCTCGCGCTCTCTTTCCATGCCATAGGCCTGGACGAGGTCGATCGCGTCGATCGTCTCGGTCGCTTCGGCCGCAGCATCCGCGATGCGGTCCTGCGCCCTGACCGACAGCTTCCGCACGCGACGCCCCATGGCGAGGATCGGCAGGATCAGCACCGGCGCCAGCACGAACAGCAGAACGGTCAGTTTCCACGACGTCACGAACATCAGGATCAGCGCGCCCGCCGATGTCACGAAGGAGCGCACGGCCATGGAGAAGGTCGATCCGAAGAAGGTCTCGATCAGCGTGACGTCCGCCGTGAGGCGCGAGACAGCCTCGCCTGTCTTGAGTTTCGCGAAATATGCCGGCGAGAGCGACATTAATCGCGCATAGACATCCCCGCGCAGGTCCGCCGCCAGACGTTCGCCAAAGCGCGAGAAGAAGTAGAAGCGTATCGCGGATGCGATCCCCAGCGCCAACGCAATCGCGATCATCGCTCCGAAGCCAGCATTGATAAGCGCCGGATCGAAGCTCTGGAAGGCTGTATTGCCCAGCCACTGGACCGGGAAGGTGATCGCGAGGTTCAGTCCCGCCGCAATGAACAGGAACACCACGGCCAGCGCCGCTGTCGCCTGCTGGCGCCTAATATAGGGCGTCAGCCGCAGCAGCGGCTTCAGCGATCTCGATTTCGGCCGCTCCGGGCCGCCTTCGCCCCAGCGCTGGGCGCCGGCCGTCCGGTCGAAGCCGGGGTTGCCAGCCTCTGTCGCCGACACGCGGGCGGAACCTCCGGATGGGGTTGCCCCGTCGCTCATCTTGCTTTCATGTCCCTGATTCCAGAGGTTTCATCCACCGTGCTTGCCAGCCGGGGCGCGTTCGGGTATGAGCCCCGCTCCCGAATTCGGCAAGGCTCCCGGCGTTAACGTCTCAGGGGCCGTTTTGCGCAGACGCCAGAGACTTCGCCATGAAGAAAGAAGGCCATCCCGACTACCACTTCATCACGGTCGTGATGACGGACGGCACGAAATACCAGACCCGTTCGACGCTGGGTAAGGCGGGCGACACGCTGTCGCTCGACATCGACCCGAAATCGCACCCGGCCTGGACCGGCGGCGCCCAGCAGGTGATCGATCGCGGCGGCCGCCTGTCGCGCTTCAAGGACAAGTTCAAGGGCTTCGTGAAGTCGTAGGCGGCTTCGGAACGCCCGGGCGCTACACTGGGAAGGGCCCGCCGGCGACGGCGGGCTTTCTGCTTTTCCTATTCGCCAGGAAACGCGACGGGCGAAACCGGAGATCTACGTCAATATCTTGACATGAGATATCACTATGGATATTTTTCGTATCCATATTGATGTTTAAAAATGGACTTGATCCGTGATCACGGGCGCCCAGATGCGTGCGGCGCGAGCACTCTTGGGAATTGACCAGCGGGAGCTCGCAGCGCTGTCCGGCCTGTCGCTGCCGACGATCCAGCGCATGGAGACGAGTGAAGGTCCCGTCCGCGGCACCGTGGAATCGCTCACCAAGGTGGTCGAGACGCTGGAACGGAAGGGGATTGAACTCCTGGGCGACCACGCGCCCAGCGTCGGCCTCGGGCGGGGCGTACGCCTGAGACAACCCGCAACAAGAACATAAAGTCTCGGGCACGGGCGGATACCAGCCATGTCGAACGCAACGGCACGCGATCCCGGCAGCCCCCTGGTCCCAAGCTTCGTCGAACTCTTCAAGCCCAAGCTGATCACCGTGCTGCAGGAGGGCTATGGCCTGCGCCACCTGCAGGCCGACGCGATCGCAGGGCTCACGGTGGCGATCGTTGCCCTGCCGCTGTCCATGGCGATAGCCATCGCATCCGGGGCGACGCCTGCGCAGGGGCTTTACACCGCGATCGTCGGCGGTTTTCTGGTGTCCCTGCTCGGCGGAAGCCGTTTCCAGATCGGCGGCCCCGCCGGCGCCTTTATCGTTCTCGTGGCGGCGACTGTTCAGGCGCATGGCATGGACGGCCTGTTCATTGCGACCATCCTGGCGGGCGTCATGCTGGTTGCGATCGGGTTTTTTCAACTCGGATCCTACATCAAGTTCATCCCCTATCCCGTCACCATCGGCTTCACAGCCGGGATCGCTGTCATCATAGCAACGAGCCAGATCAAGGATCTGTTGGGCCTGTCGCTTTCCGGTCCGGAGCCCGCCGAGCTTACGGAGAAAATCCCGACGCTTTGGAACGCGCTTCCAACCTTCAAGCCAGCCGCTCTTGTGATCGCCATCGGGGTCATCGCCATGATCCTG
>CAZTMG010000006.1:0-1120 GCA_964614815.1 uncultured Rhizobium sp. | reverse complement strand
GGGCATGCTGATCGCGGTCAGTGCTGCGGCAATTGCAAGCGCCACATTCGGCCTCCCTGTCGAGACCATTGGAAGCCGGTTTGGCGGCATCCCCGGCTCGCTGCCCATGCCCTCCCTCCCCTCCTTCACCCTTGAGAAAGTGCAGGCCGTCCTGCCGAACGCGATCTCCTTCGCCCTGCTGGGCTCCATCGAATCCCTGCTGTCGGCGGTCGTCGCGGACGGCATGACCGGTCGACGCCATCGCTCCAACTGCGAACTCGTCGCCCAAGGCGTCGCCAATATCGGCTCAGGTCTTTTTGGCGGGATATGCGTCACGGGCGCGATCGCCCGGACTGCAACCAATGTGCGTGCTGGCGCGCACAGCCCGGTCGCAGGAATGCTGCACGCCGTCTTCCTGCTGCTGTTCATCCTCGTTGCGGCGCCGCTCGCGAGCTACATTCCGCTCGCCAGCCTCGCGGGCGTTCTACTGGTCGTGTGCTGGAACATGGCGGAAAAACGCGCCTTTGCGAGGCTTCTGCGCGTGTCGCGCGGCGACGCCGCCGTCCTCCTTTCGACCTTCCTGCTGACAATTTTCCGTGGCCTCACCGAAGCGATCATTGTCGGCTTCGCCATCGGCTCGGTCCTGTTCATCCACCGGATGTCAAAGGCAACCGCGATAGAAACCCATACGCCCTTTGTCCCGGAGGACCAGCCCGACAGCCAAGGCGAGAACCGCCATCCCTACGATCATTCCGCTTCAACGAATACGGATGTCGTGGTTCTGCGCATAGCTGGAGCGTTCTTCTTTGGGGCTTCCGCCACCATCGGATCAGCCTTCGATCGTGCAGTCGACAGGCAGCATGCCCTGATCATCGATCTGTCCGCCGTGCCCTTCCTCGACTCCAGCGGGGCACACGCGATCGAACTTCTTGCCGAGAAGGCGCACCGCAGGGCCCTGCCAGTCTACCTTACCGGCACCTCGCCCACGATGCGGCGAGAGCTGTTCGCACACGGACTCAAGCCTCCGATCGTGCACTATGACAGGACTGTCGAAGCCGCGTTGCGCCGGGTCCGTCGCCAGACCCATTAGGTCACCGACTCATAAACCGCATCCACAATCTTGCGGAAGCGAGTTTGACGA
>CAZTMG010000005.1:29694-29962 GCA_964614815.1 uncultured Rhizobium sp. | reverse complement strand
CCGCCCCGCTGTCGCGCCGCCGGCCCCCAAGCCGGCGGTCTCGACTCTTGCGGATGATACGCCGCCGCCTCCGCCGCCGAAGGCTGCCGCGTCCAAGCCGCCGCCTCCGGCCGCCAAGCCGGCTGCGAAAGTTGCGCCGCCGCCTCCGCCGAAAGAGAAGGTGACGACGATCGACAACCGGTCGGATGAATACTACCGGACCAAGACCGAAGTCTTCAACGCGCTGATCGACACGATCGATCTCTCCCAGCTGGCGCAGCTCGACCAG
>CAZTMG010000005.1:29386-29680 GCA_964614815.1 uncultured Rhizobium sp. | reverse complement strand
CGCACGCGAGGAAATTCGCGACATCGTCATCGAGATCGTCTCGATCAAGAACGTGGTGATGAGCGTCGCCGAGCAGGAGACGCTGCTCGAGGACATCTGCAACGATGTTCTGG
Organism: uncultured Rhizobium sp.; assembly: GCA_964614815.1. GTDB lineage: Bacteria > Pseudomonadota > Alphaproteobacteria > Caulobacterales > Hyphomonadaceae > UBA7672. The sequence continues at coordinate 29,567 of CAZTMG010000005.1, read as the reverse complement.
GCTATGGCCCGCTCGAACCGCTTCTGGCGCGCGACGACATCGCCGACATCATGGTCAATGGCGCGGGAACGACCTACATTGAGGTTGGCGGCAAGATCCAGCGCACGAACATCCGCTTCCGCGACAATGCGCAGCTGATGAATATCTGCCAGAGGATCGTGAGCCAGGTCGGCCGCCGCGT
>CAZTMG010000005.1:20289-29361 GCA_964614815.1 uncultured Rhizobium sp. | reverse complement strand
GATCTGCGATGCGCGTCTGGCCGATGGTTCGCGCGTGAACGTGATCGCGCCGCCGCTGGCCATCGACGGCCCCGCGCTCACGATCCGGAAGTTCAAGAAGGACAAGCTGAAGATCACGGATCTGGTGAACTTCGGCTCGATCAGTCCGGCGGGCGCGGAGATCCTGCGCATCATCGGGGCCTGCCGGTGCAACACCCTGATCTCCGGCGGCACGGGCTCCGGCAAGACGACGCTGCTCAACACGCTGACGGCGTTCATTGCGCCGGGCGAGCGGGTCATCACCTGCGAGGACGCGGCCGAGCTGCAGCTGCAGCAGCCCCATGTCGTGCGTCTCGAAACGCGACCGGCCAACCTGGAAGGCCAGGGCCGCGTGACCATGACCGATCTCGTCAAGAACTGCCTGCGGATGCGCCCCGACCGTATCATCGTGGGCGAGGTCCGTGGTCCGGAGGCCTTCGATCTCCTGCAGGCGATGAACACGGGCCATGACGGCTCCATGGGCACGCTGCACGCAAATACGCCGCGCGAAGCGCTTTCGCGTCTTGAATCCATGATCACCATGGGCGGCTTCACGCTGCCCCAGCGCACCATCCGCGAGATGATCGTGGGATCAGTGGACGTTGTCGTGCAGGCCTCGCGACTGCGCGACGGCACGCGGAAAATCGTCTCCATCACTGAGGTGATGGGCCTCGAAGGCGACGTGATCGTGACGCAGGACGTGATGCGCTACGAGATCGAGGGCGAAGACAAGGACGGGAAGCTGAAAGGCTCGCACCGCGGCACCGGCATCGGTCGTCCGCGGTTCTGGGAGCGCGCCAAGTATTTCAACATGGAAGCCGATCTGGCCCGGGCGCTGGACGCCCTGGAGGAGGGTGGTTGATGAACCCGGACATGATGACCTACGCGATCGGCGGCCTCGCCTTCATCGCGATCGTCGGCCTCGGATTCGCCTTCTCCGGCAGCGGCCGCGGCAAGCAGGCGGCCCGCATGAAGGACATCAGCGACGGCGCGCGCGGGCGATCGGCCGATCCGGCCATTGCGGCGCGGCGCAAGCAGATGGAAGCCGCCACCAAGGCGCTCCGCGAGCGCGAAGAGGCGAATCGCAAGCGGATGAGCGTGGGACGCACGGTCGAGGACAAGATCAAGCAGTCCGGTCTCAACATAACGGCGCCGATGTTCTGGATATTCTCGGCGGTCTGCGGGATCGCCGGCGGCGTCGCCAGCCTCGTGCTTGGAGGATTCAATGAGGGGCTGATGCTGCTCGTGCCGGTCGGCATCGCGTTCGCATCGGCCTTCGGCCTGCCGCGCTGGCTGCTCGGCATGGCCATCGCCAAGCGCCAGAAGAAGTTCATCGAACAGTTCGCAGACGCCATCGACGTCATCGTCCGCGGGGTGAAGTCCGGTCTGCCGCTGCAGGAATGCCTGCGCATGATCGCGCGCGAGAGCCCGCAGCCGCTGGGCGGGGAATTCCAGATTGTCTGCGACGCCATCGCCATGGGCGTGCCGATGGATCAGGCGCTCAACAGGATGTACCAGCGGACGCCGACGCAGGAAGTGAATTTCTTCAACATCGTTCTGGGCATCCAGCAGAAGGCGGGCGGCAACCTTTCCGAGGCGCTGGGCAACCTGTCGAACGTCCTGCGTTCCCGAAAGCTGCTGCGCGAAAAGATCAAGGCGCTGTCATCGGAGGCGAAAGCCTCGGCGATGATCATCGGGTCGCTGCCGGTCATCGTCATGCTGCTCGTCTACATGACGACGCCGAGCTACATCATGTCGCTGTTCACGACGGATCTGGGCCACCTGATCCTGCTGATTGCGGCCGGCCTGATGGGCATGGGCATCTATATCATGCGCTCGATGATCAACTTCAACTTCTAGAGTTCGGGGAAGCGGCGCGATGGACATTGATTGGGTCCAGTTTCTGACCGATCCCGTGACGCTGGCCTCCGGCCTTGCGTGCGTGGCGACGTTCGCGACGGTAATGACGCTGGCTGCGCCGGCGTTCAATAATGACAGGTTGACCAGCCGCCTGAAGTCGGTCGCCAACCGGCGCGAGGAGCTGCGCAAGAAGAGCCGGGCCGCCCTTGAGGGAAATGAGAAGAAGTCCATCCGCGTGCAGGACACGTCGATGGCGAAGAAGTTCGTCGACAAGCTCGACCTGCAGAAGATGCTGGAGGACCCGGGCGTCCAGAAGAAGCTCGTGCAGGCAGGCCTGCGCGGGCCGAAGCCGATCTCGATCTTCTACTTCTGCCGTTTCGCGCTGCCGATCATCTTCGGTCTCGGCGCCTTCATCTACATCTGGTTCATCAACGATCACGGCCTGCAGATGCAGATGAAGATCGGCGCCGTGGTGGTCGGCTTCGCCGTCGGGTTCTACGGCCCGAACATCTACCTGGAGAACCTGATCACGAAGCGCCGCACATCGATCATGCGAGCCTTCCCGGACTCGCTGGACATGATGCTGATCTGCGTCGAATCCGGCATGTCGATCGAGCAGGCCTTCGCGCGCGTGGGCGAGGAGATCGGCACGGCGTCGGCGGAGCTGGCGGAGGAGCTTTCGTTGACTACGGCGGAGCTGTCCTATCTGCAGGACCGGCGGCAGGCGTATTACAATCTTGCCGAGCGCACCAATCACCCGGGGGTCAAGGGCGTGGCCATGGCGCTGGTGCAGGCCGAGAAGTACGGCACGCCGATGGGCGCGGCGCTGCGCGTGATGGCAAAGGAAAACCGCGAGATGCGGATCACGGAAGCGGAGAAGAAGGCGGCGGCTCTGCCGGCCAAGCTGACCGTGCCGATGATCGTGTTCTTCCTGCCGGTGCTGTTCCTCGTGATCCTCGGGCCAGCCTTCATCAAGATCGACGAGATGGGACTCGGCAAGCCGAAGGGCGCAACCGAATCGAGCCAGCAGCAACAGCAGGGTAAGTGAAACGTCGCCGGCTCCCGCCGGTTACGACCTCGGCCTGTAGGCGATCAGCACGTTGCCAGGCGTCTGGCCGAAGAGGCCATAGCCCGAGTTGATGAACAGCATGCCTGCGCCAGCCGAGATCGAATGGGCGTCGATGGAGCCGCCCTTTCCGGCGATGTCCTTGTTGAGCGTCGTTCGCGGTCCGACCGTGTCGAGCCGGTTGATGACCTGGCCGGTGGCGTTGTCGAGGATGATGACCTCGCCGCCCAGCGTGGCGCCCACCGTTGCGCCATCAATCACAAGCGGGGCCGCAGAAAAGCCGTAACGCGTGGCGCAGTTCTCGACCATCCTGGCGCGCTCGCCCGCGCAGTTGGGTTGGGCCCGGTAGGACCAGGCGGGGCGGCCGGTGGCGATGTCGAAGGCGTAGACGCCAGGCATGGGCGTGAAGCGCGTGTTGAGGACAGGATCGTTGATCGGAACGATCACCTTGCCGCCATCTGCGGCGATGCCCCAGTGAACGCCGCCGAGAGCCGTGCCTTCGCCGATGCGCTGGCTCCACAGCACCTGGCCTGTCCCGGCGTCGAGAGCCCAGGCATGCCCGGATTTCTGGCCGGCGAGGACGATGTCCTTACCGCCGGCACTGGCGACGATGGCGCCGGCGCCGAAATCGTAGTCGCGGCCGTCGCCGCCGAAGAGCACGGGGCAGTTGGGTCCGTTCTTTCCGGTCTCGACGTCGCAGGCCATGTTCCACACGTCGGCCGCCATGGCCTGATACTTCCAGCGAACCTCCCCCGTGTCTGCGTCGAGGGCGATGATCGCGTCCGAAGTATCCGTGCCGGGATGCGACGTGTTTTCCCCGGTCGTCACGATCACCGTGTTGCGCTTCGCATCGTAGACGGGGACGGACCAGATCGGCGCGCCGGAAGGCCCTTTCTGTTTCACGCCGAGGGAGGAGACCTGACCATTGTAGGTCGCCTCGGGCATGGTGTGGTATTCCCAGCGATGGCTGCCGTCGTGAGCGGCGAGGGCGACGACCGAGCCATGGCCCGAGCAGCATTCCGAGCGCGGGTTCATGGCGGAGGAAACGCCCGAGTTCGAGATCGGAACGATGATCATGTCCTTCGCGAAGATGACGCCGCCGCGGATCTGCCCGCCGGAGCCGTCGATGGGCTGGCCGCTCTCCTTCCAGATCAGCGCGCCCGTGGCGGCGTCGACAAGGTGGATGTCGCGGCCCACGGAGATGGCGAGGACCTTCCGCCCGCCGACCTCGCCGATGGCGGGCGTGTTGCGCGAGGACGCGGCGTAGGCCCACTTCACACAGCCGGAGGCGGCGTCGATGGCGAGCAGCCGCTGGCCGCCGGTGGTAAAGAGCGTGCCGTCGCTGAGGATGGACGCGCCCGTGCCCGATCCCTGGCCGGGGAAGGCGATGGCCCAGGCGGGTTCAAGGTTGGCGAGTTGGGCCCTGGTGAGGCCGGCCTGTGCGGCGGACAGGCTGCGCGTCTGGTTGGCGTCGACGCCGAAGCCCAGCGATACGACGGAGGCGGAGGCGGCGACGGCGCGCTTGTCGGGCGCGCACATGAGAGCGTCGGTCCACTGCGCCGGACCAACGGCCTGGCCGGCGGTGAGCCAGGCGATGAGGTCGGCCTTTTCCTTCGCGCTGAGGGCGGACGCCATGGGGCCCATTATGCCGGCTGGGCTCATCACCTCCTCCAGGCGGGCGGCCGGCATGGTGCGCATGGCGGAAAGGGCGGCGGCGCGCGTGCCGCCAGGGTTGTCGTGACAGGTCGCGCAGGCCTTCTGGTAGACGCCGGCGCCGGGATGGTCGTTCGACACCTGGCCGATCGCGGCGGGGGCGAGCATGGGCGCAGCGAGCATCGCCGCCGCCAGCAATCCGCCGCCGGCGCCGAGGCCGATGACGCTGGCAGCCAAGGATTTGCGCAGGTTCATGACGTTCCTCCCGGGCGGGCTCGCGTCCCGCCATCCGCCGGCGCAAACTCGCCCCAGTCGGACGGGATTTCAACTGCCGAAAGCGGGATGATCCGTCGCGGAGGCGGGTCGGATGGTCAGCTGCGCCAGCGGAGCGTGCGGGGCTCGATGGGGTTTTTGAAGGGGCGGCCTTCGCTGCGGGCGGCGGCCCATTCCTTCTTGAGGACCTGGTACCATTTGGCCTGGACGTCGATGTCGTCGATCCAGAGCATGGCCTTCTGGTAGGCCATACCCTTGTTCTGCAGGTTCACCATGCGGCCGTCCTGGCCGAGGAATTTCTGCGCAGCGGGGATGAGGATGGGCAGCGCGACGTCAAGGAAGGGCGCGTTCTTCCAGAAGGTGATCTGGGTGATGCGCGTCTTCTTCGGGCCGATGGGCGTGAGGCAGGTGAGGGTGAAGATGCGGCGTTTCCCGGCCTCGACGATCTCCCACCGGAAGCCGGGGATCTGGAAGACGATCTCGGTCGTCACCCTGTCGCCCATCAGCATCCTGTAGGCGAGCGAGTTGCCCGAAGGCGCATGACGCGCCAGCGCCCAGCCGCGCTCTGCGGGGACGAAGGGCTTCTCTTTCAGGCGGAGCCCGGTGCTCGGCGGGCGCCACCACCATTGGTTGTGAACGAAGGGAACGTGGGCGGGGTCCATCAGGCCGACGACCGCGTCGTCCATGTGCGCGTTGAAGACCTGGTGGACAATGAATTTGGGATTGAGCCCGTCGCCGATGTCGAAGCTGGGCGGCGGGGCGACGGGTGGATCATCGCTGCGCGGATTGTCGGCGACGTAGATGAAGATCATGCCGTTGACTTCGTGCAGCGGATAGCGGCGCACGCGCACGCGATCGGTGGCGAAGTCGTCCTTCGACGGCAGCGATGGCATCAGCTTGCACTGGCCGTCCACGCCGAAACGCCAGCCATGATAGGGACACTGGATGGTGGGCTGGCCGTCTGTCATCACCTGCTGGCCGGCGGAGAGTGGGACGAGGCGGTGGGGGCAGATGTCGCGCAGGGCGAAGGCTTCGCCCGCCGCCGTGCGCGCGAGCAGGACGGGCTGGCCGAGAATGATGCGGCGGAAATGCTTGCCCGGCTCCAGCGTTCTCGAAGCGCAGGCGAAATACCAGCTGTCGGTCAGCCAGCCTTCGGCGGTGATCCCCGCGGATTTTGTGAGCGCGCCGTCAGCCATCTATGCCCAGAACCCCGATCGGACGGAATTATCCAATGTTTGCCCATCCCCGTCGAGACGGCCGGACGGGACACATGGCCGAGAAGGCAAGGCCAGGAAAGCCTCGTAACGCCACGGGCGCACGCAAGCGGCGGTCCGCGATTCCAGGGGTCAGGCTGGATCAGGCGGCCTGTTGCAGGTCGCTGTGGTTGAGCAGCAGCTCGCGGCCGCCCTCCTGCTCGATGAGGTAGGCCGGGTTCCGTTTCGTGCACGGACGCGTGACGGTGGCGCCGTTGAACGTCCGTTCGAGATGATGGGTAAAGACCTTGCGGATTACGCCCTCGACCCTTCGGCCATCCCGGACCAACACCACACGGGCGCCGGGAGAAAGGGACTTCTTTCTGAATCGTATCATGTCAGAACCAATGCGACGCAAACGCGCCCACCAGAGCATCAGACATGTTGCCAAATTACCTCAGGCGCAAGGCGACAAATGCACGCCCGCAGAACATGTCGCAGCCGGTCCGGCCGTGTGTACAAGGCCGCAACGATGCCGCAAAACCACATGCAAATCAGGTTGCAAGGTTCATCAGACGAGCCATTGGGACGGCATGAGCCTCTCGGGCCGGGACCGCGAACCTTCGGAATCCCGACCACGGCGCTGTCAGGCCTTGCGCCGTGCGTACGCACGCGAGCAGCCCATACGGACGGCGTCGACAAGGGTGCAGGCTCGACCCGCACCCTTCTGCTTTCAGCGGATCGGAAGCGTCAATGGATCATGAAGTTGACAGTGCGCGTTTCGACCGGCGCGGCCGCGGCGTCAGTTCCCTCACGGCGCTCGAACTTCACCTTTGCGATCACGTCGCGCACCAGCGGCTTCACTTTCACGACATGATGCACGGAGCCGTCCGGCATCGTCTCGTCAGCGGCGCTGACCACCTCGATCTGGGCTGCATCGACGGGCGTGGCCGTCCACGCGCCCGCAGGGAGATGGACCGCTTCGACCTTGGTCGTGTCGGTGTGGAACATGTAGCCGTCCGGGGTTTCGGCGGTGCTGGCGTCGTCGGCGGCGTCTGCCGCCATCATGGTGTCATCCATGGGACCGTGGCCGGCGTCGGCGGCGGGAGCCTGGGCTGCCGGTTCAGCCGGTCCGGCGGGCTCGCCGCCGCAGGCGGCAAGGGCAAGCGTGGCGGATGCAAGCAGAAAGGCGCGCATGGCGGGACGTCTCCTCTTCATGTCCTTGAGTCTCTCCATACTCCCGCCTCAGATCCGGCGATAGTGATGGTCGGCGAGGCGGCTCCAGCCCTTCTTCGTGCGGGCTTCGACGACCCAGTGCATGCCGCCGGAATCGGCGGGCCAGAAGACCTGGCGGGCGAGACCGGCATCCATCCGGGCCTCGAAGCAGACGGCGCGCGGATCGATGTCGCTGCCGTCGGCGAGGCGGCCGGCGCTCTTCTTGCCGTCGCTGGTGTAGGACCAGAAGGCAAGCGTTTCGTCCGTGTCGGGGCCGAACAGGCAGATCTCGCGATAGGAGCGTGAGGCCGCGCCCTTGCCCGTGAACGTCCATTCGGCGTCGAGGTGGACATAGAGATCGCCAAACTTCTGGTAATCACGAATGCAGGCGACCGGGCCCATGGGCGTATCGGCCTGCGCCTTCCATCGGCCGAGCAGGGGCGCCATCGGACCCATGCGGCCGCGACCCTTCTTCCATGTATCTGCCATGCCGAGCCCTCACGTGTCCTTGTCTGGCGGAGGAAAGGCCCGGATCAGGGCAGGGTCAACTGCTGCGCGCTCTGCCCCTCCGCCCCGGGGCGGCCGCGATCTGCTTCAGAGCCGCCCCGCCCATCAGGCTGAGCCTTCCACGGGATGTCCGTGAAACCATCGGGATATCTGCACCCGCGTCAGAGGCGCTCGACATTCCGGACGACATAGGTCAGGGGGCGGTCGTTCTCGTCGGTCACGGTCACATACTCGCCGGCCCTGAACGGGTGCTGGCCAAGCTTGAAAACAGGTTCGTCATCATCGGTGGAGCCGGCTTCATAGTCGAAATACCAGTTGTCGCCGCGGCGTTTCAGCAGACCTTCACGCGGGGCGGGAAGGTCTGGCGAGACATGCCGGACGGTGCATTTCGCGCTGACGGCCTTCCAGGCCTCCGCATCGAGAAAGCCTTTCGCGTCCAGCGGCGCGACGAGCGTGTAGCCATACCGGTCATCGCCATGGGCGAATTCCGTACCGGGATTGCGGGCAAGGCGCAGCGCGATGCGGGAAAGGGTCATGTCCTGTCCTCCTTCGACGCCAAGTGTCGTCAGAAGGGGCGGATGCGGCCTTGCGGCGGATCAAATCCCGCGCGTGTCCGAACCTGTGCATGCCTCTCCGTCCGGCGCAGCTGTCAACCCAGCGCAACGAAGTTGCCGTGGAAGCCGGGCGGGATCTGGACCGGGATGGTGACGGTCGCCTGCGGCGCGCCGGTGAAGTTCTGCGCGTCCAGGATCACGAAATCCGTGGTCTTCCTCTTCGTGTCGATGACGAAGCCCATCAGCCAGCCTTCATCCTCGGCGCTGTTCGCATGCTTCGGAATGAAGACGAATTCGCCGGGCATGCGGCCTTGGCCGAAGTCGCGAACTTCGCGCGCGCCCGTTTCGAGATCGTGCTTGTAGAGGCGCGAGTCGCCCATGAAGGCCTCGTGACCGTCGCCGGGCAGGGCGACGCAGTAGGCGTAGCGATAGGGCTTGCCGATGCGGCGTTCGTCCGGCCGCGGGAATTCCTGCGGCGCCTGGTCGATCACCTTGCGCGCGACCTTCCGGGCGACGGGATCGATCGTCAGGCGCTCGAACGGCGTCGTCCTGGAATCCGGGCCATTGGCGCCCGAGTCAAACATGCTGGCGTGGACGGCGGCGTCCATGATCACCTTGCCGTCCGCCGTCTCGTAGGCGTTGCAGGGGTGGAAGATGTAGCAGGGGTCGATGTCGCACCAGATCGTGTCCGCACCCTTGCCTTCGCGGGGAAGGAGGCCGATGCGGGCCCTGT
>CAZTMG010000005.1:3459-20279 GCA_964614815.1 uncultured Rhizobium sp. | reverse complement strand
GATAGGGCAGGCTTTCGCCGGCGATCAGCGCGGCCATGGAGAAGGTGACCGGCAGGTCCAGGACGATCACGTATGACTTCGTGATCATGCAGTCATGGATCATCGGCCCGTCCTGAACGGGGATCGGCTCGTTGCGGCGGACCTTGCCATCCTTGCCGAGGACCACGTGCCAGATCGTGCTGGTATCCTGTACGTAATAGCAGATGGCGTGTTGCTCGCCGGTGTCGGGATCGAGGTGCGGGTGGGCCGAGAAGGCCTTGCCCAGCGTGCCGTCGAAGTCCGTATGCGCGCGGGTTTCGAGCAGTTCGTTCACCTCCGCTGGATAGCCGCCGGCTTCGATGATTGCGTAGATCTTGCCTGCATGGCCAATGACGTTGGTGTTCGGGCTGTCATTGCCGAGAGGTCCGCGCGGGCCCGGGACCGGCCTTTCGCCCAGCGCCCGGCTCACCTCCGTCGAACGAATCCAGCGATTTCGGTACCACAGCGCCTTGCCGTGCCTGAGGCGCACGCCATGCAGCATCCCGTCGCCGGTGAACCAGTGGTGCGTTGCGTGGTTCGGCGTCTTCAGCGGGTTGGGACCGTTGCGCAGATAGACGCCATCAAGCTCGGCCGGAATCTGGCCATCCACCTTCAGGGCTTCTTCCGTGTGCTCGGCGGTCAGCGGTTGATGAATGCCTGTGAGATAGGGATTGGGCTTCTTCGAGCGACGCAGCACGCGGTTGATGGCGGCGACGCCGGTAATGCCGGTGGTGACGATGCCGCGAATGGCGGTTTCGACGGGGCTGGCCATGACGATTTCCCTTTCGCGCTTGCAGGCGATTTGGCGGCGTAGCCTTCGGGGAGGCTCGTATCAGGCGTTTCCCTGGCGCGGCGCGTGGGCCCGTTGTGTCTGTCGCCGGCCATGTTTACAGTGCTAACATGGCGAAGAATGGTAACACTGTCAACATCAAATCCGCCGCGGAAAAGCCGGGCGTGCGCTATCATCATGGCGACCTCCGCGCGGCGCTGGTCGCGGAGGGCCTGAAACAGTTGAAAAAGGGGCCTGCGGAGGGCCTCAGCCTGCGCGAGATCGCGCGGAACATCGGCGTTTCGGCCACGGCGGTCTATCGCCACTTCCCGGACAAGGCGGCGCTGCTGGCGGCGCTGTGCATCGAGGGCGACCGCATGCTGGCCGAGGCGTTCCGCAAGGCCATGGCGAAGGTCCGTCCTGGCCGGGAAGCCTTCGACGAAATGGGCCGCGCCTATGTGCGCTTCGCCCTCGCGCATCCCGCGCTCTTCCGTCTGATGATGTCCCCGGCGGGCGCGCGAAGAGACCAGGGCGAGGCCGGCGCGATCCTGATAGACGCCCTCAGGAGCCTTTCAGGACCCGATTTGCCGAAGGCCGAGCGCGACGTGCAGCGGCTGAAAGCCTGGTCGATGGTCCACGGCCTCGCCATGCTGATGCTCGACGGGCTGGCGCCGCCGAACGAGGCCCTGATCGACCAGGTCATCGCCGCCGACTTCATTCCCGACAGAAGGCGGAAATCCTAGCTGACAGGTCCCGCCTCGAGCACGTCCTCCACGGTGCGCAGGCCGGGTTTCGGCGAGGTGACAAGCACCGCCATGTTGCCGGGGAGGTGCTTGTTGTCGAGCATCTTTTCGTGCGCGAGCGGGATGTCGGCGAAGGGGAAGACCTCGGACATGCACGGGTCGAGGCGGCGCTCCAGCATCAGCTGGTTGGCCTGGCTCGCCTGCAGCAGGTTCGCGAAGTGCGACCCCTGCACGCGCTTCTGGCGCATCCAGAGGAAACGGGCGTCCATGGTGAGGTTGAAGCCCGTCGTGCCGGCGCAGATGACCACCATGCCCCCGCGCTTCACCACGAAGACGGAGACCGGCATCGTCGCTTCGCCCGGATGCTCGAACACGATGTCGACATCCTTGCCGCCCGTGATCTGCCAGATGGCTTTCCCGAACCTGCGCGCCTCCTTCATGTACTCGTTGAATTCGGGCGAGTTGACTTTCGGCAGCTGGCCCCAGCACTTGAAATTGTTGCGGTTGATGACGCCCTTGGCGCCCATCTGGAGGACGAAATCCGTCTTGGAGTCATCCGAGATGACTCCGATGGCGTTGGCGCCGGCAATGGCGCAGAGCTGCACGGCGTAGGAGCCGAGGCCGCCCGAGGCGCCCCAGACCAGCACGTTCTGGCCCGGCCGCAGGATGTGCGGGCGGTGGCCGAACAGCATGCGGTAAGCCGTGGCCAGGGTGAGCGTGTAGCAGGCCGCTTCTTCCCAGGTGAGGTGTTTAGGGCGCTCCATCAGCTGGCGCGACTGCACGCGGCAGAACTGGGCGAAGGAGCCGTCCGGCGTCTCGTAGCCCCAGATGCGCTGGGTGGGCGAGAACATCGGGTCGCCGCCATTGCACTCCTCGTCGTCGCCATCGTCCTGGTTGCAGTGGATGACGACCTCGTCGCCCGGCTTCCAGCGCTTCACGCGGTCGCCCACGGCCCACACGATGCCGGACGCATCCGAGCCGGCAATGTGGTAGGGCTGCTTGTGGACGTCGAACATGGAGATGGGCTCGCCCAGACCGGCCCAGATGCCGTTGTAGTTGACGCCGGCCGCCATCACGAGGACGAGCACCTCGTCGGATGCTATCTGGGGCGTGGGCACGACCTCAAGCTGCATGGCCTGCCTGGGCCGGCCCTGACGCTCGCGCCGGATGGCCCAGGCATGCATGTTCCTGGGCACGTGGAAATTCGGCGGAATCTCGCCAACCGCGTAGAGATCCTTCACTTCCCGAGTCGCTGCGCCGTCTGCCACCTGAACTCTCTCCCGCCATGCCGCCTGCCCCTGGTCCGCCGGCTGTTTCCGTCCGCGCGGGCGGCCAGGGGGGCCGTCAAGCGGGCGTCACAATGTCCAAGACGCAGGCGGATTGCAAGCAATCTTGTTGCACTGCAATAGACGGGCCGTGTGCGTGGCAGCAAAGCACCGCCCCGTGGGACGCCTCAGGCAGGGCTTTTTGCCTCGGCCGCAGCGTCGGGGAGGACAGATTCCTGCGCCGTGTCGGGACATTTGGCCGAGACTTGCAGGGCCGATTCGGCGCGCGGCGCGGTGACGCCGGCCAGAATCACGAAGGCCATGGAGGCGGCTCCCGCCGAGATTCCGAGAACGGAGCGGAGTGGAAGGCGCATGATCGCCGAGCGCATGAAATGTCCCCTTGTCTTGTAGCGTCCTGCGCCCGCCATGGACAAACGCGGCGCCGACGCCCAGACGATTAGGGCGGATTGAGGCGTCCCGAAGGCAGGAGACATTAATTCGATGCGGCAGGCCTGGGTGAACGGCGTGTATGTTGCGGCGGACGAGGCGCGGATCTCGCCCTTCGACCGGGGCTTCCTTTTCGCCGACGGCGTCTATGAAGTGACGGCGGTCTATGGCGGCCGGTTGATCGACATGGAGCGGCATCTCGACCGGCTGGGGCGAAGCTTGCGCGAACTGAAGTTCGGGACCCTGCCGGACCGCAAAGAACTGGAAGAGGTTCATCGCCGGCTGGTCGCCGACAACGGGATCGACGAGGGCTACGTCTATCTGCAGGTGACGCGCGGGGCGTATGCGGGACGGGACTTCGTGGCGCCGGATGCGCCGCGGCTCACCTGTTTTGCGTTCGCCGAGGCGCGGGCGCTGATCGACACGCCCGCCGCGCGCAACGGATCGCGCATCGTGACGCTGCCGGACATCCGCTGGGCGCGGCGGGACATCAAGTCGACCGGGCTGCTGGCGCAGGCGCTGGCCAAGACGGAGGCGAAGCGTCAGGGCGCGGACGATGCGTGGCTGGCGGCGCCAGACGGTTTCGTGACCGAGGGCGCGTCCTCCAATGCGTGGATCGTGACGCAGGGCGGCGAGATCATCACGCGCGAATTGTCGAACATGATCCTTGCGGGCGTGACGCGGCATGCGCTGTTCGATGCGCTGGGGCAGCGGGGACGCAGGATCACGGAGCGGGCGTTCACCGTGGAAGAAGCGAAAGCGGCGGCGGAGGCCTTCACCACGGCAGCGACGGGGCTGGTGACGCCGGTTGTGGAGATTGACGGCGTGAGGCTGGGGGATGGAAGACCGGGTCGCGTGACGCGCGAGGTGCAGAAGGCGTACTACACGACGATTGGCGCGGATGTGGCCAAGGCCGCGCCGTGGGTGAATGAGGGCTGACGCAATCATGCCTTGATCGGCTGGCAGGGATGCCGGCGATCAGAGGGGATTGTGATGAAGCATCTGGCCGCGGCTGTTGTCCTGTTCGTGGGGGCGTGTGCATCGGCGCCTGAGCCATCGGGGCCGGTGACGCGGCATACGCCGCGGGCCGACGGCACGCAGATCGAATGGCGGATGACGGAGCAACCTCTGCGGCGAAGCAGGGCGTGCTGATGCTGTCGCAAGGGTCTGGCTGTGGGCCTGCAGCGACCAATCCCAACCTTCCGAAATGGCGGGCGCTGGCGCCGGGGTTCGTCGCGGTGACCGTGGAGAAGTACGGCGTATCGGCCAGCGATCCGTCCCTTGCGAAGGCGGGCGTGGGACAGGTGGACGCCTGCCCGGAAGCCTACGTAAGGGGACACAGGCTTCAGGGACGCGCGGATGACCTTGCGGCGGTGGTCGCGGAACTGCGCAAGGAGCCGTGGTGGTCGGGCGAGCTGGTGATCATGGGCGGATCGGAAGGAGGCGGCGTGATGGCGCTGCTTGCGCCGATGCTGCCGGACGTGGATGCCGTGGTGGTGTTTTCGAGCGGGCTGGGCCTGCCGCTGTCGCAAATGATCCTCGACGGCATGCCGCCGCCAGCGCAGGCGCAGGCGGCGCAGATGTTCGAGGCCATCCGCGCCGATCCAGATAACGCGCCGGCGTTCAGCGGGCTCAGCGCACACTACTATGCGGCGTTCTTCGACAAGGTTCTGGCGCATGACCTGATGAAGTCGGATGCGCCGGTGCTGCTGATCCAGGGCGAGACGGACATGTCGGCGCCAGTGGCGGCGGGGCGGGCCACACGGGAGATCTTCGCGACAGCGGGCAAATCCAATCTCACCTATCGCGAGTATGCGGGACTGGATCACTTCATGACCGATCGCATGGGCGTCAATCACATCGACGCGGTGATCGCGGAGTCGGCCTCGTGGGTGGAAGAACAGCTGGCGCGATAGTCACTCGTACCGCGCCTTGATTGCGTCCCAGCGCGCCTTATGGGGCGAAGGCTTTGCAACCGGACCGTCATTGGTGAAGTCGAGCAGCTGGTCCGCGGCGGCGCTGTAGGCGGGCCATTGCGGAAGGCCCGCGCCATTGGGATTGCCGGTCTTCGCGAAGTTGACCCAGTAGGCGATGGCGAAGTCCGCCAGCCTCTGGTCGTTGGCGTCGGTGGGGTAGGGCGATGCGTGGAGCGTGTTGAAGACGTATTGCCGCTCCTGCGCGTGGGGCATGCCCCTGTAGCGCCCGCGGACCGAGGACGAGAGCACGTCGAAACGGTAGAGCCAGACGGGCTCGCCCTGTGCGGCGTGCAGACCGGCAAGGGTGCGGGCGGGCTCGCCGAAGACGATATCGCCGACGATGCGCGCGGCCATGTCGTCCCTGTCGGGATAGGTCGCGACGATCTGCGGAAGGTCGGCCGTCGTGGCGCGGAGGAGTCGGGTGAGCGAGGCGTCGATGTCCTCCGGCTTTGCGGGAAATTCGGCGCTGTTGTAGCCGACCAGGTAGGGAAGCTTCGCCTGTTCGCCCTTTCCGAAAGCATCCATCACGCTGGTCGGCAGGATCTTTCCGTCGATGATCGGGCCGCCGCCTGCCGAGGCGGAGGGGTCCCCTGCGCCGAGGATCCTGTCCGCGGGAATTGCGCGAAGGTCGGCGGCTGTCCTTGCCTCGACACCCAGCGACCTGATGAAGGCGACGCCCTCATCGTGGGCGGAGGGAAGGCCGCGCGGATTGGGCGCGTCGAGCAGGAGCGTGTTCTCGCGCCCGGCGCCGGACTGGACGGCCGCCCTGTGGAACAGGCCGCGCGCAAGGGGCGAGGTCATCAGTTTCTGCACGGCCATGCCGCCGGCGCTTTCGCCGAAGATGGTGACATTGCCGGGATCGCCGCCGAACGCCGCGATGTTCTGTTTCACCCAATCGAGCGCGGCGATCATGTCGAGCATGCCGTAGTTGGCGACAGGGGCGCCAGCGGCCTCCGCCGTCAGCAGCGGATGCGCGAAGGAGCCGAAGCGTCCGAGGCGGTAATTGATCGAGACGAGCACCACGCCGCGCCTGGCGAATTCCGAGCCGTCATAGAGCTCGGCGCTGCCCGAGCCGTTCACGAATCCGCCGCCATGGATCCAGACCATGACGGGACGTCTGGCGTTGCGATCGAGATCCTGCGTGAACACGTTGAGCGTGAGGCAATCCTCGCTGGCGGGATACTGGCCGATGCCATTGTCGGGGTTGGGCGTCCTCTGCATGCAGATGTTGCCATACTGCGTTGCGTCGCGGACGCCTTGCCAGCTTGCGGCGGGTTGCGGCGGCTTCCAGCGCAGGTCGCCGACGGGCGGGGCGGCATAGGGAACGCCCTTGAAGGCAAGCACCCCCTTGGCCTGCAATGGACGAAGCTGGCCGGTCGTGATCGTGGCGATCGCGGGATCGGACGGCGCGGGCGTCCCCGTGCAGGCGGCGGCGAACAGGGCGAGGGCCAGCACCAGGCGTTTCATGATGTTTCCTCCCCGCGACTGTCCTGCATCCAGCGTGCGACGATCGCGCAGCATCGGCAAGCGTGACGGAGCGTCAGGACATCAGGGACGACGACCTGTTTCGCCAGCGATTCCGTTTTCGGGATTCACGGGGGGCGACGACAGGACCAATATGGACCGGCTCTGATTCGGGAGGGCTGATGGGCAGGCGGGTGGAGATCCTTGGCGAACGGTTCGCCATGCTCGCGCTGGACGAGTCGCGCCGGTTCGGCCTGCCGTGCGTCTATCTGATGGTTCACGAGGCGGAGGGCGGCTTCGTCGTGCACTATGTGGGCCAGACCTCGAAGCTGAACCAGCGCTATGCGAACCACCACCAGCTGCCGGCGGCCAGGGCGCGCGGGGCGACGCATGTGCTCGTCCTGGCGGCGCCGGATGCGCGCGACCGGCGGGAGTTCGAGACGATGCTGCGCTGGTATTACCGTCCGCCGCTGAATGCGGAGGCGGTTCCCACCCACATGCAGGCCTGGCGCGCGGCGATGCATTGCTGCAAGGCCGATGTCGCCGAGCTGGCGCGGGCGGCGCACATGAGCGATGCGCGGGCCCTGATGCCGGCGTGGACCAACCAGCCCAGAACAGCGCAGGGCTAGCTTGGCCCGGCCCGGGTCGGACGGCGCCGGAAATGCCCGTCTGGGCCAGCGACGCCGCGCCTGCCGTGCAAGGGAAGCGCGGTTTTGTGGTCGCACCCGGGCAGACGTTTGCAGGCAGAGCTTGCCTCGGCGCCCGGTTTGCAGTTTTGTGCCTTCGCAATTGCAGCAAGGGCCAGAGATGGCGGACAAAGGCTCCACCCCATTCCAGCACGCGCCGGACAAGCCGTGGATTTTCCGCACCTATGCGGGGCATTCGACAGCGGAGGAGAGCAACAAGCTCTACCGGAAGAATCTGGCCAAGGGGCAGACAGGCCTGTCGATCGCCTTCGACCTGCCAACCCAGACGGCCTATGACTCCGACCATGTTCTCGCGCGGGGCGAGGTGGGCAAGGTGGGCGTGCCCGTCGGCCATCTGGGCGACATGCGCACGCTGTTCGACCAGATCAGGGTCGAGGAGATGAACACCTCGATGACGATCAACGCCCCCGCGGCGTGGCTGCTGTCCCTGTATGTGGCGCTGGCGGATGAGCAGGGCGCGGATCGCAGGAAGCTGCAGGGGACGACGCAGAACGACATCATCAAGGAATATCTCTCGCGCGGCACATATGTGTTCCCGCCCAAGCCTTCGATGCGGCTTATCTCGGACATGGTGAGCTGGTGCTACACCGAGACGCCCAAGTGGAATCCGCTCAATGTCTGCTCATATCACCTGCAGGAAGCCGGGGCGACGCCGGAGCAGGAGCTGGCCTTCGCGCTGGCGACCGCGTGCGCCGTTCTCGATACGGTGAAGGCAGGCGGACAGGTCCCCGAGGAGGATTTCACCACGGTCTTCAGCCGCATCTCGTTCTTCGTGAACGCGGGCGTGCGCTTCGTGACCGAGATGTGCAAGATGCGGGCGTTCGTGGATCTCTGGGAGGAGATCGGACGCGAGCGCTACGGCGTCACCGACCCCAAGGCCCTGCTTTTCCGCTATGGCGTGCAGGTGAACTCGCTGGGCCTGACCGAGCCGCAGCCGGAGAACAACGTCTACCGGATTCTCCTTGAGGCGCTGGCCGTGACGCTGTCGAAACGGGCGCGGTGTCGCGCCCTGCAGCTGCCGGCCTGGAACGAGGCGCTCGGCCTGCCGCGCCCGTGGGACCAGCAATGGAGCCTGCGCCTGCAGCAGATCCTCGCCTACGAGACGGATCTGCTGGAGTACGAAGACCTGTTCGACGGCTCGCACGTCGTCGGCGCCAAGACCGAGGCGCTGAAGGCTGGCGCGCGGGAGATGCTGGCCCAGCTGGACCGCGCGGGCGGGGCCATCGAGAATGTGGAGTTCATGAAGCGGGAGCTGGTCAACAGCCAGCGCGCGCGCCTCAAGGACATCGAGGCCGGGCGGCAGATCGTGGTTGGCGTCAATCGTTATGAGACGACGGAAGCCTCGCCGCTCTCCGGCGGCGATGGCGCGATCATGGCGACGGACCACGGCGCCGAAAGCCGGCAGATCGCGAAGCTGAAGGCCTGGCGGGCCCAGCGCGATGCGGAGGCGGTCGCCAATGCCATCGGCGAGCTGCGGGCGGCGGCGGCCAGCGGCGCCAACATCATGCCGCCCAGCATTGCGGCCGCCAAAGCGGGCGTGACGGTCGGCGAGTGGGGTGCGGCGCTGCGTGAGATCTTCGGCGAGTATCGCGGGCCCACAGGCGTCGCCCTCGTGATCGAAACCGAAGACGATGAGGACCTTGCCGCCGTGAAGAGCGAGGTTGAGCGCGTTTCGAGGAAGCTCGGCCGCACGCTGACCTATGTGGTTGGCAAGCCGGGTCTCGATGGGCACTCGAACGGCTCCGAACAGATCGCGGCGCGGGCGCGCCAGGCAGGAATGAAGGTCATCTACGAAGGCATTCGCTTCACGCCGGAGGAGATCGTTCAGCAGGCTGTCGATTCGGGCGCGCACGTGGTGGGCCTGTCCATCCTTTCCGGCTCGCATCTCGATCTCGTCAAGGAAACGGTGGGAATCCTGCGCGCCAGAGGACTCGACATTCCTGTCGTCGTTGGCGGAATCATCCCCGAAGCCGATGCGCTTGCGCTGAAACAGATGGGCGTCCGTCGCGTCTACACGCCGAAGGACTACAAGATCACGCAGATCATGGGCGATGTGGTCAAGGTGGTCGAGGAAACGCTGATCAAGGCTGCGGAGTAGGTTCGCAAAGCGCGAGGCCGGCGATGCTACGATTTGCACAGGGACTGGGAGAGAGCCAGCTTCTGCTGTCGCTCGGAGCCGCCTTCGCCTGCGAGGTCTTGCCGGAGACGGCCACGGCGGATGCTCCGCTGCTGGTCTCCTTCCAGGCCGCAAATCGCGTCGGTCTGAACTTCGGGCAGACGTGGGGGGCGATTCCGGCGCATGTGCGCGAGGGCGTCCGTCACGGGCGCTTTCGTCTGGTCCTGGACAACAGCGGCGAAGGAACGGTGCTGTCGCCGGACTTTCTGGACATCTGGTATGCGACGCTCAGGGCCGACGGAATCCCCCCTGAACGCGTGGCGTATGTTTCGCAGAACATCGACGCCGCGAAGTCGCATGGCGCCTATTGCGACGAGCGGGGCATCTCCAATCGCGTACGGTTCTTCCGCTACCACTGGTTCATCAAGATGCTGGCGCAAGCGGGCGAGGCGCATGGCATGGACGAACAGGCCTTTGCGGCGAAGCGCGACCGCTTCCTGACCCGTGCTCCGCAGCGGAGATTCCTGTGCTTCATGAACAAGGCGCGGCCGCCGCGGGTCCGGCTTGCCCTTTCGCTGTTGCAGTCCGGGCTGTGGGACGAGGGGATCGTTTCCTTCGGCGGCTGGGAAGCCTTTCTGAAGCGCCGGGAGAAGACGGAGCAGCAGCTGGGAAAGATGAGGCCGGCCGGGACTGCCGAAGCCAGGCCGGGCATGGACAACAGGTTTCTCAACGACGCGCTTCGCGCCCATCTGCCCGAGCTGGAGTCCATAGGCCGGGTCATGCACGCCGTGCCGGACGTAAACCCCAGTCCCGCGGGCATACGGGTTCCCGCCATCGTATTCGATCTTGATGACGGGCCCTACATGCAGAGCCGATTCTCGCTGGTGTCCGAAACCGAGATGCTCGCCTTCCCGTATCGGATAACCGAGAAGTCGGTGAAGCCGTTCGCGCACTTTCATCCCGCCATCGTGTTCGGCTGTCCTGGCGCGATCCCACAGCTGCAGGAACTCGGGTTCTTGCCGGTCTTCGATTGCGTAGACCCTGACTATGACACGATCGCCGATCCGGTGGCCCGGTTCGACGCGGCGTTCGCGGAAGCCAAACGCCTGATCGGGATGGACGACAGGGAGTGGGCCGACGCCTACCGGCGCAATTTCGATGTGCTGGAGGCGAATGCGCGCCATTTCTGGTTCGGTCTGCGTCGGCAGCTGAACCGGGATCTCGATGCGCCCCTGGCGCAGGGCCTTGCAGACTGGGTTGCGGAGACATCCGGCCCGCAAGGTTGACCATGCAGGCGCTGGGCTGGCTCAATCGGTCAGGAGCGCCTCGAGAGCGTCCGCGATCGCGGTCATGCCCTTGACGTTCGGGTGGTAGAGCGCGCCGGCGACCGGAGCGCCGGGGCGCGGGTAGCCATTCATCCAGGGATCGGCCGAACAGGCGTCATGGCCTTTCGAGAACTCCGAGGCGGTGATGATGCTGGCGCCGTTCTGGCTGGCGACCATGCGCGTGATGGCTGCAAGGCGCCGGGCGATATAGCGTGCGCCATCGGCGTCCTGTGCGCCGAGCGGCGTCGCCGGGCAGGTTCCGGCCTCGGGCAGCACGACGAGGTAATCGACAAAGACGAGATGGGCCTGCGGCGCACGCGGCGAACCTCTTTCGCGATGGCGTCCATGCGTTGGGCAAGCTCGGCGAAGGTCAGCTCGGCGGGCAAGGCGATCAGGGGCGGGCAATCGGCCTCGACGCCTGTCTCCCGTATCAGGCCGGCGCAGGAGGCTGCGGTCAGCCCGCCGATATAGCCCAGATCGTTGCCGCCAATCGTGATCGTGACGAGACGCGTATCGGGCGAGAGGGCGTCGAGTTGCGGCGGGATCGGGCCGCGAGGACCGGTGAGGTGGGCGGTGACGGCGCCGCTGCAGCTGACATCGACCAGCGCAAGGTCGAGGCGTCTTGCGAGCTGGCGGGCGTAGTTCTGCGTGGACCGGTAACAGGGGGCGGCCGGCGTTTCGTGATACTCCGGTATGCCGGGACCCGCGGCGAAGGACGAGCCCATGGCGACATACGTTCCGCCCCGCCAGGGCGAGGATGCGGGTGGCGGGGTCTGCGTACAGGCGACAAGCGCGACAAGGATGGGCGCGGCGCAGGCGTGTGCGGGATTCATGACGCTTTCCAACCGTTTGATGATGCGAGCTAACACCAGCGGGCATGCCTGCCTAGCCGCACAGGCGTCTGCGCGATAGACCAGACGCATGAGGATCGAAGCCATTGTTCTCGAGAACGCCTTTGTCCGGCTGGAGCCGCTGGAAGAGCGGCACCGCGAGCCGCTGCGCGCGGCGGGAAACGATCCGGAGCTGTGGCGGTTCGCGAATGTGAACCTCGACAACGCGGACTTCGATGCGTGGATGGAGCATCGCTTTGCGGAGATGGCTCGCGCGGGCGAAATGACGTACGCCGTGTACGACAAGGCGTCGGACAGCCATGTGGGGTCGACCAGCTTTCTTGCCTATGTTCCGGTCCACAGGCGGGTTGAGATCGGCTGGACCTGGTATGCGAAGCGCGTGTGGGCGGGGGCGGTGAATCCATCGTGCAAGCGCCTGCTTCTTGCCCATGGCTTCGAGACGCTGGGGCTCAATCGCGTGGAGCTGAAGGCGGACGCGCGGAACGAGCGGTCGTGCAAGGCGATGGCGCGGTTCGGCGCGACGTTCGAGGGCGTGCACCGGTCACATATGGTGCGTCCGGACGGGCGATTGCGCGACACGGCGTGGTTCAGCGTTATCCGCGAGGAGTGGCCGGCGGTGCGCGACGGGCTGGATGCGCGGCTGGCGACGTTCAATCCGCCTGCATGATCCATGCAGTTGCCCGATGATGTCGGCTGGCGTAGGCGGCGGACGAAAGGGCTTTCCATGAGCGCGCCGCAGATCACGTTCGATGATTTTCTCAAGGTGGACATCCGCGTTGGCGTCGTCGTGGCGGCGGAGCCCTTTCCCGAGGCGCGCAAGCCCGCGATCAAGCTGCGCATCGATTTCGGGCCGGAGATCGGCGAGAAGCGATCCTCGGCGCAAATCACGAAACACTATTCGCCGGACACCCTGATCGGGAAACGCGTGCTGGCGGTGGTGAATTTTCCGCCGCGACAGATCGGCAGGTTCATGTCGGAGGTGCTGACGCTGGGCGTGCCGGACGAGGAGGGGGCGGTCGTGCTGGTCTCGCCCGATCAGGCGACGCCCCTGGGCGGTCGGCTGTTTTGAGCGCTCTCTTGCCGCTGGTCCGCCGTCAACGCCGACCGGCCAGCCAGACCCCAGCGAGCACCAGGACGCAGCCGGCAAGCTGAAGCGGCGTCAGGGCTTCGTCAAAACGCCACCAGGCGATCAGCGCCCCGGTCACCGGCTGGATCAGGAGGAGCAGGCCGGCCAGGGCGGCGGGCGTCGCGCCAACCCCGGCGACGATCAGACCCTGGCCGATGACGTGGGCGACGACGGCGAGGGCCAGCGGCCAGACAAACCAGGAGGGGTCGGGCGGGATCAGGGGTTCGGCGCGAACGGCGCAGGCGGCAAGCGAGACGGCGAGTGTGGCCGCCGTTGACCAGAACAGCACCTGCATGGCCCCGGCGTCACGGCGGGCCAGCTTGGCGAAGAACAGGTAGAGCCCGACCATGATTGCCGCGAGCAGGGCGAGGAGGTCTCCCGGCAGGGTGGACGCTCCGCCATCGGCCGCGCCGCGCGAGAGCAGGAAGGCTCCAAGCAAGGCGACGCCCAGCGCATAGGGCCAGATCCGCGCCGGGCGTTCCTTCAGAACGACCCACGCGACGACGCCGACAGCCGCATTGCCGAGATTGACGAGGAAGGTGGCGTTGGCGACCGATGTCATCACCAGCGAGGCGTGCCAAAAGGCGATGTCGAGCCCGAAGAAGGCGCCGGCCAGCAGCGCCATCGGCGACGGCCGGCCGAGGCGGCCGCCCTGCGCATGGATCACCGTCGCAATCAGCGGCAGCGCGAAGGCGAAGCGCCAGAAGGCGGTCGCCTGGGGCTCGAACTCCGACAGGCGCAGGCCGATGGGGGCAAAGCCGATGGCGATCGCGCCGGCGACCAGCATGAGGGGGCCGGCCCAGCTCCTCCGGGCGGGGGCAGGGGCGGCTGGCGTGCTCAAGCAGGCAATCCGATGCGGCTGCGAATGTCGGCAGGGGATACGCCGCTCTCGCGCAGGGCTGCAAGGGTGAGCGCGCGGTCGCGCTTGGCGTAACGCTTGCCATCGGGGCCGGCGAGCAGCCGGTGAAAGTGGTAGCACGGCGTCGGCAGTCCCAGCAGGCGCTGGAGCAGGACATGGATGTCCGTCGCCGCGCGCAGGTCCTCGCCGCGAATCACATGCGTCACGCCCTGCAGCGCGTCGTCGTGCACGACGCAGAGATGATAGCTCGCCGGCGTATCCTTCCGCGCGAGAACAACGTCGCCGTGCACCTGCGGTTGCGCGGTCACGGATCGTTCCAGCTTTGTTGCGATGTCGAACTCAACGAAGTCCAGCCGCGCGAATTCTTCGCCCAGCAACACCTGTGAATTGCTGATCGACAAACGCCACGCGAACGAATCACCGCGCGCGAGGCGAGCGGCTTCCTCGTCGGCGCTCATGGGAGTTGCAGGGCCGCGATAGACGCGTCCGGTTGCGTCCTCGCCTGGTGCGTGCGGCGCGGACATTGCCTGTTCGGCAATCTCGCGGCGCGTGAGGAAGCAGCGGTAAATGACGCCAAGCGCCCGGAGGCGGTCGATCGCGGCGGCGTAGTCCGCGAAATGATCGGACTGGCGGCGCACGGGCGTGGGCCATTCGATCCCGAGCCAGGCGAGGTCTTCAAGGATGCCCGCCTCGTATTCAGGACGGCAGCGCGTCGTGTCGATGTCCTCGATCCGGAGCAGGAATGAACCGCCCTCCCGCCGCGCCGTATCGGACGCGAGGAGGGCGGAGTAGGCGTGGCCGAGATGAAGCCGGCCGGTCGGACTGGGCGCGAAGCGCGTGACGAACCCCATCGCGCCCGCTGTTTCGCTATTTCGCGTGTTCGGACCTGAGGCCGAGGTCCTTGATGAGCTGCGAGGGCGTGGTCGCGCCCATCATGACGCCCATTCCCATCGACTCGAAGTTCGCGAACGGCATCGGCCTGGGCGGCTGGATCGCGAAGCGCAGCTTGCCGCCCTGTTCCAGGAAGTTCGCGACCGGGTTGAGCAGGGTCGGGATTTCCGGGATCTGGGCGCTTGCGCCGGCGGCGGTCGTCTTGATGAGACTGGACGCCATCGTCCTCACATTCTCCGCCGTCATCGCCTGCGGCCCGAGATTCATCGCGGGCGCAAGCTCGCCGACCAGGCCGTAGATCTTCGTCAGGCCGCCCCTGTCCTCGACATTGAACTCGACAAGCTTCAGCGACGAGTTGTCGGCGAACACCTTCTGGAGCGCCGTTTCGTCCGTGGCCTCGATGTTGTCAGGGATGAGGTCCGACACGGCCTTGAAGCTCGGGAAACCGCCTTCGTATTTCAGGCCGAGTTTCAGGAAGTCCCGGCCGTCGAGCGAGACGTCGATCTTGGTCTCGCCATTGCTGGCGTTCCAGTTCCAGCCAAAGCCGGAATTGAACGTCATCTTCGAGAAGCCGTGCTTTTCGATCAGCGTCTTGATGGCGAGGACGTCATCACGCGACGGGCCCGCGTTGGAGGCGAACGGATCGGTCGGGTTCGCCGCGGGCGCCATGCCGGCGATCATGTCCATGAAGGAGCCGATATCGAGCGAGGCGTTGGTGGCGGAAGCCGCAAGCCTGGTCGGGATGAACCAGTGAAATCCCGTGCCGTCGAACATGGTGGCGTCGACGGAGTAGAAGTCCTTGCCGCCGAACTTCATCGACTCCTTTTCGGAGCGCCAGACGCCGAGACTCATCAGGTTCGCCTCGGTGCGCGGGGGAACGACGCCCCTGGCGAGGTGCTCGAACACCTTGCCGAGCCGCATGTCTTCAGCGGTCGTCAGCGAGATCTTGTAGTCGATCGGGATCGAGCCGCCCGACGGGGAAGGGGTCTGGAAGACATAGGCGACGTCGCGCATGTACATGCCGTCGAGGTCGCCCCCGCGCATCCCGCGGGCGCCGATCGAGGCGACGCTGATGTCGTAGGCGATCTTCTCGGAAAACTGCGTCATCTCGAAGCCCATCTTCATGTCGAGATAGGCGGCGGTGTCGATGCCATAGGATTGCGTGAAGGCCGAGACGACCTGCAGCACCTGCATCAGCTGGGCCATGGGGTCATAGGGATCAGCCGGGGCCGCCGTCGCAGGCGCGACCCGGAATGGCTTGAGCTGGACATCGTCGAGAATGATGCGGCCGATCGAGAAATCGAAGCGATCGATCGTTGGCGGCGCCATCCAGTCGCCGAAATCGTCGTCCGACCCTGCCGGCCAGTCGGAGAACGGATCTTCGGGGACGACCGGGTCCGCCGGCTGGAACTTCAGCGGATTGGCGTTCTCGACAGGCGCGTCGTCGTCCATCATGGCGTCGCCGCCAGCTTCGTCCATGCCCTGCATGATCGCATCCGCGACGCCGAAGAGCGAAATGTTCCTCGCATCGATGCGGCGGGCGAGCGGCGCGGTTTCGTCCAGGCGCCGACCGGCGATACGGTCCTGCAGCAGCCTGGAATCGAAATCGAACAGGCGGAGTTCGCCGACCTGAAGACCAACGGTGGTCATCCCGGCAGGCGTGAGCTTGAGATCGGTGACCAGCGTGGAATTGGTCGCAGCATCAAAGGACAGGTTTCCCCAGGTGAGCGACACCTCCGCCGGCAGCAGCTTGCGCAGCGAGTCGAGATCAGCCGCTTCTGTCGTCGTTCCCTTGAAGGCCTCGCCCGCGAGCTTGGCGACATGCGCCTCGATTGCCTTGGGATCGACGTCGATGGGGCCAATGGCGCCCGACCCCTGCGAACCACAGGCGGCGAGGCTTGCGCCCATCGCCGCCGCAAACAGCATCCCACCCAGCCTGCGCATGAAACCCTCCATCGTCCGGCGGACAAATAGCGGGTCTCTTTCGCGAATGCGAGCATTCAGCAGCTTTTTTGTGCGCATTATTTTGCTGTCACACACGCCATGGCGTGCTGGCCGGCGCTGGCGGCTAGTTCTGCATTCCGCGCAGCGTGTCCCATGAACGGGAGGGGTTCAGCAGCGAGCGGAAATAGTCGCGGTTCGAATCAATCAGGGCCTGCGGGAGGTCGGCGCCCGCGACCTGATCGACCTCCTCGAACTTGCCCTGCACGCCGAGCGCGACGATCAGATTCTGGATGACGCGGCTGTCGGCGCCGGGGAGGGC
>CAZTMG010000005.1:0-3436 GCA_964614815.1 uncultured Rhizobium sp. | reverse complement strand
TTCGGCCAGCGCCGGCTTTCCTTCCAGCACGTAGGAGAGTCCCAGGTTGGACAGGATTTTGGGATTGTCCGGCGAGAGCGCGAGGGCCTTGCGGTAATAATCCTGCGCGTTGCGATGCTGGTCGAGCATGTCGAGCGTCACGCCAATCACCGACATCAGGCGCCAGTCGCCCTGGCCCTCGGCTTCGGCCCGGGCGAGAGCGTAGGCGGCGTCCTCGGCCTTGCCCGTATCCAGCGCGGCTTGCGCGTAGATCAGGGTGAGGTCGACATCGCCGGGCTTCAGGGTCAGGGCCTGCGAGGCGATCTCGGCCGCCCGCGGCGCGGAGCCGATGGCGCGAAGGACACGGGCGTATTTCAGCGACGCCTCGTATTCGTTGGGATTCTTCTCGTACTCGGCCGCCCAGAATTTCGCCTGGGTCAGCAGGTCCTGCCGTTCGGCCAACGCGCGTTCCTGCGCGCTGGCGGGCAGGATGGGGCTTGCGGCCGCATTGATGACGGCCATTTCCTGCGTTGTGGGCGGCGCGGCGGCGACGCATCCCGTCAGCAGGGCGGCGAGACTTGCGGTCGCTGCGAAACGTGTGGCGGACATGGGCTTTCCCCGGGTATGACCGGAACCTTGCTGCGCGCCGGTTCAAGGAAGCGTTAAAGCCCCTGGCCAGACCTGGATAACAGCTGGCTCACAGTACGCGGACAATCCCATGCACCCTGCCTTCCATGCCCATCCCGAAACCGCCATCCCCCTGGTCTTGCTGACCGCAAAGGGGCTGGGACCGTGGACGCGGGGGGAGCCGGACCGGGTGAAGCGACTGGTCGACGCCGCCGGCTTCCGGGCGGAGCCGGGGCGGTTCCTGCTGCTGCATGGGCCGGACGGGGCGCTGGAGCGGGTGCTGGCCGGCCTTGGCGAGGGAACCGACGGCTTTGCGCTGGCGAGCCTGCCGGGGCAGTTGCCGGCCGGGGATTATGCGCTGGGCGAGGTTCCCGAGGGGATGAACGGGGAGACGCTGGCGCTGGGCTGGGCCGACGGGGCCTACAGGTTCACCCGGTACAAGGCGGGCGACAGGCCGCGCCGGCTGATGCTGCCGGCTTCGCTCGATGCGGTCGAGATCGCCCGGCAGGCCGAGGCCATCGACTGGTTGCGGGACCTGGTCAACACGCCGCCCTGCGACCTTGGCCCTGTTCAGATCGCAGCCGAGGCCACGGCGCTGGCCGCGGAATTCGGGGCCAGCATCACGGTCACGACGGGCGAGGCGCTGGAAGCGGAGTTCCCGATGGTCCACGCCGTGGGCAAGGGAGCGGAACAGCCGCCGCAGTTCATCGAGATCCGCTGGGGGCGCGAGACCGACCCGAAGATCGCCATCGTCGGCAAGGGCGTGGCGTTCGACACCGGCGGCCTCAACCTGAAAACGGGTTCCAACATGGCGCTCATGAAAAAGGACATGGGCGGAGCGGCCCACGCCCTTGCGCTGTCGCGGATGATCATGGGGGCGGGGCTGCCGGTGCGGCTGATCTGTTGCGTTCCAGCCGTGGAGAATGCAATCGGGCCCGGGGCGTTTCGTCCAAGCGACATCCTCAAGACCCGCAAGGGCCTTACGGTCGAGATCGAGGACACGGACGCCGAGGGGCGGCTGATACTTGCCGATGCACTGACTCGCGCATGCGAGCACAAGCCGGATATCGTCATCGACTTCGCAACCCTGACCGGCGCGGCGCGCGTGGCGCTGGGACCTGATCTCGCGCCGCTCTATACGGACGACGAGGCGCTTGCGAGCGATATTGCCGACGCGGCGAAGGAAACCGGCGATCCGGTGTGGCGCATGCCGCTCTGGCCCGGCTACGAAGCCGGCCTCAAATCCGCAATCGCGGACATGAAAAACCTCGGCGACGGGCCGATGGCGGGGTCCATCACCGCCGCACTGTTCCTCAAGGCTTTTGTGAACGCCCCGTCATGGGCGCATTTCGACATCTGGGCCTGGCGGCCGGCGCGCTATGGCCGGCCCGCGGGGGCGGCTGCGTGCGGTCTCCGCGCGGTCTGGCGAATGTTGAAAAAACGATACGTTTGAGAACTCGACTTCCGCTTGCCGATCGGGAAAAAACAGGCGACTCTCTTGCGGCTGGGGCGCGGGCTAATGGAGCTGTCATGGATCGCGCATCCGCGCTTGCGCTGCTTAAGGACGTACTTGCCGAGACCGTGCGAGCGGACGGCCCAGACCTCAATGTAAGGCAGGCGGCCATCCTGCTGCGGGTGTCGCTGGAGCCCGGGCCGCATACGGTTCGCGGCCTTGCCGAAGCCTTGCAGCTCGGCAAGCCGGCCGTGAGCCGGGCGCTGGATGCGCTGGAGGGACTCGGCCTCGCCCAGCGCGTGCCCGATGAAACCGACAGGCGCAGCGTTCTGGTTCAGACCACGGCGCGCGGACTTGCAACGCTGGCCGGTCTTGGCGACCGGGTGATCGCGTGCGAGCGGTCGATCAGCCAGAGCAAGCCGCCGCAGCTTCCGTCCATCGCGGCCGCCCCCGCGCAGGCGCGACCGGCGATGAGCAAGGAGACCGGTTCCAGCTCTCATGCCGCCTGACCCCTGGTCGAGCGACCCTCGGCTGACACCGAAACCGCATGCGGGCGACGGCGAACACATGCGTGTGTCCGCCGGGCCGGCGGCGTTGCGGCGGGAGCCGGACGGATCGGCCGAACAGGTGAACCAGGCGCTGTTCGGCGAGCCGGTTCGCATGTTCGAACGGGACGGGGAGTGGGCCTATGTCCAGCTGGGGCTCGACCGCTATGTCGGCTGGATGCGGCTGGCGAGCCTGCAGCCGGCCGGGCGGGAGCCGACGCACCGGGTGAGGGTGCTGCGGACGTTCATCTACGAAAAACCCGACATGAAGAGCCGGCCGATGCGCGCGGTCTCCATGAATGCGCGGATGGCGCTGGAGGAGACCAGCGGCAATTTCGTCCGTGCGCAGGGGTCGGGCTGGGTGTTCGCCCGGCATGTTGCGCCGCTGGCGGAGACCGAGACGGACTTTGTGGCCGTGGCGCAGAAATTCGTCGGCTCTCCCTATCTGTGGGGCGGGCGGGAGAGCGCGGGGATCGACTGTTCGGGTCTCGTGCAGGCGTCGCTGCAGGCGACGGGGATCTATCCGCTGCGCGACTCGGACATGCAGGAGCAGACGCTGGGCCTGTCCGTGACGCCCGAACCCGACTTTTCGAATCTCGAGCGGGGCGACCTCGTGTTCTGGAAAGGACATGTCGGAATCATGTGCTCGCCGACGCTGCTGCTGCACGCGAGCGCGCGGGACATGCATGTCGAGGTCGAGCCGTTGGGCCAGGCGGTCGACCGCATACGTTCCATTGCGGGGGATGTGCGGAGCGTGAAGCGCTTCGGGTAAGCGGCCGCGATCCCCGCCATGGGCGGGGTGCGGGCCTGGGCTGGGGTCAGGCTAGCTGTG
>CAZTMG010000004.1:24648-31142 GCA_964614815.1 uncultured Rhizobium sp. | reverse complement strand
CAGGCGCAGGCGTTGCTGTGGCCGCTTCCGGCGATGGCTCGGTTGCCGCCGGCTCTGCCGAACAGGCGACGGCCGCGATCGCGATGGCCGCAAGGGCGGCGGAATCTCGCAGGGCTTTGAGCATGGAAGGGCTCCTCTGGCGCCTTTTTCGGGTCATGAACCGCCTCAATATGGCCCTCCGCCTGACAGCGTCAAAGGGGAGAGGCGGTTTCACACTGCCTTGTGTTCCGGCTTGAGCTGACCGGAGTCCGTCTCCGGGCCGATTGATGCAGCTCAAAGGAAAACAGGCGGCCGAAGCCGCCTGTTCCCCTGATTTCGCTGTCGCAGGAGACCTAGAAGGTCTTCTTGACGCCGATTTCGAACGTGCGCCCCAGCGGGTTGCCCATCCGGGGATCGTAGCCGAGTTCCTGGCGGGACTGCGGCGGGTCCTCGTCCGTGATGTTGGCGACCGACGCGGTCAGGCGCAGGTCTTCCGTCACGCGGAACAGGTAGGTGAAGTCGAACGACAGCCACTCGCCGCTCTCGACACCGTAGAAGGTCGTCCCGAACGGCGTCGTCGTTCCGGGCTGGAACCCGCTCGGCGTGATCGGGCCGCGCTCGTCCGTGATCGACGACACATACTGGGCGCCGAGCCGGAAGTTGTGCTGGTCCAGCGCATAGTTCAGGCTGAAGTTTGCACGCAGCTCCGGCGAGGCGGCGCCGATCGTGGCGAAGTTCAGGAAGCCAAGGCGGTCATCCGCCGGGGCGACCTGGAAGCCGTCCAGGATCGTCGCCGAGTTCTCATCGACCTCGACCTTCGTTGCGGTGAGCGATGCGGTGAGATCGCCCGGGCCGAACGGAAGCGTGTAGTTGACCTGGATATCGAAGCCCGCCGTGTGCTGGCCAGGACCGTTGCCGAAGTCGGTACGGATCGAGTTCAGCGCGTTGGCCTGGGTGACGCCCTGCACGCACGCGCCGCCGTTGAAGGTGACGCGGCTGATCAGCGGGTGGGAGCAGTCGGCATAGGCCAGGCCGGTGTTTATCACCGTGCCCGTCGCAACGCCGCTCTGGGTGGCGAAGGCCATCGCCTCGGTCGGGTTGGCGACGCCGGCGGCGGTCGGACCATAGCGGAACACGCCGTCGGCGATCTGGTTGGCGGAGGCCAGCAGGCCGAGTTCGTCTTCCGTCTCGATATCGAAGTAGTCGACGATGACCTGCAGGTCGTGATCCGGGGCAAAGCCCTGCGACTGCCAGATCACGCCAACGTTCCACGCCGTGGCCGTTTCCGGAACCACGTCGTTGCGGGTGACGGTCTGGGCCCCCAGCCAGTTGCCCGCCACGCGGGTATAGCTGTTGACGCCATTGTTCACGTTGCCGGGGATCAGGCCCGCCGGAGGCGCCTGGTAGTTGGTGCCGTAGGAGCCGCGCAGCGACAGCGGACCCCACACGTCCCACTTGCCCGAGACCTTGTACACGGTGGCGCCAAGGCCGCCGGAGAACTCCTCGCGGCGCACGGCGGCCTGGAGGTTCACATTGTCGAGCAGCGGAATCTGCAGTTCGCCGAAGATCGAGTACTGCTGCTGGTCGGCGTAATCCGGCGGGTTGGTGCCGAAGAACACGAACGGGCCGGGGGCGTCAGGCGTGCAGCCCGTATAGCGCGGATCGGTCGTCGCCAGGGGGATTTGGACTTCCGGCACGACGTCCGGATCCGTGCCCGCGTCCGGACCGTCCGGCACCGTGCGGCCGGTTGTCCAGTTCTGCGGCCAGTCGCATTGCAGCTTGCCGTTGTAGAACGGGCTGTTGACGACTTCCCGGAACTCGAGCTGCCGGACCTGGCCGCCGAGCGCCCAGCCGATCTCGCCGCCCGGCAGCTGGATGCCGGACATGCCGTTGAAGACCAGGTCTGCCGTCAGGCTGGAGTTGATGGTCTCCGTCGCGCGATCGTCGAACAGCCACCGTGCGACATCCTCGCGGTTTTCGCTGCCCGCGACGTAGCGCGGGTTGGCGAGGCCGAGCTCCGGCTGGTTGGGGAAGGACGATGCGAAGGGGTTCCAGTAGTAGCACCCCAGCGCGGCGCGGGCCGCGGCGGACGTGCCGACCGAGCTGTTCTGGGTCCCGAACTGGTAGGGGTTCTCGTCGGCCACGTTGCAGTTCGGACCGCCGAAGCCGGCCAGCGCTTCCTGCAGCCGGTAGCCCAGAATGTCGGGCGAGTCGGCATAGCTGATCGACTGGTTGTAGGTCACCGCGAAGTCATAACCGACCTCGGACAAGGGGCCGGCCCAGTCGCCAAGGTTGCCGTTGATGCCGGAGCTGACGCGCCAGATCTGGTTGTCGATCTTCGAGGGCACGCCATAGCCGTTGCCGCCGCCCAGGAACGGGTTGCCGCCATGCGCGAACGCGCGGTAGGTCAGCGGCGTGACGCCTTGCGTGGCGGCCCGCGCCGCCGCGGAGATCGCCCCGTCCAGCACCGCGCGATCCAGGAACGCCGCCACATAGGGGTTGGTGGCGGGCGCATAGAACTGGTAGGTGGCGCCCGAAGACCGCGCCGGCCCCCGGATCACCGGTTGCGCCGGCGAACCGAACACCTGCGGCGACCTCACCTGGCCGTAGGACGCGTCGAAGTGGAACTCCATGTTCTCGTTGATCGTCGCGTTCAGTTGCGCGAACGCCCGGTAGATGTCGTTCTCTTCGACGAGGTTGTAGTACGAGATGTAGTTGTAGGAGCAGGCCGGAATGCCTGCCGCGACGCCGTTCGGGTTGTAGACGCCGCCGACAGCTTCGCAGGACGACTGGGTGAAGTCGCGGATCAGGCCGCCGGTCGGCGCGCCGAACTCGCCGTTTGCGGTGTTGTTGGGAACAGCCGGCAACGCCCCCCTCGGCAACCACGACGCCACGTTCGTCAGCGTCGACCAAGGCGCCGGGTTCACGCCGTAACTGCCGGCCGCCCAGTCGCGCTCTTCCGTTTCGAGACGGGAGCGGTGCTCATATTCGGCCGACCACAGGAAATTGACGTCCCCATCGCCGATGCCGCCCAGGATGCTGAGGTTGTAGTCGCCGTCGGATCCGTCGATGTACTTGTACTGGCCGCCGACTTCGAGGCCGACAAAGTCGTCACGCGTGATGAAGTTGACGACGCCGCCGGTGGCGTCCGCGCCGTAGATGACCGCAGCGCCGTCCTTCAGGACCTCGGTGCGCGCCAGGGCCGCGGAAGGAATGTTGGACGTGTTCTGGCTCATGCGCCGGCCGTTCAGCAGGACAAGCGTCTTGTCCGCGCCGAGGCCGCGCAGGTTGTAGTTGACCGAGCCGGTGAGCGCGGCGCCGGAGAAGTAGTAGGCTTCACCGGTCGTCGGGCCGGAAATGGTGAGGCTCTTCGCGAATTCCAGGGCGGTCGGAGCGCCTTGCTCCTCGAGTTCTTCCTGCGAGAACACTTCCACGGGGAGTGCGGCGTCTTCCGGCGTGCCCTGGATGAACGACCCGGTGATCACAACGCGGGCGCTGCTTTCTTCCTCAGCCGGCGGTTGAGGTCCTGCCGAGACTGTGTCCTGGGCCCATGCCGGCAGGATGCCCGCCAAGCCAACAAGAAGCGCAGCGCTGGACGCGCCGCGGAGCGTGAACTTCATGGTATAACCTCCCCGTGCTGAGTCTGTTGAAGCGACTCTTGCGGTCACTGTTGACCGTATTGAAACGCGGCGTCAACCGACCGCGCAGCGCGACATGCCAGATTCCATCGGCGCTTTTCGCGGTCGACGCGCCTGCACCGGCTGGGGGGCAGCTCCGGGATAAGGTTGACGTTTTCGGCATGACGCTACGTCATTAAAGACTTTGAGGGCTTCGCAAGTGCGGCATTCGCCAGCAATGACGACAGCGTTGCGAGAAAGACGCAGCGAGCCGCAAACAGCGGGCATGCGGAGCGCCATTGCTGCGTCTGGCGCAGTCCTTCGGCAGTCCAGCCATCCCGCAAATATGATGGCCGGTTTCCACGGTCTTTCGCTGGGCAGGTTTGACGTTCCCGGCATTCGCAGACTTATTGGCGACAGGGTCATCATGGTGGGCGGCGCCAATGCTGGAACTGAAGAACGTGTCGCGCCATGTTGATGGCGTCGACCACCTGGCCAACATTTCGATCCGTCTCGAACCCGGCATGCTCAATGTCCTGCTCGGGCCGGCGCGCGCCGGAAAGACAAGCCTGATGCGCGTGATGGCCGGGCTTGATCGCCCGAATGAAGGCTCCGTCGTCGTGAACGGCGAGGACGTGACCGGCCGCCCGGTCGCCCGGCGCAATGTCGCCATGGTCTACCAGCAGTTCATCAACTATCCGGGCTGGACCGTGCGCGAGAACATCGCCTCGCCGCTGAGGGTCCAACGCGCATCGCGGGTTGAGATTGATCGCGCGGTGGGGCGCGCGGCGGAACTGCTGCGACTTGAGTCCTGTCTCGACAGGAAGCCGCTGGAGCTGTCGGGCGGGCAGCAGCAACGCGTTGCGCTGGCACGCGCCATTGTCAAGAAAGCGTCGCTTGTGCTGCTGGACGAGCCGCTCGCCAATCTCGATTACAAGCTGCGCGAGGAGTTGCGGGCGGAGCTCCCGAAACTGTTCGCCGAAACAGGCTCGATCGTCGTCTATGCAACGACAGAGCCGCTGGAGGCGCTGTTGCTGGGCGGACATACGGCCACCATGAATGAAGGGCGCGTGACCCATTTCGGCCCCTCCGGCGAAGCCTATCGCCGTCCGAATTCGCTGGAGACGGCCAGGATTTTCTCCGACCCTCCGCTGAACATTCTGCCGGTCGCGGATGCGCCGCAGCCGGAGCGTTATCCGGGCGTCAGCACGCTGGCCTTCCGGGCGCATCACCTGCGGCTGGACCGGCAGACGCCCGAGGCGCATGCGTTCACGCTGGATGTGTTGTCGAGCGAGATCACGGGGTCGGAGACCTATGTGCATCTGAAGCATGGCGCCCATCGCTGGGTCATGCTTGCCCACGGCGTCCATGCCTTCGAACCGGGGGCGAGACAGACGGTCTATCTTGAGCCTGCTGACGTAATGGGATTCGACGCCAATGGTCGCACCCGACTGCTCGCGGGCAAGGCAGCCTGACCATGGCGCGCATCGATCTCGACAATATTCGCCACGCGTACGGTCCGCATCCGAAATCGGACGCGCACTACGCGTTGCGGCGCGTGAACCACGTCTTCGAGGATGGCGGCGCCTATGCCCTGCTGGGGCCGTCTGGGTGCGGGAAGACGTCGCTGCTCAACATCATTTCCGGTCTGGTCGCGCCAACCGAAGGACGGGTGCTGTTCGACGGGAGTGACGTGACTGCCCTTCCGACCGAGAAGCGGAACATCGCCCAGGTGTTCCAGTTTCCGGTCGTCTATGACTCGATGACGGTGCGTGAGAATCTGGCCTTCCCGCTGCGGAACAGGGGCATGAGGGCGGACGAGATCAGGCGGCGTGTCGATTCCGCGCTTGAGACCGTAGGGCTTTCCGCGCTGGCGGATCGCAAGGCGCGAGGGCTGACGGCTGACGAGAAGCAGAAGATTTCCCTGGGGCGTGGCCTTGTGCGACCGGATGTGAACGCCATTCTGTTCGACGAGCCGCTGACGGTCGTCGACCCCCAGATGAAATGGCGATTGCGCGCCAGTCTGCGCGACGTACACCGGCACAGCCGTGCAACCATGATCTATGTGACCCACGACCAGACCGAGGCGCTTACGTTCGCGGACATGGTCGTGGTGATGTACGCCGGCGAGATCGTTCAGGTGGGAACGCCGAAGGAGTTGTTCGAAACGCCGCGTCATACCTTCGTGGGATTTTTCATCGGCTCGCCGGGGATGAACGTGACTCCGGTTGTCCTCGACGGCGCGAGCGTGAAAATCGGCGAAAGCCGCGTGGCGCTCACGCGCGCGCCGGTCGTGGCGGAAGGCGCAAGGGTTGAGTTGGGCGTCAGGCCGGAATTCGTGCGGCTGGGGGCGACGGGCATTCCGGCGTCCGTCGTACGTGTCGAGGACGCGGGGCGCTACCGCGTGGCGCACCTGTCCGTGCAGGGGCGTGCGATTGCGGCCATGCTGCGGGAGGGGGAGGAGATACCGGCCGATCCTCATGTCGCCTTCGCGCCGGAGGGCGTACACCTCTATGCCGATGGCTGGCGCATGGACGTGAATGGAGCGGCGCAATGAAGCCCGTCAACCAGAAGGCGTGGCTCCTCGTTGCGCCTGTCCTCATGCTCGTGGCGTTCACGGCGATCATCCCGCTGATGACCGTGGTGAACTATTCGGTGCAATATGTCGCCACCAACGCCCAGTTCCACTGGGTGGGCGATCTCTGGTACCGCGAGGTCCTGCACTCGGAGAAATTCTGGAACGCGCTGTGGCGCAATCTCGTCTTCTCGGGGATCATCCTCGCCATCCAGATTCCGCTGGGCGTGCTGATCGCGCTGAACATGCCGCGCAAGGGATGGGGCGTGCCGGCGTGTCTCGTGCTGATGGCGCTGCCGCTGCTGATCCCGTGGTATGTCGTC
>CAZTMG010000004.1:23557-24638 GCA_964614815.1 uncultured Rhizobium sp. | reverse complement strand
GCTGATGGCCGTGCCGCTGCTGATCCGTGGAACGTCGTCGGCATGATCTGGCAGATGTTCGGACGTGTCGACATCGGCCTGCTTGGCGTGATGCTGCGAGACGTCGGGTACAATTACGAGAACGATCCCATCGACGCATGGTTCACGCTTGTCCTGATGGATGTCTGGCACTGGACGAGCCTTGTCGCGCTGCTGGCCTATGCGGGGCTCATGTCGATTCCTGAGGCCTATTACCAGGCGGCGCGGATCGACGGGGCGTCCAAGTGGTCAGTGTTCCGCTTCATCCAGTTGCCGAAGCTCGGGCGCGTCCTGACCATCGCGATCCTGCTGCGATTCATGGACAGTTTCATGATCTTCACGGAGCCCTTCGCGGTGATCGCCGGCGGGGACCCGGTGTTCCTGTCGACCGAGCTGAAACAGACGGTAGAGCTTGGCCAGAAAGCGGCCATGTCGATCATCTACTTCCTGATCATCCTTCTGCTCAGCTGGGTGTTCTACACGGTGATGACGCGGGATGACGGCGCGCCGCGACCGACGGGAGGCGCGCCATGAAACAGGGCCGTTTCGCCTGGATCGTCCCGGCGCTCTACATCCTCTTCCTGCTGACGCCGATCTACTGGCTCGTGGCGATGAGTCTCAAGACGAACATCGAGATCACGACCCGCTTCACGCTGTGGCCGGAGACGCTGACCTTCGACAATTACGCGAAGGTGTTCGGCGATGAACGCTGGCGATCCGTGTTCGCCAACTCGCTGATCTATGTGTCGCTGAACACGGTGATCTCGGTGGCGGCTGCGCTGCCTGCGGCCTATGCCTTTTCGCGCTACCGCTTCTTCGGCGACAAGCACCTGTTCTTCTGGCTGCTGACCAACCGGATGGCGCCGGCGGCGGTATTCCTGCTGCCTTTCTTCCAGCTCTATTCGGCGTTCGGCCTGTTCGACACGCACATCGCCGTGGCGCTGGCGCACTGCCTGTTCAACGTGCCGCTCGCGGTGTGGATTCTCGAAGGCTTCATGAGCGGGGTCCCGCGCGAGATCGACGAGACGGCCTATATCGACGGCCATTCTTTCCCCAGCTTCTT
>CAZTMG010000004.1:21373-23503 GCA_964614815.1 uncultured Rhizobium sp. | reverse complement strand
TTTTCATGGGTGGAATATCTGATCGCCGATGCGCTGGCGCGTTCCGCCGTGATGCCGATCACGACGCGTCTCCAGGCGCTGTCCCAGGCCTCGGGCACGGACTGGGGCGTTCTCGCGGCGGCCGGGACGCTGACTCTGATCCCCGGCGCGATCGTGATCTGGTTCGTGCGCAATTACATCGCGAAGGGCTTTGCGCTGGGAAGGGTGTAATGGCCACGCTCGCCGACGTTCGCCGCATCGCGCTCGCCCTGCCTGGCGCCGTGGAGCTGAACGACCATGGCGGCAACTGGTTCAACGTCGGAAGCAAGACATTCGTGGTCTTCGGCTTCCCGAGCCGGCGCTGGCTCTTCAAGCTCCCCAAGCCGCGACAGGAGCTTCTGTTCGAGGCGCGGCCGGACGTGTTCCAGCCCTATCGCGCCGGCGGCATGCTCTGGAGCTATGTCGATATCGCGGCGCTCGACCGGGCTGAAGTCGAAAGCCTCGTCACCGACGCCTGGACGACGATCGTGCCGAAGAAGGTCTGGAGGGCGTGGCTCGAAACGCGCGCAGGCACATGAATCCGCGCCGGATTCCGCGCCGCCTGACGCCCCTGTGACTCTTCCCGAAATCTGCTATCCTTCAACGGTCAACGCCCCGACACGGCACAAGAGGGCGGGCTGGCAGATACGAGTAGAAACGCAAAAAACCAGAGCCAGGAGAACATAATGGCCAGATACGGATACACCCCTCCCGAAGCCGTCAACGCACGCAAGGAAGCCCAGGGCCGCCAGATGACGCTCATCGGCGCCGTGCTTGTCGGCTTCGGCGGGATCGGAATCATTCTCTCGACGGTGCTCAAGGCCGTGTGGCTGGGCATTCTCGGCGGCCCGCTCGGCGCCCTGTCATGGCTCGCCCTCCTGGTTGGCGCCGGCGTGTTCTGGTGGGGCTTCTCCACCATCCGCGACGCGCGCGCCAACCGGCGCTGACCCGCATGACCGCGGAGCCCGCCGCATCTGCCGAAGCTGAACGCTTCAGGAAAGGCCAGCGCTGGTTCATGACCGGCATGGCCTTGGTGATGTTTGGCCTCATCTTCGGCGGCGGGCTCGCCATGATCTTCTATTTTCTGAACCGGCGCGCCGAAGCGATCCTTTGCGTGGGCGCAGGCGCCGCCGTCATTGTTGCGGGCATCGTCTTGCAGGTGGCGGGTGGACGGCTTCTCGGGAAAAAAGCGCCATGACCTTCGCCTGGATGGGTTGGACGCTGCCGACCGCGCTCTTCTTCGCCTTCATCGCGCTCGCGCTGGTGACGCTCGGCGTCCTCGCGAAGGTTGCTCCCGGCAATGAGCCGCGCGTGGGCATTCTCGGCGTCGCCACCCAGCGCGGAGACCGCTTCTTCCTCAGCCTGCTCGGCGCCGCCTTCATCCATCTCGCCTGGATCGGCCTGATGCCGGAAGACCTGCCCCTCTGGATCGCAACCCTTGCTTCGGTTGTTTACGCCGCGCTCGTTTTCCGGTTTGTTTGAAGCCGTATGACGAATCCGGCGCCGGAGAAGCGCCGGTCAGGGAGGTTTTCATGGGTTTCACGCGCGTGCGCGGACTGTTGCTCGCCTGTGGGTCGGCCCTGGCGCTGGCCGCCTGCGGCCCGCAGCAGCCGGCCGCCAGCCAGGCGCCCAATCCAAATGGCGCCGCCGAGATCAAGAAGTTCCTCGACGCCGAGATCGGCGACCTCTCCTCGCTCGACCGCGCGGCGCAGGAGGCGGAGCTGACCTGGTTCGTCAACGCCGCCGCGCCTTTCCAAGGCATGGAGATCACCGTCGTATCCGAGAACATCTCGACGCACGACTATGAGTCCCGTGTGCTCGCGCCGGCCTTCAGCGCCATCACCGGCATCAAGGTCACGCACGAGCTGATCGGGGAGGGCGATGTCGTCGCCAAGCTCGAAACACAGATGACGTCGGGCGAGAACGTCTACGACGCCTATGTGAACGACAGCGACCTGATCGGCACGCACTGGCGCTATCAGCAGGTGCGCAACCTGACAGACTGGATGGCGGGCGAGGGGAAGGATGTGACCAGCCCGACGCTGGATCTCGCCGACTTTGTCGGCGCGAGCTTCACGACGGCGCCCGATGGCAAGCTCTACCAGCTGCCGG
>CAZTMG010000004.1:19637-21361 GCA_964614815.1 uncultured Rhizobium sp. | reverse complement strand
TGGTTCCGCTATGACTGGTTCACCGACCCGAGGAACAAGGCCGACTTCAAGGCCAGGTACGGCTACGACCTTGGCGTCCCGGTCAACTGGTCCGCCTACGAGGATATTGCCGAATTCTTCACCGGCCGCACCATCGACGGGAAGCGGGTCTACGGACACATGGATTACGGCAAGAAGGACCCCTCGCTCGGCTGGAGGTTCACCGATTCCTGGCTGTCCATGGCCGGCAACGGCGACAAGACGAACGGCCATCCCAATGGCTTCCCTGTCGACGAATGGGGAATTCGCGTTGACGATCAGTCGCGACCCGTGGGCTCGTGCGTGGCGCGGGGCGGCGACACCAACGGCCCCGCTGCGGTCTATGCCATCACGAAGTATCTCGACTGGCTGAAGAAATACGCGCCGCCTGCAGCCCAGGGCATGAACTTCTCCGAATCCGGCCCCGTGCCGGCCAATGGCGAGATCGCGCAGCAGATCTTCTGGTACACCACCTTCACCGCCGACATGGTGAAGGAAGGCCTCCCGGTGCTGAACGCGGACGGGACGCCGAAATGGCGCATGGCTCCGTCACCCCATGGCGCCTACTGGGAGGAAGGACAGAAGCTCGGCTACCAGGACGCCGGCTCGTGGACGCTCATGAAGTCGACGCCTACCGACCGCGCGAAAGCTGCCTGGCTTTATGCGCAGTTCGTCACCTCGAAGACCGTCGATGTGAAGAAGAGCCATGTCGGCCTTACCTTCATCCGCGAAAGCACGATCCAGCATCCCAGCTTCACCGAACGGGCGCCCAGGCTGGGCGGCCTGATCGAATTCTACCGTTCGCCCGCGCGCACACAGTGGTCGCCGACCGGCACCAACGTGCCGGACTATCCGAAACTGTCACAACTCTGGTGGCAGAATATCGGGGACGCGGCTGCCGGCACGAAGACGCCGCAGCAGGCGATGGACGCTCTCTGCAAGGCGCAGGAGGACGTTCTCTCGCGCCTCGAGAAAATCAATGTGCAGGGAGACAAGAGCCCGAAGCTGAATCCCGAAGAGCCTGCCCAGGTCTGGTTCGATCGTCCGGGCGCGCCAAAGGCGAAGCTGACGAACGAGGATCCGCCCCCCGAAACGGTTGACTACGACACACTGATCAAGAGCTGGCAGAACTGATCCGGTCTTCCGCGAACGCTTCCGGCGGGGCGCCGTGTGCGTTGCCAGGCCGGCTGTTTTCCTGCACCTCACGCTGGTCCCGACCCGGAAATAAAAGGCCTCGCGGCATGACCGCGAGGCCGAGTTTCCGGGTTGAGATCAATGGACCACGCGCCAGCGGACGAATCCGCAGGCGCGCATCACAAATCCACGCCCCACATTTGCACGCAGGTGATGAACCTTCAAGACCGGCTGACCGGCTTGTTTTTGGATTTTGAGATTATGATGTAATTTCAGTCGGTTGATGCACGATGAGCGTGCAGGCGCCGTCCATCCGGACGGCTTCGGCAAGATGGCTTGGGCCCGAACTGCCGCCTTCGGTCAAACTTGCCCCATGCGGCCCTTTCACCTTGCGCCTGTTCCAAATCCCGGTAGGAAGGCCGCTCGCTGACCGCAGAAGCGGGTCGGGGAGGTGGCCGAGTGGTCGAAGGCGCACCCCTGCTAAGGGTGTATACCGGTAACGGTATCGAGGGTTCGAATCCCTTCCTCTCCGCCAGCGGTTCCGGCGCCTGACGCAGTGGTCAGGTCCGCTG
>CAZTMG010000004.1:16586-19614 GCA_964614815.1 uncultured Rhizobium sp. | reverse complement strand
CAGACGCCCTTGCCGCCGAGCGATCGGAGCCGGCGGTCGAAACGCTGGACGGCGGCGAACCCCTCGTCCGCCACCTTCTGCCAGCGCGGATCGTCGAGGGTTTGGATCGCGCGCACGGCGCCATTGCGGCTTTCCGTCAGCATGCCTGCGGCGATGAGCGCGTTGATCTTGCGTCTCACCGTCTCGCGCGGAAGCCCCGTCTTGTCGGCCACGGCCGCACGGGAGATGGATCCACGAAACGCGTCGGGGGGCTCGGCCCAGTCGATCATGTCGAGCGGCGCGTTTGCGCCGACCAGCAGCGGCCTCATCGTGGCCTCATTCACCGCACAGGCGATGACGATGCTCTCATGATCCAGTCCGGTCGCCTCGCGCAGGAGATGCAGGAGATCGAGCAGCAGCTCGGCCCCGGCATAGGCGCGGGGGCGAGTGTCCCGGGGAATCCGCTTGGGATCGTCCATGCTCATTTTGCGTCTGACTGCGAAACCACGCCAGGGAGCGGCAAGCCTGTCACGCGATCGCCACCTTCCCCGTCCTGTCCCATGCGCGGCGGTGGAGCATGATTTCATGCTGGCGTGAAAGCGGCGCAACGACGCGCCCGCCGACAGGCAGGCATGACTGTTTCCCGCGATGCGCCTGGCGGCTTCGCGGATGGCCCTGCCTGACCTATTATCGCTTGCGGCCGCTGCGGAATGGCGGCGCATGCGGGTGGTCAACATGTCGCGGAGGCGATTTCTGGCGATCGGCGTTGCGGGGCTGGTTCTGGCCGCACCTGCAACTCAGGCGCAATCGTCGGGCCGACCTGCCGTTACGTTCGACCTGGTCATGGACAACATCTACACGCAGCTGGCGGATGGCGAGACTGTCTTCGCCGTCTCGTTCCGCGACCAGGTCACGCGAGTCGTGAATCCGCAGCTGCGCGTGCGCCAGGGCGATGATGTCGTGATCCGCCTCGCCAACCATACCGACAAGCCGCACGCATTCGAGATCATGAGCGTGGCCGGCACGAAGTCAGCGCCCATACCGGCCGGCGGCTCGGTCACCGTGAGGTTCAAGGCGCCGGCCAGGGGCGCCTACATCTATCACGACCCGCTCCAGGCCAGGGGAGAGGGAGCGCGCACCCTGTTCGGCGACTTCATCGTCACGCGCTGACAGGGAGCATCAGTGATTGGCGTGTCCGCTATGACCGTGCCGGGCATGGTCGGCCGCCGCACGCTCTTCCATCGCGCGTTGGCTTTCCGTGTCGATGAATCGCATCAGGGCCGCCACGTCCTGATCCGCCAGCTTCAGGTTCGGCATCGGCAGACCGCGATACTGCGCCATCTGGGCTGTCGCGACTGGATCGCCTTCGGCCAGCATCCTGTCCGGCTCCCGGATCCAGCGCGCCAGCCATTCCGGAGACCGCCGCGAACTCACGGCAAGAAGGTCCGGCCCCAGCCCGTCTCCTCCGCCGATCGTATGGCAGGAGGCGCACCGCGTGCGATAAAGCTGCTCGCCTGCTGCGATGCCGCTGATGGAAACCGCCGTGTCGTAATTCCGGCTGCTGGTTGACGCAGGGCCGACGCTTCCCGGGTCCATGTGTCCCGTCAGCAGGTTGGCGAGCATTTGCGGATTTTCATAGGGCGACCGCTTCACCCATTGTCCGGTCTTTTCATTGGCGATGATGATGGAGGTCGAATGCGCCGTCGGCGTTTCGCCCGCCGGCCGCAGACCCAGCTTCGCCTGGATCGTGTCGATGTCGTCCTGCTTGCCCGTCAGGAATGTCCATCCCGGTCCGATCTGGAACTTGTGCATGAACTCCCGCAGTCTTTCAGGCGTATCGGTCTGCGGGTCGACCGAGATCGAGTACATGAAGATATCGCGGCCGACACGGTCGCCGAGAAGGTCCTGCACGCGCCGCAATTGCGCCGTGTCCAGCGGGCAGACATCGCCGCATGACGTGAAGATGAAGTTGATGACGAGGATTTTCCCTTTCAGCAGATCGTCATAGAACTTCACCTTCTTCCCGTCCTGCGTGACGAGTTCGACATTGGGGAAGTAGCTGCCGTCCCACCGGGTCTGAGCCAGCGCCTGCAGCGGGGAAAGCAAGGCCAGTGCAAACCATGCCAGCGCCAGGATATGGCGCATTGAGCCGGGCGTGTGGCCGGGCTCACGCGTCATCGGACGGCTGCCGGACTTGGGCCTCTGCCGCTGCCTGACCGCCAGGTCGGAAGCACGTAACTCGGCTCGTAATACATGCCTTCCCAACTGCCCTCGGGCGTGGGGATGGCCACGGTCTGGCCGGGGTTCAGGACATCCCAGCGCAGCAGCATGGCATGATCCTCGTGCTGCGTGTTGTGGCAATGCTCGACATAGGAGCCAACGAACTCGCGGAAACGCACGGCGATCTCGATCACGCTGCTGCTGTTGGCCTCATGGCCAAGGCGATAGACGTCCTTGCGCGCCCAGCGCTCCCATGGCGGCGGCGGCTTGCCGTCGCGCGTCAGGATCTGTCCTTCCTCGAAGTGGATGTGCACCGGGTGGCTCCACCCGCCGCTGGAGCTTTCCAGCCGCCACACCTCGACGGCGCCCACTTCCGGAGCGGCGGAGACGCGGTGCTCGTCCGCGCTGAAGCCTTTGCCGTCGTCCGTCTTGATCGTCCAGGGCTCGGCGTCCGTGCCGCTGCTGCGGCCGAATTCGAATGTGCGCCGGCGGGCGGCGGAGATTTCGGCCTGCGAGATTTCGGGGCGCGGAATCATCTTCTTCTTGCCCTCGACATAATCGGCCGGATCCATGCTCAGGTCCACGCCGGCATAGGGCTGGACGCGGAATTCGAGGAACTTGCCCACCGCCGGGTCGCCCTTGTACTTGCCGGAGAGGACGTCCTTGAGCTGCACTTCCTCCTTCGGTCCCGCGCCGTCGCGATGCTCGAGCAGGTTGACGAAGTAGATCTTCGTGCCGGGCGCGTAGCGGCTGAAGTCGATGATGATGTCGTAGCGTTCGGCGATCGCCTGGGTAGGCAGGTCCTGCGAGGCGCTGTTCGGGAAGGCGA
>CAZTMG010000004.1:13470-16570 GCA_964614815.1 uncultured Rhizobium sp. | reverse complement strand
CATGATGTTGCCGTCGTTCGCGATCATGTGGAACGGCACGCGGTCGCCCTTCTCGGTCACGATGGCGATCTTGAAGTAGCGGGAGACGCTGCCATTCAGCAGACGCAGGCGATACCGGCGCGCGCGCACGTCGACATAGGGCTTCCACAGCCAGTTGACCGTCATCTGGTCGCCCAGGAAACCGTTCGTGTTGAAGATGTTGAAAAAGAGCTGTCCCTTTGCGTCCCAGGCCTTGTCGGCGATGAGCAGGTTCATGTCGTAGTCGCGGTTGCCCCAGTCGAGACCTGTGCCGCTCGGGAAGCAGAGATTGGCGTTGTTCGGATTCTCGTAGTTGCACTGGAAGCCTTCGCGGCCCCGGTCGACAGCGCTGTAATAGTTCATCATCGCAGCGTTGCCCTTGTAGACATTCTGCGCCGTGTAATCGATCGTGTGGTCGTGGAACCAGTGCGTGCTCATCGTCTCGCGCCAGTCGCCGCGGATCTTGTGCACGCCGCCTTCGCCATCGGGATAACCCGCACGCGGATCGGTCGCCGCCGTGTTGACGCTGTCATAGCCAGCCAGCTGCATTGGCCAGCG
The DNA here is from genome assembly GCA_964614815.1 of uncultured Rhizobium sp. Taxonomy (GTDB): domain Bacteria; phylum Pseudomonadota; class Alphaproteobacteria; order Caulobacterales; family Hyphomonadaceae; genus UBA7672. The sequence continues at coordinate 15,994 of CAZTMG010000004.1, read as the reverse complement.
ATAGTCGTAGAACTGGCCGGGATAGAAATACGCTCCCGTGAAGCCGTCGCTCTCGGCGGGGTTGTGCCCATTGTGCTCGTGCGTCGTGATGAGGTGCAGGCCGAAGCCGTTGTTCGCGGACACATCAATGGGCAGGCCGTTGTAATGACGGAACAGCATCGGCTCGCCGACGCGCGCCATCAGCAGCTTCGGGGGCAGCGTGCCGTCGAACGTCCATACCGAATTGGGCTGCTGCACCGGCATTTTCGGATGGAGCTGAATCTTCAGTCCGGCGGTCGTCCCGTCGAATCCGGGCGCGCCCGCCGTGTTGTGGTAGAGTCCGCCGGGTCCGAATTCGCCCACGGCATAGCGGTGCATCTGCATGGCGTCGCGGACGCCGCTGTTGGGACGAGCTCCGGCTTGGACGGTTTGTGTGTAAACGGTCGGACGGAACTCGTCATACCGCTGGTGTGCATACATTTCGCCAGGCGGCCGGCCTTCGATGGCGCTCGTGGCCAGCGGGCGCCCTATGCAATCTCCCACGAGGCTGGCCCATGGGTTGGGCCGGGTCAGGTTGGCCTCACGTGTCGGCAAGGGGAACAGGCGCTGCGTGATCGTGCGGTCAATCTTGGCGGCGCTCGGCGAGTGGACACAGTCGACCGGCGCTCCCAGGGGCGTGCAGTTGGTGCATTCCGATGCGGGGATCAGGTTCCGGCCGAACTCCTCGAACATCAACATCTTCTGCGTGAAGGGCTGGGCGCCGAAGAGCGGACTGGCCGCGGCGCCGGTCGGAATGTCGTACTTCCTGTTGCTGCCCGATTGCGCGCTTGCGGGCGCCACGCAAAGCGCGGCCGCTACGCCCGTGACGGCGGCGGCGCGCCATATTCTGTTCATGGACATTGTGACCCCCGTCACCCTGCATTACCGAACAGCAAGATAACACGGGCGACAGGTCAGTTGAAGTAATCTTCATTACGCAAACTGTCAGCTTGTTGCAAGGCTGATGAGGATCTGACGGCAGGCCGTTCCGTTTTGCGGCTTGAATTGCTGACGGTTTCGCCTGCCGCGTGCGGGTATGCACGCCGAACGGTGCGTCGTTACAGCGCAACAACAGCGAGAAGATCCGTGGCCCTGGCCTGATTATCGGGCTGCCGCTGGCCATTTTCGGGGCGCTTCCCGTCCTTTGTCTCCGTGGCGGGCGAAGCCGGGCGGATGCGAGTCCGCGGCCCTGACGAGGCCACTTACATCCAGGAAGCGCCAGCCCGATCCAGCCTGAGTGAGGGATGTGGCATCGCGCATTGCGCGAGGGGATGGAGATCGCGCTCTCCGTGATTGCCGGCCTGGCAACGTCGACCGCATTTCCTCTTTGCCTTCTCGCTTTCGACCCGGCGTCCGTTGCGCCTTGCGAGGCATGAAGCTGGCGCTTCGGGGTCATCTGGCGGGACGGGTCAGGGGTCCATGCGCTGAATCGTCAGGTTCCCGACGCTGCATCCGCCAATGGCGGGTCCGGTAATTGCAGGTTACCGAGTCGCGTGGTTAATCCCACGCAGGGAAGAGGCGCGTGAGTAATCCGGACCATCAGGCGGAAGATGCGAGCGGCAAGGCCGCCGCAAGAGACGCGCTGCTGCGCGCCCACTACGATGAGTTTCGCAAGGTGGCTGGCCGGGTCCTGAATGGAGACGCCGCCGTTCTCCAGATTCAGCCAACCGATCTGGCCCACGAGGCCGTCATCCGGCTTTCGGGTCTCGATCGCCTGGACTTCAAGGGCCGTACGCACTTCCTGTCGCTCTCCGCCCGCGTGATGCGGCAGATCCTGATCGACGAGATTCGCCGCATGCGCGCCGCCAAGCGCCAGCGCCCGGCGGTCTCCACCCAGCTCCCCCCCGAACTCGGCGCCCAGTCTGTCGATCTCGAGGATCTCGATCGCGCTCTGACCAAGTTGGAGACTGTCGCTCCCGAATACGCCCGTCTCGTCGATCAACGCTATTTCGCCGGTCTCACGCTGGAAGAGATTGCCGAGATCGAGGACATCTCCCTGGCGACCGTGAAACGCCAGTGGCGCGCCGCCCGCGCATGGCTGGCGGCGGAAATCGGCCCGCGTTGAGGCCTTCAAGCCCGCTCGGCTACGCCTCAAGCGCCAGCAGCGCAAACGTCGCCAGCCAGTGCTCGCCCATATAGTCCCCGGTCACGTGCGGCAGGCTCGCCTCGAGGTGGCGCTCGGCCGCCGTTCGCGCCCGCTCCGCAATGGGATGGCCGTCCAGTTGCGACGCCAGCGTCCGCCAGCACCATGCGCGCGATAAATTCAGCCCGTCGAGATGCGACCGAGCTGGGCGGAGTCGGAGAAAGTGACGGTGCCCGGCCCGCTCACCTTCGCCGGCGCGAACAACGACATCGGATGTCCCTGCGCCAGACGCGGCAGGAACCGCCCGAGCCAGTCCCTGAACGGCGCGGGCGGAAGCATCCGCCGCATGCATTCGACCTCGATAAGGGCGGGGGACAGGAAATCGTCCTGGGAGGGCTCCCACGCCTGGCAATCGCGGTCATC
>CAZTMG010000004.1:0-13444 GCA_964614815.1 uncultured Rhizobium sp. | reverse complement strand
CATCAGGGCGAACAGGCGCGGATCGAACGCCTCCGCCCAGTCCGCCGCCATGCGGATCGCAAACGCCGTCGAGGAATGCACGCCCGTGCGCACCGGATAGTTGCACAGCGGCAGGAAATCGCGGAACCTCTGTGCAAAAGCCTCCGCCAGGGGACGATGCGTCGCGCCAGCCTCTGCGATCTCGCCGGCTTCATGCAGTTCGAGTTCGGCTTGCAGCGCCAGCAGCCAACCCCATCCATAAGGCCGCTCGAACCCTCGCGATGCCGGTCGCGCAAGATAGGCTGCTTCCGCTTCGACAGCGTCTGGCGTGAACCGCTCCGCAAACAGCGCCCGTATCTTGCTCACGCTGGCCATTTGCGGAAACCGCCGCGCCAGCCGCGCCAGCAGCCAGTAGCCATGCACGCAGCTGTGCCAGTCGAACGAGCCGAAATAGACCGGATGCGCCGCGCGCGGCCCTATCACATCCTCCGGCCCCGCCATCACGTGATCCATCTTGTGCGGGTATTCCCGGCTCACATGCCCAAGCGCGAGCCCCGCGAACCTTTCCGCGACCTCAAGAGTGAGCACCCTCATTGCCGGATTCCAAAGCCGCCGCCGCCCGGCGTCTCGATGATGAAGGCATCGCCCGGCTGCATCTCGGCCTGCGCGGTCGCAGGCAGTTCCTCGATTCGCCCATCCGCTCGCCGCACGATGTTCCGCCCCGGCCTTGCATCGCCGCCCCCTGCAACGCCAAATGGCGCCGTCCTCCGCCGGTTGGACAGAATCGCTGCTGTCATCGCCTCGCGGAACCGCACGATCCGCACCGCGCCGTCCCCGCCGCGCCAGCGTCCATCGCCCCCGGATCCCGGTCGAACGCCAAACCGCTCGATCAGGATCGGATAGCGGCTCTCCAGAATCTCCGGGTCGGTCAGCCGCGAGTTCGTCATGTGTGTCTGAACGGCGGACGCGCCATCGAATCCCTCGCCCGCGCCCGATCCGCCGCAGATCGTCTCGTAATACTGGAGCCGCTCATTGCCGAAGGTGAAATTGTTCATTGTTCCCTGCGAGGCGCCCAGCCGGCCCATCGCGCCATAGAGCGCATCGACCACCACCATGCTCGTCTCGACATTGCCCGCCGCCACGGCTGCGCCAGGTCGCGGATTGAGTATCGAGCCTTCGGGCGAGATGATGTCGATCGGCTTCAGGCATCCCTCGTTCAGCGGAATCGCATCGTCCACCAGCGTCCGGAAGACATAGAGTATGGCGGCCCGCGTGATGGAGAGCGGCGCGTTGAAGTTCCCAGCGTCCTGGGGCGATGTCCCTGTGAAGTCCACCGTCAGGCGCCGTCGCGTCCGGTCCGGCTTGACGCTCACGCGGATCACCGCGCCATTGTCCATCGGCGCTTCGAAACTGCCGGGCGCCAGCGTGTCGATCACGCGGCGGACATGCTCCTCCGCATTGTCCTGTACATGCCTCATGTAGGCCGCCACGCCTGCGCGTCCGTATTGACGCACCAGCCGCTCCAGCTCTTCCGCGCCGCGCCGGCAGGCTGCGATCTGCGCCCGCAGGTCGGCGAGATTCTGGTCGACATTGCGGGCAGGGTGGGGGGCGGAGCCGAGCAGCGCCCGCGTCTCCGCCTCACGCAGCGCGCCGTCCTCCACCAGCAGGAAATTGTCGATCAGCACGCCCTCATCCGCAATGGAAACGCTGTTCGGCGGCATGGACCCAGGCGTGATTCCGCCAATGTCGGCATGATGCCCGCGCGCCGCCGTGAAGAAGGCGGGCGAGTCCTCGCCATCAAGGATCACCGGCGCGATCACGGTAATGTCCGGCAGGTGCGTGCCGCCCGCATGCGGCGCGTTCAGCATGTAGATGTCTCCCGCCTTCATGCCGCGTCCGTCCGCGCTGCGCTGGCGGATCACCGTGCGGATGCTTTCGCTCATCGACCCGAGATGAACCGGAATGTGCGGGGCATTCGCCACCAGGTCGCCCTTCGCATCGAACACCGCGCAGGAAAAATCCAGCCGTTCGCGTATGTTCACAGACGCGGCGCTCGTCTGCAGCGCCAGTCCCATTTCCTCCGCCACGGCCATGAAGCGATTGTTGAATATCTCCAGAAGGACAGGGTCCGCCCGTGTTCCGATCGCCGTTCCTGCCGGCGGCGGCTCGGTCCGTCGCAGCACCAGGCTCCCCGCCCGCATCATCTCGCCGCGCCAGCCGGCATCGATGAAGGTTGTTGCCCCCGTTTCCAGGACCAGCGCAGGTCCCTCGATGCAGAACCCGGTCGGTATCGCCGCGCGGTGGAACGCCGGCGCCTGATGCGTCGAGCCATTGGCGCGCAGCTCAACCATGGCGACAGGCGTGGGGTCTGTCTCCGGCATCGCCTCCGTCTTCTGCGGCGGCGTTTCGTCCTCGCCAATGGCTTCGGCCGAGAGCTTGGCCACCAGGATCGTCCGCCCGGCATCGAGAAAACCGAACCGCGCCTTGTGCGCCGCCTCGAACTCCCGTCGCATCGTCTCTGCGTCGCTCCAGCGGATCGGCAGCGACGCTTCCGCCCCGTCATACCGCAGATAGGCCGTCAGCTCCCTCGTTCTTGCGGTCAGCCCGCGCGCCGCCAGACTCTCGGCCGCCTGCGCCATCAACGCCGCACGCTTCTCGTCGAGATCGGTTCCCAGCGGCTGCTCGACCGACAGTTCGCGGATCGCGCGCAGGTCCGCCAGCCCCATTCCCCAAGCCGACAGCACGCCCGCAAGCGGATGCAGCAACACGCTCCGCGCCCCGACTGCGTCCGCCACGGCGCACGCGTGTTGCCCGCCCGCGCCGCCAAATGCGCAGATCACATATTCGCGCGGGTCGTAGCCGCGCTGGATCGAAATCTTCCGGATCGCCTCGGCCATGTGCTGGTTGGCGATCGCGATGAAGCCTTCGGCGGCTTCCTGCGGCGTCAGGTCCGCGCCTGTCGCCTGCTTCACTTGCCGACACAAATCCGCAAACCGGTCCGCGACAATCTTCGTATCCAGCGGCTTGTCGCCCGTCGGTCCGAAGATGGCCGGAAAGAATTCCGGCCGCACGCGTCCAAGCAGCACGTTGCAGTCCGTGATGGTCAGCGGCCCGCCACGGCGGTAGCATGCCGGACCCGGATCGGCCCCGGCCGACTGCGGCCCCACGCGCAGCCTCGCCCCGTCGAAGAAGCAGATTGATCCTCCCCCCGCCGCGACCGTGTGAATCTGCAGCATCGGCGTCGTCAGCCGCACGCCTGCAATCACCGTGTCATTCGTCCGCTCGAACGCCCCGGCGAAGTGAGACACATCCGTCGATGTGCCCCCCATGTCGAAGCCCAGCGCCTTGTCGAACCCTTCGTGTCTGGCCGCCGCGGCCAGGCCGATGATCCCGCCTGCAGGGCCGGACAATACGGCGTCGCGCCCCCGGAAGGCGGAGGCCGGAGTCAACCCGCCGTTCGACTGCATGAAGTAGAGCCGCGTCGCCTTGTCGAACGCCCCCGCCACCTGCTGCACATACGCATCCAGCACCGGCGAAAGGTATGCATCCGCCACGGTCGTATCCGTCCGCGGCACGTAGCGCGTGAGGCCGGATACCTCCGAACTCACAGATACGTTCGTAAAGCCCAGCTCCCGCGCGATCGCGGCGATCCGCTGTTCGTGCGCCGGCCACGCCCAGCCGTGCAGGCACGCCACCGCGCAACTCGTCATCCCCGCCGCGCGGGCCGCCGCCAGATCCTGCCGCACGCGCCCTTCATCCAGCGGAACGAGAACCTCTCCTTCCGCCGTCACCCGCTCCCTCGCCTCGATCACGCGGCGCTGCAGCTGGTCCGGCTTCACGATGCGCCGCGCGAAGATATCCGGCCGCGCCTGGTTGCCGATCTCGAGCAGGTCCGCAAACCCCTCCGTCACCACCAGGACGGTCGGGGCTCCCCTCCGCTCCAGCAGCGCGTTGGTCGCCACCGTCGTCCCCATGCGGATCGCGGCAATCTCCGTGTCGCCATGTTCCGCCAGGATCGTCCGGATAGCCTCAACCGCCGCATCCGCGTATCGCCCCGGGTTCTCGGACAGGAGCTTCCGCACGACCTCCCGCCCGTCCGGCCCGCGCGCCACGACGTCCGTGAACGTGCCGCCGCGATCGATCCAGAAATGCCAGCCTGCCATGCAGCGAGCTTTGGAAGGCCCGCAAGCCTTTGACAAGTCCGCCCGCCCCGGCTGATCCTCCGGCCAGGACGAGGGAGAGATCATGAAGCGCAGCACCCTTCTTGGCGGCCTGCTGGCCATCGCCATTTCCGCCGGCGCCGTCGCCACTTTCGCCCAGCCCCTCAACACATCCGCCATCGCAAGGGACGCATGGAGCGTAAAGGGCCTCGCCGCTCCAGCCGAGATCGTGGTTGACCATTGGGGCGTGCCCCACATCTTCGCCGCCTCCCAGCGCGACGCCTTCTTCCTGCAGGGCTACAATGCCGCGCGCGACCGCCTCTGGCAGATCGATCTGTGGCGCAAGCGCGGCCTCGGCCGCCTCTCCGCCTCCTTCGGTCCGGCCTATGTGGATCAGGACAGGGCCGCCCGCCTCTTCCTCTATCGCGGCAGCATGGAAGCCGAATGGAACGCCTACTCGTCTGACGCCCGTTCCGTCGTCGAAGCCTTCACCGCTGGCGTCAACGCCTATGTCGCCGAGGTGAAGGCCGGTCAGAAGCCGCTTCCTGTCGAGTTCAGACTCACCGGATCACAGCCCGAAACCTGGGCCCCCGAGGACGTGTTGCGCATCCGCAGCCACGCCCTCGTCTCAAACGTCACGTCCGAGGTCGCCCGCGCCCGCGTCGCCTGCGCCGCAGGAATCGACGCCGACGAACTCCGCCGCAAGCTCGATCCGCACGGCCACAAGCGCGTCGTTCCCGCGGGACTCAACCCGTGCGACGTGCCGGAGGATGTGCTGGCCGACTATGTCCTCGCCACCCAGCCGGTGGATTTCGGGTCCCTGGCGGGCCAGCAGCGCGCCGGCGCCGAAACGCGCCTCGCTGCACTGATGGACGCCCAGCTCAACGAAGGCTCCAACAACTGGGTCGTCGCTCCGGGCAAGACCGAAACCGGCCGGCCCATCCTCGCCAACGACCCGCACCGCCAGCTCGGCGTTCCCTCGCTGCGCTATGTCGTCGGCCTCTCCGCTCCGGGCATGGCCATCATCGGCGCAGGCGAGCCGGCGCTTCCCGGCGTCTCCCTCGGCCACAACAACGACATCGCTTTCGGAATCACCATCTTCGCGATGGACCAGGAAGACCTCTACGTCTACGAGACGAAACCCGGCGATCCCGACTCCTACCGCTACAAGGGCCGGTGGGAGAAGGTGAGCTCCGTCCGTGAAACCATCGAGGTGAAGGGCGAGGCCCCGCGCGAGGTTGTGCTGAAATTCACCCGTCATGGCCCCGTCCTGAAGGCCGACGCCGCCAGCAACCGCGCCTTCGCCATGCGCAGCGTCTGGTTCGAACCGGGCGTCGCCGGCTATTTCGGCGCGTCCCGCCTCACGCACGCGAAGGATTGGGCCGGCTTCAAGGCCGCCAGTCATGCCTGGGGCGCGCCGCCGCTCAATCTCGTCTACGCCGACACGAAGGGGAATATCGGCTGGGCCGCGTCCGGCCGTGCGCCTGTGCGGCGCAACTGGGATGGCCTCATGCCTGTGCCCGGCGACGGCCGCTACGAGTGGGACGGCTTTTTCGCAAAGGATGCGCTGCCCTCCGTGTTCAATCCGAAGCAGGGCTTCTTCGCAACCGCCAACGAATACAACCTTCCTGACGGTTATCCGGCGGAGGAACGCAAGGTCGCGTTCGAATGGACCGATCCCTCCCGCGCCACGCGGATCAAGGAAGTGCTCGCCGCCGACCCGAAGGTCAGCCTCTACGATTCCATGCAGCTGCAGGGCGACGCCGTCAGCCCGCAGGCCCGCCGCCTGGTGAGGCTGGTGAAGGGTGTTCCCGGCGGAGCGATGGGCGTCAATGTCGACCACGCCATCAAGCTGCTGACCGCATGGGACGGCCATGAGTCCGTCGACAGCCCCGCCGCCGCGATCTACGAGGTCTGGGCCAGCAAGCATCTCGGCAAGGCTGTGGTTGCAAGGGTGACGCCCGCCGCGGCGCGTGACCTCGTCGGCAACGGCCATCTCGAAGCCATCGTGACCTATCTCGAAAACCCCGACACGCGCCTTGGCCCCAAACCGCTGGAAGCCCGCAACGCCGTCATCCTCGAAAGCCTCAAGGCCGCCACGGATGAACTCGTACAACGCCTCGGTCCCGATCCGCACACATGGGCGTGGGGCCGCCTCCACGTCGCCAGGTGGGAGCCGGCCATCGCTCCGCTCGCCGATCCCCAGCTGCGCGCCCAGATGACGGTCGGACCCGTCGCCACGCCCGGTTCATCCTCCACCCCGCGCGCCCAGAGCTATCGCGCGTCGGATTTCGGCGTCACGGCCGGCGCCTCGGTGCGTTTCGTGCTCGATGTCGGCGCGTGGGACAATTCGATGATGATCAACACGCCCGGCCAGTCCGCCGATCCCGACAGCCGCCACTACCGCGACCTGTTCCCCATCTGGGCCGAAGGCGCCTATGTCCCGCTCGCCTTCAGTCGCGATGCCGTCGACCGTGTCGCCAGCCGCATCATCGTGCTGACGCCGGCTCAATAGGACAGGTCACGCTGTTTGGGGCGGGAGCCGCCTTTCGCGGATCGGCGCGCATCATAGCGTCCCGCGCTCTGGTATGGATGGCAAGGCGCTGACATGTCAGCCACGCTGGAGGGATTCGCGATGCTCCGGCGCGGCGACCGCAATCAGAGCCGCTGCGCGATCTCCCGGTGCAAGTCCCTCCAGCCGCGCCACGCCATGTTCCGTCACCACGAAATCCACCAGCCTCCCTGAGATCGACGGCGACGCCAGCCGGGGCACGATCCGCGAGGCGCCCCCGGCGCTCGCCGGCAGGGCGATGATCGACCTGCCTCCCGGCGAACTGGCCGCGGCGCGCAGATAGTCCGGCGCGCCGCCGACGCTGCTGACGCGACGCCCCCGCAGCCATTCCAGGTTGAGGTTGCCCGCGAGATCTACTTCGATCGCCGACCCGATAGACACAAAACGCTCGATCTTCGCCAGCTCCGCCGCGCCGTGCGTCACGCGCGCCGAGCGGAACGCAAAGCCCGACTGCGGCAGCCACGCATAGAACGCCGGATCGCCCCAGGCCACGCCTGCGACATTCTCTGCGTCAGGATCTATCGCCCCGCTCTCCATCAGCGCCCGGTATTCCGGCGTGATGATTCCCGAATGCACCTTCAGTCCGCGGTGGAGGCGCAGTGCGGCGACAACCGCCGCAGGCGCCTCGCCAATGCCGGACTGGATCGTCACACCGTCCGGAACAAGTTCCGCCGCCAGTCGCGCAATCTCCGCCAGCACGCCCGTCGACCGCCCGGGGGAAGCCGCGGCCGCCAGCAAGGGCGTGCGCGCCGGCACACAGGCGTCGACTGCGTCCTGCGGGATGAAGTCCGCCTCCGGCAGCGACGGCATCAGCGGATTCACCAGCGCGATCCGTCGCCGCGCCCGGGGCCACACCAGTCCTGGCATGTCGCAGGCGATGCCGAACGACAGTCGTCCCTGATCGTCGGGCGGGGCCGTATGCAGGACAGCAACGTCGAACTCGGTCGCCGCCATCGTCTCGGCGATCTCCGAATACGGCATCGCCTTCACGATCGTCCGTCCTGACGCGATCGACCCTTCCAGCGCCGGCGACGCCATGAATGTGGTCAGCGTCGCATCGCCGGGCAGGGCGCCATAGTCGAATGTATTGATCCCCGGGATCAGGCATGACCACAGCTCGATGCCGCTCGCCAGTCCCGGAGCGTCGCGCAGGGCGCTGTAGAAAAGGCGGCTCTCGCCCGGGCCGCCCTGGAAATAGACCCGCTGTCCCGGGCGCAGCGCGTGCAGGATTTCGTCCAGACGGGCGGTCCTCATGCCAGCCCGGCCGCGGCCAGCAGCCTCCGCGCCCGCTCGACCACCGGCTGGTCGATCATTCGGCCGTCATGGTTGACCACGCCATCGGAGCGCTGCTCCCAGGCCGCGAGGATGCTGCGCGCGTCCGCAATCTCCGCTTCGTCGAACCCGAACGCGTCATTCAGCACGCCCACCTGGTTCGGATGGATGCACATGGCGCCGGTGAGGCCCATCGCATGCGCCCGCCTCGCCTCCACGCCGAACGCTTCGAGATCGGTGAAATTGGAGATTCCTGTCGCCATCCCGATCCCCATGATGCCGCGCGCCGACGCCGCATAGGCGATCTGCATCGCGGCGAGGTCCAGCGACAGCGGACCCGGCTTCCGTCCCAGCGACAGCGAGAAATCCTCGCTCCCCAGCGCTATCCCGATCAGTCGCGGTCCATCGGCAATCTCGGTCACGCGCTCCAGCGCGCGGGGGCTCTCGATAATGGCCGCCACGCCGATCGTGTTGCGCTCCAGGCCGGCCTCATACTCCAGCGCATCCAGCATCGCCGACAGGCCCTCCAGCTCCATGGCCTGCTCCACCTTCGGCAGGACGATGGCGGTCAACCCCGGCGTCACCACAGCTTCAAGGTCATCCGCCAGCAACGCCGCCTCGTTGTTGACGCGGACCGTCACTGTCGCGCCCTGGGCCGCGAGAAACGTGACCGCCTCCTTCGCGAGCGTTCGCGCGGCCGCCTTGGCCTCCGGCGGGGTCGAATCCTCGAGATCCACGATCAGGGCGTCGGCCCCCCGTGTGTGCGCCCTCTCCCAGCGCCGCCGCGCCGTCGCCGGGACGAAGAGCATCGAACGCCAGGTCTTCATCGCACGCCAATCCTGCCTGTCATCGCCACATAGCCATCGGCATCCGCCGCCCAGACGTCGGCGCCGCTGTCCGTATCGGTCAGGTTCACCGTGAAGGGAGCGAGATCGTAGACCGGCCGCTGCGCCCGGAAATCGAATGTCGCCACCCTGTCGTGTGGCCGGCGTCGGCGGAAATGATCCATCAGCAGGGTCGCCAGCAGCGGCCCGTGCACGACCAGCCCGGGATATCCCTCCGCCCTGGTCGCATAGTCGCGGTCGTAGTGGATACGATGCGCGTTGTAGGTCAGCGCCGAAAAGCGGAAAAGCAAGGCGGGCGTGGGCGTGATCTGCCGTGTCGCCTGCGCCTCCCGCCGCTCGCCCGGCGGCAGGGCGCGCGCATTGCCTCCCTTTTCGCGGAACACGATGTCGGCGTCCTCCGTCACGCACAGTGTCTCGCCAGAAAACACCTCGTGCCTGAGCGTCAGGAACGCCAATCGGCCCGTCCGTCCCGTCTTCTCGCTGACATCCGTGATCGTGGAAACGCGCCGCACATCCGCCCCGAACGGAATGTCCGCATGGAGCCTCACCCGGCTTCCCGCCGCCATCCGCAGCGGCAGGTCGATCGGCGGCACGATCCCGCCCCGCCGCGGATGCCCGTCCTCGCCGATCTCCGCCTGCGCGGCCGATGGCAGGAAGCACAGCCAGTGTCCCAGAGGCGGCACAACGCGCTCCGGCCCGCGATCCAGCAACGCCGCCAGCCTGTCGAAGGGCCCGCGCGCGACGAAATCCTCCGCCGTCTCGCTGCGTCCGATCCAGCTCGCGTAATCAGCACTCATCAGAATGATTTCGGCATGCCCAGCACATGTGTCGCCACATGGCTGAGGATCAGGTTGGTGGAAATCGGCGCCACCTGGTAGAGCCGCGTTTCACGGAACTTCCGTTCGATGTCGTACGCCTCGGCAAAGCCGAAGCCGCCATGCGTCTGGATGCAGACATCCGCCGCGTGCCAGCTCGCTTCCGACGCCGTCATCTTCGCCATGTTGGCTTCCGATCCGCACGGTTCGCCCGCCTCGAAAAGCCGGGCCGCATGATCCACCATCAGCGCCGCGGCCGTCACCTGCACATGCGCCCGCGCAATGGGAAACTGCACGCCCTGGTTCGCGCCAATCGGCCTGCCGAACACGGATCGATCCTTCGCATAGGCCGAGGCGCGATCGACGAAGAACTTTCCGTCCCCGATGCACTCCGCCGCAATCAGGATGCGCTCCGCATTCATTCCGTCGATGATGTACCTGAAGCCTGCGCCTTCCTGGCCGATCAGGTTCTCCGCCGGCACGTCCATGTTGTCGAAGAACAGCTCGGTCGTGGCGTGATTCAGCATCGTGCGCACCGGGCGGATGGTCAGGCCCTTTCCCTTCGCCTCCCGCATGTCCACCAGCAGAACGCTCATCCCGTCGGATGGCTTTCCAGCCTCATCGCGCGGCGTCGTCCGGCACAGCAGCACCATCAGGTCCGAATGCTCCGCCCGGCTGATCCAGATCTTCGATCCGTTGACGACATAGCGGTCCCCCACGCGCTTAGCGAACGTCTGGATGCGCGTCGTGTCCGTGCCGCTCGTCGGCTCCGTGACGCCGAACGCCTGCAGACGCACCTCGCCGCTGGCGATCTGCGGCAGCCACCGTTCCTTCTGCGCCTCGCTCCCATGCCGCAGCAGCGTTCCCATCGTGTACATCTGCGCATGGCACGCTGCGCCATTGGCCCCCGAGCGGTGGATCTCCTCCAGCACCGCGCAGGCCGCCGAAATCCCCAGCCCCGCCCCGCCATAGGCCTCGGGGATCAGCACCGAAAGCCACCCCGCCTCCGTCAGAGCCTTCACGAACGCCGTGGGATAGGCGCGCTCGCGGTCCAGCGTGCGCCAGTACTCGCCCGGAAACCGCGCGCACAGCTTCCGCACGGCGTCGCGGATTTCGGGATGGGAGTCTGTCTTGCTCATGCCCGCAGTCTGCAACGCGATTGTTCCTGCGTCACGCCTTGCGGCGCGCAAACATCGCTGCCGGAAATGGCGGGGCAGAAGACGGCCCGTCCATCACAGCGCAATGCGGCCGCGGGCTGGCTTGCCGACCCTTCGGGCGCGCGAGACCGGAAAACGCGCCTGCGGGCGTGATTTCGCCCGTCTGTCCGTCCGCCCCGATACGACCTTACCCTCAACCCGCGTCAAGACCGCAAGCCTTCCCCGCCTGTTGTTTCCCCCGCGGCCATCGCTATGGTGCCCGCGATTTCGGGAGAAACAGACATATGACCAGGCTCCGCCGCGCCGCCATCGTCAGCCCGCTCCGCACAGCCGTGGGCAAATTCCAGGGCGCGCTCAGCGGCATCCCCGCCGGCGAACTCGGCGCCATCGTCCTCCGTGCGCTGGTCGAGCGCACGAAGATCGATCCGGAGAGGATTGACGACGTCATCTTCTCGCAGGGCTATCCCTCCGGCGAGGCACCCGCCATCGGCCGTTGGTCCGCGCTTGCCGCTGGCTTCCCCATCACCGTTCCGGGCTACCAGCTCGATCGCCGCTGCGGCTCCGGTCTTCAGGCCGTGGTCGAGGCCGCGATGTTCGTACAGACAGGCGCGGCCGATGTCGTCGTCGCTGGCGGCGTGGAGAGCATGAGCAATGTGGAGTACTATTCCACCACCATGCGCAACGGCGCCCGCATGGGCGACGTGACCTTCCATGACCGCCTCTCGCGCGGCCGCGTGATGTCCCAGCCGATCGAGCGCTTCGGCGTCATTTCCGGCATGATCGAGACCGCAGAGAACCTTGCCCGCGACTACCAGATCCCCCGCGAGGCCTGCGATGAGTACGCCGCCCGCAGCCACCAGCGCGCCGCCGCCGCATGGAAAGCCGGCAAGTTTGACAACGAGCTTGTGCCGGTCGCCATCCCGCAGAAGAAGGGCGATCCCATCGTTTTCAGGTCTGACGAAGGCGTCCGCGCTGACGCGACGGTCCAGTCCCTGAGCGTGCTGAAGCCCATCGAGAGGAATGGCGTCGTGACCGCTGGCAACGCCAGCCAGCAGAATGACGCCGCCGCCGCCTGTCTCGTCGTCGCAGAGGACAGGCTGGAAGACCTCGGCCTCGAACCGATGGGATGGTTCGTCGGCTGGGCCGCCGCCGGCGTCGAGCCCTCGCGCATGGGCATCGGCCCCGTCCCGGCTGTCGCGCGCCTGTTCCAGCGCACGGGACTTGGCTGGAAGGACATCGACCTCGTCGAGCTGAACGAGGCTTTCGCCCCGCAGGTTCTCGCCGTGCTCAAGGGCTGGAACTGGAACGACCCCGACAAGCTCAATGTGAACGGGTCGGGCATCTCGCTCGGCCACCCCATCGGCGCCACGGGCATCCGCATCCTCGCCACCATGCTCAACGAGATGGACCGCCGCAAGGCGCGCTACGGCCTCGAAACCATGTGCATTGGCGGCGGGCAGGGCATCGCCGCCATATTCGAGCGCGCCGCCTGAGTTGCTATTCCGTCCGCAGCCGCTCCCCGTCCGGCGCCTTCACCGGATAGCCCGCCGCACGCTTGAACCCGTCCACGCGCGCCCGCGCCGCCTTCACGGCCGGGCCTTCCGTCCAGTTCGTCGGCGGATTCAGCACGCGACCGAGGAAGGCCAGCGCATCGAGGAAGCGCGGCGCGATCGACGGCCCCACATGCTCGGCGCCCTTCACCAGCCGGTACTCATGGCTGATCCCGTTGTCGAACAGGATGCGGTGAAGGAACTCCGTTCCGTGGTGCAGGAAGAACATGTCCTGGTCGCCCGCCTCCAGATAGACGCCAAGCCCCACGAGCCTTTCCGGATCGCTGTTGGCGATGGCAGCCGGATTGTTCGCCGCCCAGTACGCCTCATCCACCGGCTTGCCGTAGATCGACTCCAGCAGCGCATCATCCCGCCAGAACCTGTCGCGCAGCTTCACGTCCTTGAATGCAAGCGCCGGCTCGATCCCCGGCTCCATGCTGGCCACCGCCTGGAACTTGTCGGGATGCTTGAACGCGATGCGCAACGATCCCATCCCGCCCATGGAAATGCCGGTGATCAGCGTCCCTTCGCGTCCCTTGGGGACATTGTAGCCCTTGCGCATGAACGCCAGCAGATCGGCGACCACGAACGTTTCCCATTTCTGCGAGCCGTCGCGATAGTCCATGTAGAAGGATCGCCCTGCCGAAGGCATCACCGATACGGAAGGCGGCACGAGCCTGGCCTTGATTCCGGCTTCCAGCGTCTCGGCCATCATCGCCATGTTCTGGCTCGATCCGCCTCCGCCATGCAGCTGCACGATCAAAGGATAGGGCTGCGCCCGCTTCGCATCGTATCCGGCCGGCAGGTACACCGCCACTTCCACCGGCCCCGGGACATTCTTCGTCTCCACTTTCAGGTGGACCAGCTTCCCGTCCAGCGCCTGCGCCGGCGGCGCCAGCATCACGGCGACGGCCATGGCCAGTCCCGACAGCAGCTTCATCATTGCCTCCGTGATCGCGTTGCCGGAGCATCCCTTGCGCCGCCGACCCGCGCAACATCTCCGCACAAGGAACCAGGCGATCCGCATCTGTTGGAAACCCGCGTCTGGATTCCGACAGGTCGGGAAAAATCTTCTGTCGGCTTTTCAGGGCCCT
>CAZTMG010000003.1:17742-31317 GCA_964614815.1 uncultured Rhizobium sp. | reverse complement strand
TCATCATCGTCTCCAACCGGGTCCATTTGCCAGGCGGTCCCGACACCGGCGCGCAAGGCGGCTTGGCTGTCGCGCTGCAGTCAGCACTCAAGCAATATCGGGGCATGTGGTTTGGCTGGTCCGGCAAACATACCGAACACTATACGGGGCAGATCACCTTCCAGCGCGCGGACGGCGTCACGACGGCCACGGTCGACCTCGAAGACCAGGACATCGAGGAATACTATAACGGGTACGCAAACCGGACATTGTGGCCGCTGTTCCACTACCGAATTGACCTTACGGAATATGAGCGGGGTTTTGCGGGAGGATACAAGCGCGTCAATGAACGGTTTGCCGAGACCCTGCGCCCGCTGATCGAGCATGACGATGTGGTCTGGGTGCAGGATTATCATCTTTTCTTGCTTGGCGACGCTTTGCGGAGGCTGGGCAGCCGGAACCGGCTTGGCTTCTTCCTGCATATTCCATGGCCGCCTCGCCGACTCATGACCACATTGCCGGAAGCGGAGGAACTGGTCCGCTCATTATTCGCATACAACCTGATTGGCTTTCATACATCCGAATGGCTGTCTTCCTTTCGCGAGTTTGCCCAGCATGAACTCCGGGCCGAGTGGGATAGCAACAAGAATACGCTCACGCTCGGGGCGCGTCGTGTGCGCCTGCTTACCTGCCCCATAGGCATAGACGCGAAAGAGTTCGCAGAACTCTCCGCCAGCGAGACCGCCCTCAAGGCTCATCGACAGATGATCGAGAGCGCCAACGGTCGCGCGATGATGATTGGCGTCGACCGGCTGGATTATTCCAAGGGACTCGAGGAACGCTTTCTCGGTTACGAACGCTTTCTCCGCGACCGGCCGGATGAACGCAAACATGTCTTCCTGCTACAGATCGCGCCACCTTCGCGCGCCAGCGTGGACACATATCAGAAGATCCGCGCCCGTCTCGAGGCGCTGTCAGGTCAGATCAACGGCGCCTATGCCGATGTCGACTGGGTGCCCATACGTTATGTAAACCAAGGCTATTCACGTGATGTGCTGGCAGGCATATATCGGGCCGCCCGGATCGGCCTGGTGACGCCGCTGCGTGATGGGATGAATCTGGTCGCAAAGGAATATGTTGCGGCGCAAGACCCTGAAGACCCGGGGGTCCTTATCCTATCGCGCTTCGCGGGCGCCGCCGAGCAGATGCAGGAGGCGGTTCTGGTCAATCCGCATAGCGCTGAGGAAATTGCCGACGCAATATCAAGCGCTCTCACAATGCCAAAGGCAGAGCGCATCCGCCGGTGGCGCAAGCTTATGGACAACGTCACGCGCGAAGACGTGCTCTGGTGGCGACGCACATTCACTGAGGCGCTCATGGATGAAGCGACCTGAGAGCTCAGCCCACGAATTTCCCGTTCTTGTTGAAGCCGCGCGGGGCGAGGCGGCCGGCTTGCGCGCGCTTGCCCATCCAGTCCTTCCAGTCTTCGGCCGACTGCTGACGCCCGGCGGCGTCGATCCAGGTCAGTCCGTCGGCCTTGTTGAAGGTCTTCAGGTCCAGCAGGCCGCCGTCGGCGAATGACTGGATCTTGACGCCCTTGCCGCGCGCCATTTCCGGCAATTCGCCGGCCTTGAAGATCACCAGCTTCCGATTCCTGCCGATGGAGGCGATCAGGTCGCCCTCCAGCTTCACGCAGACGGCCAGTTGTTCCTTTGGTCCGACATTGAGGATGATCTTGCCCTTGCGTGTCGAGGAGATCAGCTCGGCGTCCTGGACAATGAAGCCATAGCCCCTGCTCGATGCAACGACGCGACGCGCGTTGTCCTGCGGAACCAGCATGGCGACAATGGTCTCCGACTCCGGCACATCGAGGTTGAGGCGGATCGGTTCGCCATGGCCCCGCCCGCCCGGCAGCCTGTCCGCTCCGATGGTGAAGGCCCTTCCGCCCGAAGCCATCAAGACGACCTTGTCCGTCGTCTGGCATTCGAGCGAAAGCGCCAGACCGTCGCCTTCCTTGAACTTCAGGTCATCCAGCTCCTGGTTGTGGCCCTTCAGCGCCCGGATCCAGCCCTTCTCGGACAGGACAACTGTAACCGGCTCCTTGACGATCAAGGCCTCCAGCGCCGCTTCCGTGTCGATTTCCTTCACCACATCGAATTTCGAGCGGCGCTTGCCCAGAGCCTTGCCCGGATCGAAGATGTCGCGCGCCGCCTTGAGCTGGCGCTTCACCTCGGTCCACTGCCGTCCCGTGGATCCCAGCAACAGCTCGATCTCACGCTTCTCCTCCGACAGCTCCTTGTGCTCGCGACGGATCTCGATCTCCTCCAGCTTGCGCAAGGCGCGCAGGCGCATGTTGAGGATCGCTTCCACCTGAATCTCGCTCAGGCGGAACTTCTTCATCATGACGCTCTTGGGATCGTCCTCGTAACGGATGATCCGGATCACTTCATCGATGTTCAGATAGGCCTTCAGCAGGCCATCCAGGACTTCGAGGCGGTTCTCGATCTTGCCGAGACGATGCCTGGCCCGGCGCACGATCACCTCCCGGCGGTGATCGAGATAGGCGTTCAGCAGCTCGCGCAGGCCCATGACGCGCGGCACGCCATGGTCCAGCACGTTCATGTTGACCGGGAAACGCGTCTCGAGCTCGCACTGCCGGAACAGCGAGGCCATCAGCACTTCGGGCTCAACCGTGCGCGATTTCGGCTCCAGGATGATCCGGACGTCTTCGGTGGATTCATCCCGCGCATCTTCCAGCAGCGGCGCCTTCTTCGTCTCGATCAGCTCGGCGATGCGCTCCATCAGCTTTGACTTCTGAACCTGGTAGGGAATTTCGGTGACGATGATCCGCCACATGCCGCGGCCGAGGTCTTCCTTCGTCCAGCGCGCCTGCACGCGAATGCCGCCTCGTCCGGTCGCATAAACGTCCCGAATCCCTTCCGGCGTTTCGACGATCACGCCGCCGGTCGGAAAGTCAGGGCCGGGAATGATCTTGATCAGCTCGTCCACCGTGGCCTTGGGATGATCCAGCAGGTGGATGGCGGCGTCGATGCACTCGGCGGGATTGTGCGGCGGGATGGATGTCGCCATCCCCACGGCGATGCCAGACGACCCGTTGACGAGCAGGTTCGGGAAGCCGGAAGCCAGGACCACCGGCTCCTTGTGCGTCCCGTCATAGGTCTCCTTGAAATCGACGGCATCGTCGTCGAGCCCCTCCAGCAGCAGCATCGCGGCCGGGGTCAGCTTCGCCTCGGTATAGCGGAAGGCGGCGGGCGCATCGCCGTCGATGTTGCCGAAATTGCCCTGGCCATCCACCAGGGGCGCACGCGTGGCGAAGCCCTGCGCCAGGCGCACCATTGCATCATAGATCGACTGGTCGCCGTGCGGGTGATACTTGCCGATGACCTCGCCGACCACCGTTGCCGACTTTCGGTGCGACCCGCTGGGGCTCAGACCCAGCTGGCTCATGGAGTAGAGCACGCGGCGGTGGACGGGCTTCAGCCCGTCGCGCGCATCCGGCAGCGCCCGCGCCG
Source organism: uncultured Rhizobium sp. (assembly GCA_964614815.1). Classification (GTDB taxonomy): domain Bacteria; phylum Pseudomonadota; class Alphaproteobacteria; order Caulobacterales; family Hyphomonadaceae; genus UBA7672. Next base: position 27,805 of record CAZTMG010000003.1, on the reverse strand, counting down.
TGACCGCCGACAGCGCATAGGCGAGATAACGCTTCGAAAGCGCCTCGTTCATCGGCTCTTCGATGATCTCCCCGCCATTGCCCGACGGTTCGAACGGGGTGTTCCTGCTCATGCTTGTACGCTTCTTGCCCTCGAATCAGCCTGGCGAGAGTCGCCCCGCGCGCTCCAGCCGGTCAATCAGCAGGTGGCGCGCTTCCGGCATCCCCCTGTTGAGATCGGCGAACAGACGCTCGGAAAGGAAATATCCCGTAAGCCGAAAGCCATTGAAGATATCGACAGGCGTTGGCGGCGCAGTTGCATCCACAAGAAAGGCAGGCAGCGGCAATAGCCGGTCGAGATAGGCGCCGGCCTCAGACCCCCGCACGGCCCGACCGGATTTGGGGCTCACATGGGTCAGACCATCATTGGCCCCCGAAAGGGCGCACCGGCTCAGGTCCAGCCCATAACCCAGCGCCTGCAGCAGCCCAATCTCCCATTTCACGAACAGCGCAGGCCACACGTCCGGCTCGCCCAGCATATCGAGCAGCACTTCCGCCGCATCGAAGAGGCCCGGCTTCGCCTCGCCTTCCGGCAGCGCCGCAGCGAGCAATTCGGACAACGTGGCCAGCCCTGCAAGCGCTTCCGCATCGGCCATGTGGCGGGCGGCGCGTTCGGTTTCGGCTTCGGCGGTGAAAAAGCCGAGGGCGTCATCCGTCCGCGCCTTCCAGGTCACCAGAAGGGTATTGCCCGGCTGCATGGGCGCGCGCTTGGTTCGCGACGCGCCGCCATGGACCATGGCGCGCCGGCGTCCATGGCCGCGCGCGAAGACTTCGAGAATCGCTCCGGTTTCCCCGAAACGTCTCAAGCCCAGCGAAATCGCCCGGTCGTTCCATTCGGCCATGCAAGAGGCATAGGACGGCCAAGCGCCGACGCAAAGCGCACGTTGCCGCAACCTCAGCCTTCGTCCTGCGGCAGGTCGCCGGACGGGTCGGACGAGACAGGCAGGAGTCCCGATGCGCCGCCCAGCACGATTGTCGGCGGCGTCCTGCCCGGTCCGCCCTGGATGGCCTGCAGCACGCGCAGGTTCATCAACTCCGGATTTCCCTTCAGCATCCGCGCCGCGTTGGCGAGGGACCGGAGCGAGGCCTGCTCGCCCCGTGCGCGCTCGAGCGCCGCCTGCCCTTCCTTCTGCGCCTTCCAGATATCGGCATAGGCCTGTCTGGCTGGCCCAACGAGCGTCATGTCGCGCACCTGCACATCCGAAATCTCGACGCCCATCGCGCGCAGGCCTGGCGCGATCGCCTCGGCGAAGCCGGCCATCACCTTGTCGCGCTCCGTCATCACGTGATCCAGCGTCGCCGCCGCCACGCGCCGGCGCAATTCGAGTTGCAGATCCTCATGCATCCGCGAAGCGGGATAGGCATGCGCCGACCTGTGCAGCCGCGCGTCCACGATGCGGTAGCGCGCCAGCAACGCAAATTTCACCGGCATCAGGTCACGCGTGAGGACCTCCTGCCCGTTCACCTGCAGCGATTGCTCGCGCACATCGACGAGTTCGATGTGGTCATGCGTCAGCCAGGTCGAATAGACGCCCGCCTTCAGCACTTCGGCGACAGTCCCGTCGACGATCCGCAGACCGACCTGTGTTTCGTCCACCACCACGCGCGCCTTCATCCGGCTGTCATGCACGGCCCGTCCGACAAGCCATGCGAGCACGCCCAATGCGGCGAGCACCAGGATCACATTGAAGACCGGGCCATCCATGTCGCCTGCTCCTCTAGGCATGGCGGCTGGAAGGGCCTCCGCCTTCCACGGGACATGCGCGGGAGCCCGAGGCTCGCATGGCGCGTGTCCGGTCGCCCGAAGGCTGGAAGACGAAGACCCCGCATCAACCACGATGGAGTGGGAGTCGAACCCACGGCGCCGTGCAAACCGCACCTGACGGATCGCTACGCTCACCCGGCGCCTCGCAACGGCCTGAACAATCTACGTCCTGAAGGCGCGGTCCGAAAGCATCCGGCTACGGACGGACCGCCCGAATCACCTCTCCAGCGGGTGAAATTTCCGCAATCACACGCAGGAGACGTGGCGTGTGGAAGGCGCTCACCCGCAAGACCCGGGAAAGCCCGGAGCCAACGCGCAGCCCCATTCCTGACATCGGCGCGATGGCGCGATTGACCTTCGGCCTCGCCTGTCCCACACGCGAGGCAAGCGAGGACGACCCCCCCCAACCTTCTGGGCGCAGCATTCGGGACGGCCCGGCTTTCAAGGGAAAACCTCATGGCCTGGATCTTTCTTGGCATCGCCGGACTGCTCGAAGTCCTCTGGGCTTACATGCTCAAGGTATCCGACGGTCTTTCGAGACCCGCCGAAGCGACGGCCGCCATCGGTGCGATGATTGCGAGCTTCTGGGTTCTCTCGCTCGCCATGAAGGAGCTGCCGCTCGGCACGGCCTACGCCATCTGGACGGGCATCGGCGCTGTTGGCGCGTTTGTGCTTGGCATCCTTGTGCTGGGCGAGGCGGCGACGCCGCTCCGTATCGGCTCGGCGGTCTTGATCCTTGCCGGCATGATCGGGCTCAAGCTGGCCTCGAATGCATAACCTGGAAAGTGGTCATGCGGAGAACAGCTTCGCCGCATGACTGCACAGCGAGTCGCGCGCGGGCGTCCGTCCTAGTTCCGCAACACGTATTCGATCTTCGATCCCTCGGCCACGAACGCGCATTTCACCCACCGCCCCTGCGCGTCGTACCAGAAGCTGGCGTCCAGGTCGGATTTCACATCGTAGCGGCGCGCCTCGATCATTCCGTTCGCCGTCCTCACGCGTTCGATCCCGCGATCGGCGACACTCATTGGCAACATCTCGCCTGTCTCGGTCGAGAACATTGCGGGTTGCTTCATCTGGTCCACGTTCCAGTGCGTCGACGGGATCACCCGTCCGGTCAGCACGCCGCTGAACGCCTCGCCCGCAACCTTGAGGCCGGCTTCCGTCGCCTGCGCTGAGAGCGTCTTCCACCGTCCATCCTTCTTCGTGCGCGCGCCGAGCCGGAGCAGCCGCCCGTCAACATATGTCTCGGTGGCGTCGTGAATGTATTCAAACAGCGTGATCGGCCCGAAGGCCACGCGCAGCTCGATGTCCGTGTCCACCGTCAGCGCGTCACCCTGACGCGAAAACGCGACGACATGGGTTCCGAAGGAGCCGCCATTGCGCAGGACATCGAACACGATCCGCTCGCCATCCCGCGGCTGCCAGGGCTGCGCCAGGGCGGAGGCCGGCGCCATGATGATCGCTGCAAGCATCAGAAGCCATCTCATCCCGGTTTCTCCTGCGTCCCGCAATACGCTGGAACAGGATCCGCGGATCACGGGCAATGGTTGATCCGTCGCCGCAATCTCCCTAGGTGATAGGGGCTCATCTGGCTCCCGCCGGATTTCCAGGATCGCTGTTCATGCGCACCCACGCCAATATCATCGACGCCATCGGCCGTACGCCGTTGATCCGGTTGCGCAAGGCCTCGGAGCTGACCGGCGCCAATATCTACGGCAAGGCCGAATTCCTGAACCCCGGCCAGTCCGTGAAGGACCGTGCAGCTCTCGGCATGATCCGCGACGCCGAGAAGTCCGGGCGCCTGCGCCCCGGCGGCCTGATCGTGGAAGGCACGGCAGGCAATACGGGCATCGGCCTGGCTGTCGTGGGCAACGCCTTGGGCTATCGTACCGTGATCGTGATGCCGCGCACCCAAAGCCAGGAGAAGAAGGACGCCATACGCTCGCTCGGCGCCAGGCTGGTCGAGGTCGACGCGGTCCCCTACGCCAATCCCAACCACTATGTGAAATACTCCGCACGCCTGGCCGAGGAGCTGGCGAAGGATGAGCCGAACGGCGCCATCTGGGCCAACCAGTTCGACAACGTCGCCAACCGCAACGCCCACTACGAAACCACAGGACCGGAGATCTGGGAGCAGACTGGCGGCAAGATCGACGGATTCATCTGCGCCGTCGGCTCGGGCGGCACGCTCGGCGGCGTTTCGCTGGCGCTCAAGGAGAGGGACAGGAACGTGCAGATCGGCCTGGCCGATCCGGGCGGCGCATCGCTGTTCTCGTACTACAAGACAGGCGAACTGAAATCCGAAGGCACCTCGATCACCGAGGGCATAGGCCAGTCGCGCATCACGGCGAACTTGTAGGATGTCGTCGTTGATGACGCCTGGCGCATCGACGACGCCGACGCCCTGCGCATCCTGTTCGACCTCATCAAGGAGGAAGGCATGTGCCTGGGGGGCTCGTCCGGCATCAACATCGCCGGCGCAATCGCCATGGCGAGGAAGCTCGGACCTGGCTCAACTGTCGTCACCGTGCTCTGCGACTATGGCAACCGCTACCTGTCGAAACTCTACAACGGGACCTTCCTCAAGGAGAAAGGCCTGCCCACGCCAAGCTGGTACGAAGGCTGAGGCTCAGCCCAGCAGGCGCATCGCCAGATAGCCGACACCTGTCCAGAACGCGCTGCAGAACACGACAACCGCGACCGTTACCTTCCAGGCCGGCCAGCGGGGCTCATCCAGACCCCTGTCGTCGATGTCATGGGCGGTCCGGCGAAGATCGCCCGCAAAGGCGCCGTCGGCGTCAGGCCGACGGGCGGGCGCGCCCCAGATGCTGCGTTGCTCGACCGTCGCCAAGTCCTGCTCCCGGCAAACCGCTCACGCGCGGAAGGCGCGCAACCCGGCTGCCGGCTACATTTGGACGAGTGTCTGAAGAATTCTTCAAGACAGGATACGCGCCGTTTTCCATGACATCTTGTTCATGGAGACGGAAGTATTGGCAGGTCGCAAGGTCAACCCACCCTGTTTTGATTGGTTGTACACAAAGTAATCGCCAAGTCGACTGAAAAGTTCGTCTTCAGTAGGCGCCGAGACCAAGCAGGACGACCGGGATGGCCATTCCGATGATCTTCATGTCCTGCCAGACCGACCACGACTTCACGTACTGGACGTCGAGCGCGATCCGCTCCGGATAGGTCAGCTTGTTGCGGCCCTTCACTTGCCACAGGCCCAGCACGCCCGGGCGCACCGCAATGTAGAAGGGATAGTCCGCGCCATACCGCGCGACCTCTTCGGCTGTCACGGGCCGGGGGCCGATCAGGGACATCTCGCCCCGCAGGATGTTCAGGAGCTGGGGAAGCTCGTCGAGGCTGCTCCTGCGCAGGATGCGGCCGAGCCACGTCACGCGCGGATCGTTGCGCAGCTTCTGGTATTTCGCCCATTCCGCAGCCGCACCAGGGTCTGACGCCAGAAGCTGGTCAAGGCGCTCTTGCGCATCCACGCGCATCGAGCGGAACTTGTAGACCACGAACGGCCGGCCATCGCGGCCGATCCGCGTGTGAGCGAACAGGGCTGGACCGGGATCAAAAATCTTGATCATCCCATAAATGGCGATCAGCAGCGGCGAGGTGAAAACCAGTACGGTAAACGCGATTGCGAGGTCCATCGCACGCTTCAGGGCGCTAGTCTGGACCGGATAGGCCGCTGCGGCCGCCCTTGCGTCCGACCAAAAGCCGTATTCTCCGGCTTTGACGCCGTTGCCCTTGCCCATGTCCAACACCCTCGCGCGGCGAACGCCGCGCTCACCAAACGCAATCCTCGGACCAGACTGGCTGGTCCGCTTCCTCCTCCCCTGTCCCTTTCCGCAAAGGGTCCGTCGCAGACGTCCTGGCCGCCCTGCCCGTTCGATTTTAGCCGACCGGGCGAGTGGCGCGTTTTGATTCGGCCTCCAACGGAGAATTAACAACCTGTTAGCCATAAATGCCTGCCATATTGCAACGCAAACAAGCAGGTTCGCCTGCAAGGCGAGGCACACTGTCCAAGCCCCTTTCAGGGGAATTTGTGCACAATGCTGTTGCGAATCCGGACAGTTTTGCTGCCCTGCACAATCGCCGATGGCGGGATCTGACGGGCGGCCAGCTGCTTCCTTCCGGGCGGTGTTGCGCCTCCGGCACAGTCATTTCTCCCCGGCGAGGAAACGTCGAGACCCATTCGCTTGCGGGGAGGCGCCGCACTGGCTAGTTGGACCAGTCACATCCCTCGCCAGCCAACGGAGAAGGCGTCCCGTGATTGCGCATTTCACGCCGGACAAGCCGGTCGTCACCGCCGAATGGCTGAAGTCGCATCTCGCGGCGCCGGATGTCCGCGTGCTCGACTGCACCTGGTTCATGCCGGACGCGCCCAGGACCGGAAGACAGGCCTACGACGCGCAACACATTCCCGGCGCCCGCCACTTCGACATCGACGACGTGGCCGACACCACGGTCGACCTGCCCCACATGCTGCCGCCGCCGGAGAAGTTCTCTTCGCGCGTGCGTCGCCTTGGGCTGGGCGACGGACACCGGGTGATCTGCTACGATCAGAACGGCTTTCTCGCCTCCGCACGCGTGTGGTGGATGTTCCGCGTGATGGGCCATGGCGATGTGGCCGTGCTGGACGGCGGCTTCAACGCCTGGCGCAATGCGGGCGGCCCTGTGGAGGATCTGCCGCCGCATTTTCCCGCCGACCGTCATTTCACCGCACGCCCCCGACGCGATCTCGTGCGCGACCTGCAGCAGATGAAGGACGTTGTTCAAACCCGCGCGGCGCAGGTGGTCGATGCGCGCTCCGGCCCGCGCTTCCGCGCCGAAGTCCCCGAGCCGCGTCCTGGCCTGCGCGGCGGGCGCATCCCCGGCTCGTTCAACGTGTACTATGGCGACCTGATCGCCGCCGACGGCAGGCTGAAGCCGGAGACCGAGCTGCGCGCGGCGTTCGCGAGCGCCGGAGTCGACCTTTCGAAGCCCATCATCAACACGTGCGGCTCGGGCGTCACCGCCGCCATCCTCGCGCTCGCACAAGCGATGCTGGGCCATGACGACGCGGCGGTCTATGACGGCTCGTGGGCGGAATGGGGCGCGCCGGGGAGCGGCGGCCCCGTCGAGACGGGCTGAGGCATGGCTGGCGGCGGCAGAGGCAAATCCGGCGGGCGCGGGCCCCACGAAAAAGGTCTGGGCACGCGCCTCACGCACGCCGCCCGCGACCGCAAGCTGACGCAAGCCGGCGTGAATCCGGTGGTCCAGCGGGCCTCCACCGTAATCGTCGAAAGCGCATCGAAGCTGTTCGAGCCCGGCGGGTGGACCTACGGGCGGCACGGAACCGCGACGCATGAAGCCCTGAAGCAGGCGCTCTGCGAGATCGAGGGAGCCAAGGCCTGCGTGCTGTTGCCCTCCGGCCTGATGGCGTGCATCGCACCCTTCCTGGCTTTTGCCCAGTCCGGCGGACACGTGCTGGTCGCCGACAACGTCTACGGCCCGACACGACGCTTCGTTGACCGCATGCTGTCGCGCTGGGGCTGCGAGGCCTCCTATTTCGACCCCGCCATCGGCGCGGGCATTGCCAGCCTGATCCGCCCGACGACCCGGCTGATCTTCGTCGAGAGCCCCGGCTCGATGACATTCGAGATCGCCGACGCCCCGGCCATCGCCGCAGCGGCGCGGGCCGCCGGCGTCGTGACCGCGATGGACAATACGTGGAGCGCGGGCGTCTTCCACCGGCCCCTGGACCTGGGCTTCGACCTGTCCATCCAGGCCAACACCAAGTATGTGAGCGGCGGCGCCGACATCCTGTCCGGCGCGATCCACGTCAATGACGACTCGCTCCTGACGCAGATCAAGGAGACGGTCGCAGACCTCGGCTCAAACGTTGCGGCGGACGACGCCTATGCCGTGCTGCGCGGCGCGCGCTCGCTCAACCTGCGCATGCAGCATCACCAGTCCGCCGCGCTGGAGGTGGCGCGCTGGCTGGAGACGCATCCCGCGGTGCGTCGCGTCCTCCACCCCGCCCTCCCCGCCAACCCGCATCACGCGATCTGGAAACGCGACTTCACGGGGGCGTCAGGGCTTTTCAGCTTCGAGCTGGCGCCGACGCCGACCGCGAAGGCGCACGCCTGTCTCGACGCACTGGAGCTGTTTGGCCTCGGCTTCTCCTACGGCGGCTTCGAGAGCCTGGCCATCCACTGCAACCCGCAACTCAAGCGCACCGCCTCCGATCCGGGCGTCGCCGGCCCGCTGATCCGCCTGTCCATCGGGCTCGAAGAGCCAGCCGACCTGATCGCCGACCTGGAGCAGGCGCTCGCAGTGCTGTGAGGCTGCGGCCGCCCCCCCCCCCCGCCCCCGTCCGGATTCACACAGGCTCCGGGCAGGCGGCGGGGGCTTGTGATCCGCCTGCAGCGCGGGCGGGGCGCTTCATCACGCGCCGCCGCGCTGGTCTGCGCGCACGGCGTTGATATAGGCCCAGAGCATGTGGGCGGCGACGCCGCGATAGGGCCGCCAGCGTTCGCCGGTCTTCAGGAATGCCTTCGGCGGGAGCCGCCGCCGCTGGCCGGTGATCATGCGGTAGGATTCGGAGAGGCCGATGTCGGCATGGGGGAAAACGTCCCAGCGGCCGAGACAGAACATCAGGTAGACATCCGCCGTCCACGGACCGACGCCCTTCACGGCGACGAGCTCCGCCCGGGCCGCTTCGTCCGGGGCTTTCGCGACACGCCGGAGATTCAGCGCGCCGTCCTGCACCGCTTCCGCGATGGAGCGGATGTGCGCGATCTTGGGACGCGAGAGGCCGCAGGCGCGCAGGGCGTCGACATCGGCCTCCAGGATCGCGGCGGGAGTTATCCTGCCGACGAGCGCCTCCACCCTGCCCCAGATCGTGCCGGCGGCCTTGGTGGAAAGCTGCTGATAGGCGATGATCCGGGCAAGGCCGGCATACCCCCCGGGACGCGTTCGCCATTCGGGAACGCCGACACGTTCATGCGCCGCGGCGATGACCGGGCAGGATTTCGCGAGGTGCTTCACCGCCTTCGAGAGCTGTCCGGGGTCAGTGACGTCGAACTGGAGAATCGCGGGAGCCTTGGCCATGCGCGGAAGCTTTCACTCCGTGCAGCCAAGTGCAAGCGGCCCGGACGGGCGGCTGAGGCGTCAGATCGCCGGACGGATGGCGGCGAAGGCGGCAAGGAAGCCGGAGAGACCCTGCTCGACCGCCGCGCGGCCGGGACGCTGGCTGACCAGCTGGCGCAATTCGGAGAAGGCCTGCTTCTCGCCGGCGCTGAGATTGCGGGCGGCAATGAAGTTCATCGGCCAGCCTTCGAAAGCGCGCGCGGCGACGGGGCCGGACTCCAGCACGGTGAGTCCCGCATGGCGCCGGTCGCGGCGGATGCGCTCCATCAGGCTGGCCACGCCCGCCTGGGGGCCTTCGAGCGCCTGGAGGAACACGCCCTCGTAGAACAGCAGCAGGCCGGTGATGCCGGCGCCAGCATTGGCGGATTTGGCGCGGAGATAGATGCGGTCCAGTTCGTCGGCGCGCAGCACGCCCACGGCGGTGCTCATGTAAACGACGCGGAAAAGAGACCCGGATTGCATGCCTGCCTCCGTTCATCCGCTGAAAGCATGCGCCCTTAATGATGAATGGGGAATTAGCGTTCATGTCATGCAGCGGTTCCATGGCGCCGTGTGGCCGTCAGGCAACCGTTGCGTCACGGGCTCCCCTTCGCATCCGATAGCTCGGCCACGGCATGGGCGAGCGAAATCGTTTCGGTGTCGCCCACACCCGTGACGCGCGCCGGGCGCCAGCGGCGCTGGAACGCCCGGACGACAGCGGCGGTGGCTTCATCGAACCGGCCGGTGACGCCGATCCTGTATCCGATCCGGGCGAGATCGCCCTGGAAATTCTCGACCGTCACGCCGGCGTCGCCCGGAGAGGCGCCGTGCATCATCCACGGCTCGGGGCGTTGCGGCGCCGGCCATAGGCCGATGCCGGCCTCGGCGAAACGCTTCCAGGGAAAGTGTTCGCCGGGATCCTCCTTGCGGTCGGGCGCGATGTCGGAGTGGCCCACGATGTTCGCCGGTGGGATGGGCCAGCGGGCGAGGATGTCCTGGCAGAGGTTCATCACGGCGGCGAGCTGCGGCTCGGTGAAGGGGCGGTAGCCCCATTCGTGGCCGGGATTCACGATCTCGATGCCGATGGAGCGGGAGTTGAGATCCTCGCGCCCGCGCCACCAGCTACGCCCGGCAT
>CAZTMG010000003.1:1690-17692 GCA_964614815.1 uncultured Rhizobium sp. | reverse complement strand
TAGTGGGCGGAGACGCGGGGCTCGCGGTCTTCCTGCAGGCGGGCGAGCGCGGCCTCGCCTGTCTGCATGCCGGTATAATGGAGCACCAGCATGTCGAGCGGGTGGAGCCGCTCGTTGAAGTTGGGGCTGGGGGCCGGAATCAGGAAGAGGCTCATTGGCCGATCTTGTCGCCAACCGGAGCTTCAGGGAAGCGGCGGTTGCGGCGGACGCCGATGATGCCGACGCCCGCCAGCGCAATGGCTCCTCCCGCCAGCATCTGCCAGGTGACGGATTCGTCCAGCAGCGCTACGCCGAGAAAGACGGCCATAACGGGCGTCATCAGGGTGAGGGGCGACAGCAGCGTGACCTCGTAGCGCTTGATGAGGCGGTAGAAGCTGCCGTGGGCGAAGATGGAGACGCCGACAACCGCGAACAGGCTGGAGGCGTAAACGCGCCAGTCAGGCGCAGCGTAGGCGTCGGCCTGGTCGCCTTCGAGCAGGAACGACATCGCCATCAGCGGCGCGATCGAGAACAGGCCGATCCATGCCTGCAGGCGCATGGCGGGCATGGGCTCTATCCGTTTCATCAGGATGTTGGCGATGGCGCCGACCAGAGCGGCGCCCGTGAGATAGACGGCGCCGATCGTGAGGGAAAACTGGGCCGGATCGACCAGGATGATCATGACGCCCGCGAAGGCGAGCACGATGCCGGTCGAGCGCCAGACGCCGATCTTCTCCTTCAGGAAGAGGATCGAGAGAATGGTCGTGAAGGGAACGCCGAGCTGCCCGATGACGGCCGCGACGCCGGCGGTGGAGGTGGCGAGGCCGAGGAACAAGAGGCCGAAATGGACGCCCGCCATGCCCATGGCGATCAGGAACATCATCCCGATCTGGCGCGGCGCAGGCAGCAGGAAGGGCGCGAGGAAAGCCGCCAGCAGGGTGACGCGTACGGCGGCGAAGAACAGCGGCGGCACATTTCCCTCCGTCACCGTCCAGCGCGTGACGATGAGATTGAGCGCCCAGAACAGGCACACGGCGACAAGAAGCGCGAAGTCCGCGGGTTTCATGGCCGGAGTCCGGAGAGCTGGATGAGAGGGAGCGAGTCGCCTGTGCGTGGTGTCGCGCCGCGTGGGGGGATGCGCAAGGGCCTGGGGAGGGACAATTTGGGAGCCACACAAGCGCCTTCCCCCCGAAGGGGGAGAATGCCGGCGGCTCACCGCATGGTCGTCAAAGCTCGATCACCCAGCCATCCGCCGTCCGGCGGGCTTCGAGCGGCTGGGATGCTTCGGGAGTCGTGGCGGCGGGCGGCTTGCGGCGGGGGCGTGTGAAGGTGAGAAAGACCGCCGCGATCGCCAGCATGAGACCGATGAAGGTGGTGGCGACCAGAGCGACGAGCGCCGCCACGACAAGGACGACGCCAAAACCGGCTCTGGCGACGAGGCTGAAAGCCTGGTGGAGCGTCAGGATGACGCGCGTTCCCAAGCGGGGGTGGCCAAGCGTATCCGTCATGCGGGCTCCCTTCACGTCAAAAGGTGCGCCCGACGCTGTGAAAGTCAATCGGCGCGGCTGATAAAACCGCGGTCCGCCCGTATCCGGGCGTAGGCTGTGGTTATCGCCGCCGCCTTTTCGTGAGCCACGGGTTCGTATTCGCGCGGGGCGGATTTCGCCCCGGCAACGGTGTCAGGGTGGTTTTCCAGCATCAGACGGCGGTAGGCGGCCCGAATGTCCTCGAACGGGGCGTCGTGCGGCACGCCGAGAATGACATAGGGATCGTCCGCGTCCGGGCCGAGATGGCTGGCGCGGATGCGGCGGAACCGGTCGGCCGAGAATCCGAACAGGTCCGACACCCGGCGCAGATAATCCTGTTCATCCGCCGTGATGGCGCCATCCGAGGCGGCGATGCGGAACAGGCCATCGAGCACGCCTTCGAGCAGGCAGGGCCGGTTCGCATAGCGCTTCGCGATACGGCGGGCGTAGGACTCATAGCCCAGCACGGTTTGGCGCGCGATGTCGAATACACGGCGCGCCGCCGCCTCGTCGGCCGGAGGAACGCGGAAAACGCGCGCAAACGTGGCGACCTCGTCCGTCGTGACCAGTCCGTCAGCCTTGGCGAGCTTGGCCCCAAGTCCGATGATCGCCGCCGTGAAATCGACATCATCCGGATCGGGCGCGCATGACGCCGTGTCCAGATCCGAGCCCGCGCCGTCCTCTGGCCTGGGCTCGAAGGCGCGTCGCGCGCGCAAGGACAGGTTCGACCAGATGCTCATTCAGCCTGCCTGTAGCGATGCGACGCCTTGGCGCAAGTGGAACCCAGCTCGAGGTCTTGGAATGCGTCCGGGGATCACCAAATACCAGTCTCTATGGAACTCCTGCCTGCCCCCGGAGTAGTACACGGACGCAGACAGGCAATACGAACAAGGTTCCTGCCCCGGCGATCTAGTCCCCCCACGTCCCCCCGCCGGGAAGGAAGCGTCGGCGCCGCCCGCAAGGAGCGGCGCCGATTGCTTTCAGGGCTTATTTTTGTCCCGACAGCGCCTTCATAAGGTCGTGCGCCGAGGTGACGGGACCGATCGCGCGACCCGTGTTCACATTCATCACATCCTTGCGTGGAGATGTGTGATCGGCGTGACGGACCTGGGCCGACGGCTTGCCCTTGCCATGACCCTGCATGCCGCGCTGTTTCTGCGGCGTGCGGCCGCCGTGCGGTTTCGGCTGCTGCGGACGGCTGGCGTGTGCGTGCCGGTCCTGCGACGCGTGGCCCTTCGGCTGAGAAGCCTGCGGATCGCCACGGCGACGGCGACCCGAGCGCGTCGCGACGTTCGCATCACGCGCCTCCTGCCGGCGGGGCTGAGGTTCGCCGCGCGGCTCCGCCTTCGCGCCGCGCCTGGCGTCCATGTTGGCGTTGGCAGAAAGCTGCGCCAGCACGGGGTCGTTGCGACGATCGCTGCCGGGGATCTTCTGGCGCGTCACGCGCTCGATGTCCCGCAGCAGGGCGCGCTCGTCCTCGGCGCAGAAAGCGATGGCGGAGCCATCCTTGCCTGCGCGCGCGGTGCGGCCGATCCGGTGGACGTATTGCTCCGGAACGTCCGGCAGCTCGAACTGTACCACATGACTGACAGCGGAGATATCAATTCCGCGCGCGGCAATGTCCGTCGCGACCAGTGCACGCACCTCTCCCGCCTTGAACGCCGCCAGCGACTTCTCGCGCTGGGCCTGGCTCTTGTTGCCGTGAATCGCGGCGGACGGAACCCCGCCGCCTTCGAGGATGCGGGCGACCTTGTCAGCCCCGCGTTTCGTGCGGGTGAAGACGAGGACGCGGCTGAAATCCGGATTGGCGAAGAGCTCCGTCAGCAGCCCGCGCTTGCGGTTGGCTTCGATGAAGACGACCTGCTGGTTGATGTGCTCCACCGTCGTGGCCGGCGGCGTGACGGAGACTTTCAGCGGATCGCTGAGCAGTTCCTTCGTGAGCGTCTCGATTTCCGCAGGCATGGTGGCGGAGAAGAACAGGTTCTGGCGCTGCTTCGGCAGGTGGCGCACGATACGGCGGATGGGATCTATGAAGCCCATGTCCAGCATCTGGTCGGCTTCGTCGAGCACGAGGATTTCAAGGCCGGAGAGATCCGCGTCCTTCTCGCCGAGATGATCGAGCAGGCGGCCGGGGGCGGCGACGACGATGTCGACGCCGCGGGCGAGCGCCTGGCGCTGCGGCGTATGGCCGACGCCGCCGTAAACGGTGGCGACAGAGAAGCCGAGGTCCTGGCCATAGGCCCTGAACTGGTCGGCGATCTGGGAGGCGAGTTCGCGCGTGGGCGAGAGCACCAGCGCGCGGCAGCCGCGCCTGGGCGCCGGCTTCCGGTTGGCCGCGAGGCGATGAAGGATGGGCAGGGCGAAGGCGGCGGTTTTCCCTGTGCCCGTCTGGGCGATGCCGAGAAGGTCGCGCCCGGCCATGACGCCGGGGATCGCCTGCTGCTGGATCGGGGTCGGCCGGGTGTAGCCCTTGGCCGTCAACGCCGCGAGAATCGAGGCGTTGAGGCCCAAGTCTGAAAACATGGGGTCGTTCGAATGTGTCAAGGCGCGTTCTTTCGTGTGCGCGTGCGCGGACGCCGGGTCTTTCCGGTCCGCCGAGGCGCTTGCCTGATGGGAAGGCCCGGCGTGCGCGGGCGTTCATGCGATCTTTTCAGGGCGCTCAACGGGCCGGGATCTCTTCGGAGAGCCCTCACGCAGCCGGAGCGCCGATAGCGTTCACATCCAGCAATCCGGGGGAACGCAAGGGGCATATCAGGGGCAAAAGGCTTAAAGTCAAGCTAAACGACCGCATGCGGCGCAAAGGCCGCAGCCCTCAGCCGCCCAGCATGAAGGCCCCGACCAGGAGACCGATCTCGATCCGCACCCAGCCCAGACGCCGCATCGCGCTCATCACGGCCTGCGTCATGCTCGTTGCCCTCTCCCCTCGACCGATGCGCGCCGGGAGTACGCTGGAGCGCACGGGAGATTCACGCAATCGCGCGCATCCTGAAGGGGAAACTGCAGGCGCCGACTTCCCGCGCCGAGTTGTCAGCTGCGCATTGCTGGTCCAGATGCCTGTGCGCATGACCGCCGCGCGACGCCAAGCCCTCATCATCGGCGCGGGCCCCGCCGGGCTCGCGGCGGCGGAGCATCTGGCCGGGGCCGGATGGCGTGTGACGATTCACGAACGGATGCCGAGCCCGGCGCGGAAATTCCTGATGGCCGGACGCGGGGGCTTGAACCTCACGCATTCGGAGCCGCTGGAGGCGTTTCTCGACCGCTATGGCGCGGCGCGGGCGCGGCTCGAGCCGGCGATCCGCGCCTTCAGCCCGGAGACGCTGCGGGCGTGGTGCGCGGGGCTGGGGATCGAGACATTCATCGGGTCATCAGGTCGGGTGTTTCCGAAGCAAATGAAGGCGTCGCCGCTGCTGCGGGCTTGGCTGGCGCGACTGGGCGGGATGGGCGTCCAGCTTGTGACGCGCTCGCGCTGGACCGGATGGGACGGCGAGGCGTTGACATTCGAGACGCCCGAGGGCGCGCGTCGCGGGCGGGCCGACGCGACTGTGTTCGCGCTGGGCGGGGCGAGCTGGCCGCGGCTGGGGTCGGACGGGAGCTGGCAGGACGCGTTCGCGGCGCGCGGCGTCAGCATCGCGCCGCTGCGGGCGGCGAATTCGGGGTTCCGGGTGGAATGGTCGGAGGTGTTCCGGACGCGCGCGGGCGAGCCGGTCAAGCGGGCGCTATTCCGCTTTGGCGGGCGCGAGACTCGCGGCGAGGCTGTCGTCCCGCGTCATGGCGTCGAGGGCGGCGCGGTCTATGCGCTGGGCGCCGCCCTGCGCGCCGCAATCGAGACGACGGGCGAGGCGATTCTGGAGATCGACCTGGCGCCAGACCGGCCTGTCGGGGCGCTGGCGGCGCGGCTGTCGGGCGGACGCAGGGACTCCATGGCGAACCGGCTGCGGAAGGCCGGTCTGTCGCCTGTCGCCGCGGGCCTGCTGCGGGAGGATGTCGTCGGCGCCGCCCTGCCCGCGGACCCCGATGCGCTGGCGCGGCGGATCAAGTCGGTGCGCATACGCCTGTCTGGCGTGGCGGGAATCGAGCGCGCCATCTCGACGGCGGGCGGCGTCGCGTGGGAGAGCGTGGACGACGACTATTCGCTCAAGGCCGATCCGCGCGTGTTCGTGGCGGGTGAGATGCTGGACTGGGAGGCGCCGACCGGCGGGTACCTTCTGCAGGCCTGCTTCGCGACCGGTCGCGCGGCCGCCCGGGGCGCCGCCGAGCGATTCGGCTAGAACGCCGCCGCCACGGTCAGCGTGACGTTCGCGCCCATGGTGGAGGAGCGGACTTCGTCCGTGCCGGTGAGGTAGTAGTTCCGCACCGTCTCCTTCGCGACATCGAGCACGTTGGCGGCCGTGACGCGCACCAGCATGCCGCCAAGAAGGGCGGTGGTCTCGACAAAGATGTCGACATTGGGATCATCCGGCTCGACCGCCTCGAAGCGGTCGCCGCGGAAGCTGGGCGTCGGGCCGACGCTGTTGATCTTGGCGCCCCACGCCATCTTCATGGCCGGAATGTCCTGCCGGAAATCGAGCAGCCAGTCGAATTCCTGCTCGGCGGAGATCTTGCGTGTGAGACCGGTGATCGGATCGGTGACTTCGGAGTCCTGCGCGCCGACATTCAGCTTCAGGAGACCGCCGCCAATGCCCACTGCATCGAGAGGCAGCGTCGCCTCGATCCGCGCGCCATAGCGCAGACCGTCGCCGACATTGCCGACGCCGGTGCACGGTGCGGCGGACGGTTCGGGCGTGGCGCAGACCGGCGGCAGCGGAATGATGACGAAATCCTGGGTGTCCTCGATGTCGTCATAGAAGGCCGTGAACGACAGCGAGCCGCGCTGGCCCAGTTGGCGCTTCCATTGCGCGCTGGTCTTCCATGTCTGTTCGGGAACGAGCAGCGGGTTGCCGACATTGGCTGAGCTGCTGATCGAATTGAGTCCGGTGGCGAAGTCGCCGAAATCGAGCTGCGACACGTCGCGGACGATGGAGAGGCGGACCTGGTCATCCGCCGAAGGCTGCCAGGTCGCGACGACGCGCGGCTTGGAATAGGTGAAGTCACGCTCGACCGTGGCGTCGCCCGACTGCGAGATGGTCGATGCCTCATAGTTGAAGCCGCCTTCCAGCGTCAGCTGCGGGCTCACGCGCCAGACGTCGGTGACCGACGCCTCGATGCGGTCCTCCTCGACCTTGGTGGAGCCGATGGCGACGGGCACGGGGACGTACGGCCCGCCGATGGGGCCGATCCGGCTTTCGCGATTCACGCGGCGATAATTGTAAGCCCCTTCGAGGCCCAGCTCGACCGTGTGCGCCGGATCGGGCCGGGTGGTCCAGACGCCGCGCAACACATGCTCGCCAGCCCGGTTGTCGGAATTGTCGAGCTGCTGGCCGACCGGGGCGATCAGCGGCAGGTTCTGCGTGATCAGCTGCTGCGGGCGCCAGTTCACCAGACGGTTGACCGTAACCAGCTTGACCGAATCCTGGCCGGAGAACCTGTGTTCGTAGTCGCCGCCGAGATCGACGTACCAGATGTCCTTCTCTTCATAGTCGGACGACAGCACGCCGAGATCGAAACCGTTGGCCAGCTCCACGACTCCGGCGGCGTTGTTCGAGTACCAGCGCGGCATGACGCGGAAGTTTGCGTTCCATGTATCGCGCGGGGTCGGCGTCCAGTTGGCGGCCCCGGTGATCTGAAGCTCGCCGACCTGCTGCTGGTAGAATTCGTCCTGCCGGCGCGTAGGCGCGCCGAGTGCGTTGAAGAAACGGGCCTCCACCTCCTCTCGCTCACCCAGACTGGTGGCCTGCACGGCGAGACGGAAGCCGAAATCGTCCGTCTTCCAGGATCGCGTGCCGGCGAGCTGGGCGCCGATGCGGCCCTGCTCATACCAGCGCGTGGTGGCGGCGAAGGTGGTCGAGACCTGCATCTCCGTCGCAGGCTTGAGGACGACATTGGCGAGTTCGGTGTAGCCGCGCACGTCGAGATCGCCCGCCGCGGAAGCGCGGATCAGCTCGATGCGCAGCACGTCGCGCGCGGCGATGCGACCGAGTTCCTCGCGAAGACCGGTCTTGTTCGAGGGACGCTGCCCGTCGATCAGCACATTGCCCGCGGCGGCGCCGAAGCCGCGTACCTCCTGTCCTTCGTCCAGCGTGAAGCCGGGCAGCTGGCGCACCATGTCGTCCGCCGTCACGGGGTTGAAGCGGGCGAAGAAGGCCGGCTCGAACACCTGCACGCCCTCGGGCGCGGCTGGCGGCTTCGGGGCCTGGACAGTGTCCTGCGCATGGGCCGGATCCGTGAGGGCGAATACGCTCGCCGCCAACGCCGCCATGCGCTTCCAGTGTCTCACGTCCGTCCCTCCCCGAAGAGTTGACGAGGTCCTAATGACCCAGTCACCCTTTTCAATGTGTGAATCGGATCGCCCGACTCCGGAGCTTTCGCCCTCTGATGTGCAGGTGATTGGGGAATACCCTGATCGTCAAACAAAAAATCGGGGGCGAGCCGTCGCTCGCCCCCCATTCCTCAGTTCCGGCACGCCATCACCGAGACCGGTCGTCGTGGTTGGCCTGGCTATGGCGCCTCCTGTGACCAGCTCCGACACGCCAGCCAGATCCGCCGCCCCCGCCGTCCCCCGGACGGGCTCAGTAGTTCAGGATCGGGCGGAGCCAGCGTTCCGCCGTCGCGAGATCCCAGCCCTTGCGCCTCGCATAGTCCTCGACCTGATCCTTCTCGATGCGACCGACAGCGAAATAGACGGCGTCGGGGTGCGAGAAATACAGGCCGGAGACGGACGCGGGCGGGTTCATGGCGAAGCTGGTGGTAAGTTCGATCCCTGTCTTCTCCGTCGCGCCGAGCAGAGCGAACAGAGGCGCCTGCTCGGTGTGGTCGGGCTGGGAAGGATAGCCGGGTGCCGGACGGATCCCCCGGTATTTCTCGGCGATGAGATCCTCGTTCGTGAGCGCCTCGTCCGCCGCATAGCCCCATAGCTCGCGACGGACCTTCTCATGCAGGTATTCGGCGAAGGCTTCGGCGAAGCGGTCGGCGAGCGCCTTCACGATGATGGAGGAATAGTCGTCGCCCGCGTCGACGAACTCCTTCGCCTTCTCCAGTTCGCCATGGCCAGCCGTGACGGCGAAGCCGCCAATGTAGTCGCGGCCCTCTGGCGCCACGAAATCGGAGAGGGAGAACTGGCCCTTCTCATTCGTCTTTTCCATCTGTTGCCGCAGCATGTGGAAGCGGGCAAGCTCGGTCGTCCTGTTCTCGTCCCGCCAGACGATGACGTCATCGCCCGACTGGTTGGCGGGCCAGAAACCGACGACGCCCTTCGCCCGGATCCACTGTTCGCCAATCATGCGCTGCAGAATGGCCTGCGTATCCTTCCACAGCGCCCGCGCGGCCTCGCCGACGACATCGTCCTCGAGAATCGCCGGATAGCGGCCGATCAGATCCCAGCTGGCGAAGTACGGGGTCCAGTCGATGTAGCGGGCAAGCGTGGCGAGGTCAGCCGCGATCTCGCGCACGCCGAGGAAGGAAGGCCTTGGCGGCGTGTAGCCGGCCCACGCGATCTTCGGCGCCATCGCACGGGCGGTTGCGAGATCCACACGCGTCCTGGCCTGTCCGCCGGAGCGCGAGTCCCGGATCTGTGCGTATTTCGCCTTCATCTCGGCCCAGAAGCGGTCGCGGCTGTCCTCGCCGATGAGCTGGCTCACCACGCCGACGGCGCGGCTGGCGTCGAGCACATGGACGACCGGAGCCTGCGTGAACTGGGGCTCGATCTTTATGGCGGTGTGGGCGGGGCTGGTCGTGGCGCCGCCGATCAGCAGCGGCTTCTTTATTCCCCGCCGCTCCATCTCGGAGGCGAAGTAGACCATTTCGTCCAGCGACGGCGTGATGAGGCCGGAAAGGCCGATCATGTCGGCATTCTCGTTGGCCGCGGTTTCAAGAATCTTCTCGGCGGGCACCATCACCCCGAGATCAATGACCCTGTAGCCGTTGCACTGGAGAACGACGCCGACAATGTTCTTCCCGATGTCGTGCACATCGCCCTTGACGGTGGCCATCACGACGACGCCGTTGGACTTGTCGGCCATGCCGGTGCGCTGTTTCTCCTCTTCCATGTAGGGCAGCAGGTGCGCGACGGCGGCCTTCATCACGCGCGCGGATTTCACGACCTGAGGCAGGAACATCTTCCCCGACCCGAACAGGTCGCCGACAATGTTCATGCCGTCCATGAGCGGGCCTTCGATGACATCCAGCGGACGCCCGGCCTCGCGCCGCGCAGCTTCGGTGTCCTCGACAATGTATTCGGTGATGCCGTTGACGAGGGCATGGGCGAGCCTGTCCTTCACCGGCTTCTCGCGCCAGCCCAGATCGACCTTCTTCTCCGCGCCCTTCTGGCCGCGATAGCGTTCCGCAATCTCGAGCAGGCGTTCTGTCGCGTCGGGGCGGCGGTTGAGGATGACATCCTCGACCCGCTCTCGCAGTTCAGGCTCGATCGTGTCGTAGATGTCGAGCTGCCCGGCGTTCACGATCGCCATGTCGAAGCCGACCTTGATGGCGTGATAGAGAAAGACGGCGTGCATCGCGCGGCGCACGGGCTCGTTGCCGCGGAAGGAGAAGGAGACGTTGGAGAGGCCGCCCGACGTGCGCGCATAAGGCAGGTTCTGCTTGATGAGCCGTACGCCTTCGAAGAACTCGACGGCGTAGTTGTTGTGCTCCTCGATCCCCGTGGCGACCGCGAAGATGTTGGGATCAAAGATGATGTCTTCGGGCGGAAAGCCGATGCCGGTCAGCAGGTCATAGGCGCGCTTCGAGATTTCGAACTTGCGCGCGGCCGTTTCCGCCTGGCCTTGCTCGTCGAACGCCATGACGACAACGGCGGCGCCATAGCTCATCGCCTTGCGCGCCTGGTCAAGGAAGGGCTTCTCGCCTTCCTTCATCGAGATCGAGTTGACGATGGCCTTGCCCTGGACGTTCTTGAGACCTTCCTCGATCACATCCCAACGGGACGAGTCGATCATGATCGGCACTTTCGCGATATCCGGTTCGGCGGCGAGAAGGCGCAGGTAGGTGCGCATGGCCAGCTTCGCATCCAGCAGCCCCTCGTCCATGTTGACGTCGATGATCTGCGCGCCGTTCTGGACCTGCTGGCGCGCGACCTCGACCGCCTCGGCATACCTGCCCTCGACGATCAGCTTCCTGAACGCCGCAGATCCAGTGACATTCGTGCGCTCGCCGATGTTGATGAAGGTGGCGGTGGACTGGGTCATGCAGGCGAAACGATCTCAATTCGGGCCCGGGGCGCGCAAGCCCGGCGATCCCGACAGCAGGGCGGACGAGACGGTTGGTCTGGCTGGCGAAGCCGGCAGACGCATCAGGCCAGCTCGAACGGTTCGAGCCCGGCAAGACGCAGCGCCTTGTCGCGGACGGGCGGCTGACGAGGCTTGATGTCCCTCACCGCCTCCGCGACGTGACGGATGTGATCGGGCGTGGTTCCGCAGCAGCCGCCGAGGATGTTGACGAGGCCGTCCCTCGCCCATTGCTCGACGGCGTGCGCCGTTTCGTGGGGCTGCTCGTCATACTGGCCCATTTCATTAGGCAGTCCTGCATTCGGATAGGCGGCGACCAGCGTGTCGGCGACGCGCGCCATCTCGGCGATGAAGGGGCGCATCAGGTCGGCGCCCAGCGCGCAGTTGAATCCGACGGCGAAGGGCCTGGCGTGCTTCACCGAATTCCAGAACGCTTCCGTCGTCTGGCCCGAGAGCGTGCGGCCGGAGCGGTCGGTGATGGTCCCGGAAATCCAGATCGGCAACCGTTCGAGACCCTCGGCCTCGAGATCCATGATCGCCTTGATGGCCGCCTTGCAGTTCAGCGTGTCGGTGATCGTCTCGATCAGGTAGAGATCGACGCCTCCCTCGTTCAGCGCTTTCACCTGGTCGCGATAGGCGTCGTAGACCTCGTCGAAATCGACCGAACGCGCGCCGGGGTCGTTCACGTCGGAGGACATGGACAGCATCTTGTTGAGCGGCCCGATGGAGCCGGCGAGGAAGCGCGGCTTGGACGGCTCCTTCGCGGTGAACCGGTCGGCCGTCTCGCGGCCGATGCGTGCGCCTTCAAGGTTGATGTCCCGGACGTCCTTGGCCGACAGCCTGTAGTCGTCCTGCGCGATCACGGTCGCGGAGAAGGTGTTGGTCTCGGAAATGTCGGCGCCGGCCTCGTAATACAGGGCGTGCCGCTTCGCCACGAGATCGGGCCGTGTGAGACACAGGATGTCGTTGTTGCCCTTCATCTGGCCAGCGTGGTCCCTGAAACGGTCGCCGCGATAGTCGTCTTCCACAAGACCCATCTTCTGGAACATCACGCCCCACGACCCGTCGAGGATCAGGATGCGCTCCTTCGCCGCCTGTTTCAGCTTGGCGATGCGGTCGGCGCGGGTCATGGCTGGACCTCCCTGGGCGCAGGCTTGATGCCGAGCAGGCGGCAAGTCGAGAGCGACAGGCCGGCGCGGTTCATCGTGTAGAAATGGAAATGGTCGACTCCCTGTTCCGCAAGACGGCGGCACAGGTCGGCGGCGACATGCGCGGTGACGAGATCGCGCGTCTCGGCGTCATCGTCGAGGCCGTCATAGAGATCCGCGATGCGGCTCGGGATGGCGGCGTGACAGAGGCTGGCCATGCGCTGCAGGCCCCTGAAGTTCGACTGCAGCATGATGCCCGGCACGATCGGCTGGGTGATCCCCGCATCGCGGGCCCGGTCGAGGAACCTGAAGAACACATCGGGATAGAAGAAGAACTGCGTGATCGCCCGCGCGGCGCCGGCGTCGAACTTCCGTTTCAGGTTGTCGATCTCCGCCGCCAGCGAGGGCGCATCCGGATGGACCTCGGGATAGCAGCCAACGGAAATGTCGAAGTCCGCGATCTTCCGCGCGCCGACGATGAGATCGCTGGCATAGGCGTAGCCGCCGGGATGCGGCTCGTACCTGGAGCCGATGCCCGAGGTCGGGTCGCCGCGCAGGGCGACGATGCGCTTGACGCCCGCCGACCAGTAGTCGGCCAGCACCTGGTCGACCTCGCTCCGTGTGGCGGCGACGCAGGTGATGTGCCCTGCCGGGCTGAGCGTCGTTTCCTGCGCCATCTTCCTGACGATGGCGTGCGTGCGCTCGCGCGTGGAGCCGCCGGCGCCGTATGTCACCGACACATAGGTCGGGTTCAGCGGCTCGAGGCGCTTCACGGAGTCCCACAGCTTCGCCTCCATCTCGGGCGTCTTGGGCGGGAAGAATTCGAAGGAGACGGTAGGCGTCCTGCTCATGCCGCACTCCTCTTGCCTGTCGCGCCCTGCGCCGGCTTGCGGCTGTCGGCGGACCACACGATAACCGAGACGCCCTTCTCCCCCTCTGGAGCGCCGAACGTCCGGGCCTCCCGCGCGGCGAGACCCGCCTTTCCGGCCCAGCGCGCAAGGTCGTGCTCGCTGACGCCGAGATGGCGGTGCGCATGGTCGGCGCGCAGATGCTCCAGCCTGTGCGGCGCGAATTCCACCACCACCAGCCGCCCGCCCGGCTTCAGAACGCGGGCCGCCTCGCCGAGTGCGCGCGCGGGATCGTCGAGGAAGTGCAGCACCTGGTGGATGATGACGAGGCTGGCCGCGCTGTCGGGGTAGGGCGAGGCCGTCGCGTCGCCATGGCGAACGGAGGCGTTCGCCAGGCCAGCCGCCTGCAGCTTGGCGCGGGCGACGGTGAGCATCTGGTGCGACAGGTCGATGCCTTCCACACGCCTGGCCCTGTCGGCGAACAGGGCGAGCATGCGGCCCGTGCCCGTCCCGAAATCGACCACCAGATCGAAGGGTCCTGGCCCGGCCGCCGCCAGCACCGCCTTTTCGATCTCGTCCTCGGCATAGTGCAGCGCCCGCAAGCGGTCCCAGTCATCCGCCACGCGCGAGAAATAGGCGTCGGCCGCGGCCGCCCTTTCACCCTTCACGTCCCGCAGGCGGGCCAGGTCGCGGCGCAGGTCGGCATCCTCGGGATCGATCGCCGCGTTGAGCGAATCGACCATTGCGCGCGCCTGCCCTTCCACCGGCAGGCGGTAGAAGACCCAGGCGCCCTCGGGCAGACGCTCGACAAGTCCCGCTCCTGTCAGGAATTTCAGGTGGCGCGAGAGTCGCGGCTGGCTCTGGTTCAACACCTGTGCAAGCTCGCCGACAGAAAGTTCGCCATGCGCCAGCAGCGCCAGGATGCGCGCGCGGGTGCTCTCTCCCGCCGCGCGGAGCTGCGTCACCAGACGGGCGAGGCTGACCGTACTCATTTAACGATATAAACATATCCTTATATGAACCTCAAGCGGCCTGTCGCCGTATACCGGTCATGGTCTCGCCATGGCCTGAGTTATGCTCGCCTGGACACAGACGGGGATTCTGAAGTCAACGGCCGTTGACCTGGCTTTCCGACATCCACATATCGCCGCAGTCGCTGGGAGCGCCGATAATGAAAACAAGAATGGCCATCCTGCCGGCCGCCGCCTCCGCCCTGGCCCTTCTGTCCCTGTCGGGCTGCCTCACCGCCGGACCGGACCCGCAGGATCCCTACGAGGACTTCAATCGCCAGATGTTCGCTTTCAACGAGGGCGTCGACCGGGCCATCATCGAGCCGCTGGCCCATGGTTACCGCGCGATAACCAACGAGCCGGTGCGCGAAGGCGTGGGGAACTTCTCCAGCAATCTCGGCGAGCCGCTGACCTTCGTTAACCACGTCCTGCAGGGCAAGCTTCCGGACGCCGGCGCGACGCTGGGCCGTTTCGTCATCAACACGACGGTGGGCGTGGCCGGCATCTTCGATCCCGCGTCCAGCCTGGGCCTCCAGCGCACGAAGGAGGACTTCGGCCAGACGCTGGGCGTGTGGGGTGTCGATGACGGCCCGTTCCTGGTGCTGCCCTTCATCGGCCCGACCAATCCACGCGACCTGACCGGCCTTGGCGGAGACCTGGCGCTCAACCCTCTGAACTATCCACAGTTCGAGAATGACGACGCCATCCGTCTGGGCGTGTTCGCCCTGGGCGGGATCGACGCGCGCGAGGACGGGATCGAGGCGATCAACGAGCTGCGAAGCCAGGTGGACCCCTATACGACACTCCGGCGCTTGTATGGGCGCGCCAGGGCGGCCGACATCGGTATTCCCAATGATGAACCGAATGACGCCCCGGAACTGATGGAAGACGAGCTAGACTTCTGAACGGACCGAACGTGGAGGCACACATGAAAATCAAGGGCATCCTCGCCGCCGTCGCGCTCCTGGCCGCAGCCTCCCCTGCCGCCTTCGCCGACAAGAAATCCGAGGCGTACATCCAGAACAACGCGAACATCGTGCTCTCCGTGCTCAACGACAAATCGTTGAGCGACAGCGCGCGAGAGCAGAAGTTCGGCGAGTACATGAACCAGTTCGCCCACATGCCCTCGATCGCGCGGCGCGTGCTGGGCGTGAACGCGCGCCGGCTGACCGATGCGCAGTTCGACCGGTACTACAAGATCTTCGAAACCTATGCGCTCGAAGTCTACAAGGTTCACTTCGACCAGTTCCGCGGCGAATCCCTGCGCGTGACCGGCTCCAGGGATGATGGCCCGCAGCGCTCAACGGTCGAGTCCATCATCAAGAGCTCGCAGACGGGCAAGGATACAAAGATCTACTGGGACGTGCTGCTTTCCAACGACGGCAAGTCTTATCGCGTGCGCGATGTCGGCATCGAGCTGGGCGGTTCGGTGCTCTGGCTGGCGCAGGAACAGCAGGCCCAGTTCGTCAACTTCCTCGACCGCAACAACGGCGACATCGACAAGCTGATCGGCCGGATCAACGTGCTGCTGGCGGACATGGAAGCCCGCAAGAAGGACGGTCGCGGCTCCGCCTACAAGGGTTGAACGGCAGCTGGGTACTCGACAGTTTCCGCCGCGCTTCGTAGTCTCTCCCCGAACCGGGCGCCGGTCCGGGCCCAAGGGAGAGACATGATGATCCGCACTGCCATTGCCGCCGCCGCCCTGTCGCTGGCCCTCGCGCCAGCTGCATTCGCGCAGGACGGCGCGACGCCGAAATTCTCGACGGCCACTTCGACCATCGGCGCGATCCTCGACAACGCCGAGGCCAAGGCCGCCTTCGTAAAGGCGTTTCCGGAAGTGGCGGACAATCCGCAGCTGGATGCGGCGCGCGACATGACCCTGCAGGACGTGAAGGGTTATGCGCCCGAGATTTTCTCGGAGGAGAAGCTGGCGGCGCTCGACGCCGAGCTGGCGAAAATCAAGTAGCGGTCAATCAGGGCTGACAATGCGCGGCGCAGTCTTCACGGACTGCGCCGCTGCGCGTGATGGCTGCAGATTCTGCCGCGACATCGCGGCGCAAGAGGGAACGCAGGTCAGTATCCGGGCGTCTACCCGGCAGCCATGAGACCCGCAATGACCGACCGCGAACCCCTGCCGCGACGTCCATCCGTCCTCCGCT
>CAZTMG010000003.1:281-1680 GCA_964614815.1 uncultured Rhizobium sp. | reverse complement strand
ACGCGGATGATGGAAGCGCCGCTGCGCCGGCAGTTCCCTGTCCCGGCCGGTCCGGACGAGTCCGCCGAAGCGTTCATGGACTTGCTGGAACAGGCGGATCATCGCCGGGGGATGAACGAAAAGACCCGCGAGACTGATGCGCCCTAACCTGCACGGATGTCGCGCCCCCGGCGGCGCGGCTCGTCCACCTTCCACACCGTGATCGCGAGCGCCGCCGCCATCGTGGCGATCGACGCCCAGAAGGACAGTTGATAGCCCGCGAGCAGCACGAGACCCGCCCCCATCAGCGGCGCGAGCGCGCCGGCCGCGCCTTCCGCTGTGTTGGACAGGGCCATGCGCATCGGCACGTCATGCGGGTGGCCGTATTCCAGCACGATGTTCGACGTCGACATGTTGAAGCCCGACTGCCCGGCCCCGATGAGCACGAAGGCAAGCGCGAACAGCTCCATCGAGTTGGCCATCAGCAGGCCCGCAACACCGGCGATGTTGATCGCCGTCGAGATCACGAAGGTCGACCGGAAGCCCTGCCGGTCGGAGAGATAGCCCCAGACGAGATTGGAAATCGTGTCCGCGCCCATGTAGGCGAAGGACAGGACGGCGAGAATCCACCCGAAGCCTCCGGGGTCGGCCAGCGGGTCAACGCCGAGCGCATGGGCGGCATACAGCGCGAAGAAGGGCTGCCCGATGCGCGATCCCATGACCAGCGTGCGGGCCAGCATGAACCAGGCGAAACCCTTGTCGTCGCGGATCAGGGCGGGGACATCCCTGACGCGTTCGCGCAGGGACTTGCGCTCCCGCACCGTCGGCGGCTCGGGCTCGCGCATCAGCACCTGCAGCGCGGACAGGCCAAGGCTTGTCAGCACGAAGGCGAGGAAGAAGGTGGTGGCGTAGCCATTGCCCCACACATGGCTGGCCACCAGCCACGACCCCGCAAAGTAGGACAGCATCGCGGCGATGAAGCCGCCCGTGAGATTGCGCCAGGCCTGCAGCCGCCCGCGCAGGCGGATGGGGATCACCTTGGCCAGCAGGAGCTGGAACGCCACGCGCTGCGGCCCCTGGAAGAAGCCAAGCAGGAAGAGGAACAGCAGCGCGAAGGCCAGCGCGGGCGGGCCCGCCAGGAACCATCCCGAAATCGCGAGACCGAGGATCTGAAGCCGCATCAGCAGGCCCAGCGTCACCGACACCGGCAGGATCTTCTTGCGATGCTCGACCTGCGAGGCGCCGATGATGGGCGAGACGATCTGGCCAAGCTGCTGCAGGCTGGTGGCGATGCCGACCCAGAAATCCGACCCCGAGATCGAATGGATGTAGGCCGGCACGAAGGTTGGCGTGTTGACCAGCCGGAATCCGGTCATGCCCAGCATGCCGTGCACATAATGGCCGGCATAGTTGCGCTTCA
>CAZTMG010000003.1:0-271 GCA_964614815.1 uncultured Rhizobium sp. | reverse complement strand
GGTTGTCCTCGACGAACCTGTCGTAGGCGGCGTCGGCCTCGACCGCCGCAGATGATCCGCGCGCGGCCGGTTCGTTCCGGGGCGTGTCGTCCAAGGCGCTTGCCTCTCCCGCAGGCAAGCCCCCTTGCTCACAGGGTTATGCCTCTGCGGCTTTGTAGTCCCGCTTCGTCCGCTCTTGAAGTGCGGCGCGATGCAGCGTTCGATGCGTGCAACAGGATTCCGGATGCGTCCATGCAGTCCGGTCGGGAGGTCCATATGAAACGCCGCGCCG
>CAZTMG010000002.1:32339-39329 GCA_964614815.1 uncultured Rhizobium sp. | reverse complement strand
TGCGCGCGCCCCAGGAAGGCCAGCCGCGCCTCGTTGAGCGACTGCACGCCGAGCGAGAGGCGGTCCACCCCCGCCGCGGCAAAATCCGCAAACCGCGCCGCATCGTCCGGGTTGGCCTCCAGCGTGATCTCCGCGCCGGGCTTGAGCCCCCACAGCCGGTCGACCGCCGTGATGACGCCAGCAACCTGCCCGCCGGTCATCAGCGACGGCGTGCCGCCGCCGAGGAAGATGCTGTCGACGCGCCGCTCGCCCGTCCGCCCGCGCCAGCCGGCAAGGTCCTGCAGGATCGCCTCGAACAGCGGCGCCGTATCGCGCGCCTTGGCGGCGTAGACGTTGAAATCGCAATACGGACAGATGCGCGCGCAATACGGCCAATGGACGTAGACGCCGAAGCCGCGATCAGGGTTGAAGCCTCTCATGCGCGGGTGCGTGGCGCAAAACCCGCCGGCCCGTCAACCGCGCGCCGGCGTCAGGCCGTGTCCGCGTCAGGCAGCGTGAACACGACCCTGGCCCCGCCACGAAAGGCGGGGTCGACCATGATCGTCCCGCCATGCGCCTGGATGATCGAGCGACAGGTGGCCAGCCCGATGCCCGCGCCTTCGCCCGCCGTCCTCACCCCGCGCGCCAGCGGATTGAACGCGACGGCGGCGAAATCCGCATCGAACCCGACGCCATTGTCCTCGACCGCAATCCGCCAGCCCTCGCCCTCGCGTTGCGCGGAAATGCGAACATCGAGCGGCCTGTCCTTGCGCCGGTTCTTGATCGCATTGGCGATGAGGTTCTGGAACACGGTCGTCATCAGCGCGGGGTCGCACTGGAAACGCGCCTCGGCCAGAACGCGCACCGTCGCCCCCGCCGCCTGCAGATCGCTCGCATTCTGCGCCGCCGCCGCCTGCACCAGCTCGCTGAGCGAATTGGACGTCAACGAAACGCGCGTGAAGGCGGAGCGGGAGAAGTCGAGCATGCCCTCGATCATGCGCGGCATTTCCAGCGCGCTTTCCCGGATCGAGCGGGCATGGCGGCGGGCCTGCTCGATATCGCCCCGGTCGAGCGCCTCGCCCAGCAGTTCGCCATAGAGCAGCACATGCCGGGCCGGGGCCTTGAGATCGTGCGCCGCAGAGGAGGCGTACTGCTCCAGCGCCTCGTTGGCGCGCGTAAGCCGCGCCGCGCGATCGTTCGCCTCCGCCTGCCATGCAGCGACCAGGCTGGCGAGCCAGCCGATCAGGACCACGGACACTGTCGCGCTGATGGCGGCGCTGATTGCAAACAGGGCCTCGGTCGACCAGCCGAACGCCACGGACATCGCAAGGCTCGTCGCTGCAGACGCGACCGGCACGATCACGGCGGCCGGGACGGCGAAGCGCAGGACCCGACCGCGGAGGTCCGCCTGCAGCAGCATGCGCGCCGTCGCCAGCTTCGGATGCAGCAGGCAGATCAGCAGCATCCACGCGCAGAGGATCGCCGTGTGCAGCGCCATGGTGTTGAGCGGGCCGTCGGCATCAGGCGGCGCCCGCAGCAGGACAAGCGTGATGATGCGGAACAGCGCCGGCGCCAGCGCGAAGAAGCACAGGAAACTGACCAGACGCCACCAGTGCGGGCGCACATTGATGAGGATCAGGGACAGGCTGATCGCCCCGAGGCAGGAGATCGTCGCGAACGAGGGAACGATCGTCCACGGCAGGCCCTCGATCGGCGGCGGGCGGTTGAGGGCCGTCTCGATCAGAAGCGCCAGGGCGGCCAGGCAGATCCCCATCGACGCCCAGCGCGCCTGCTGCGTTCCCCGCAATGACAGGAGGTAGGCCAGCGACAGGCCCATCAAGACCACGCCCGTGCGCAGCTTCATCGTCGGCAGGCTGGGCCACAGGCGCTGCAGCGGCTCGAAGCCGAAGCCGTAGCCGACCATCACGACAGCCGCCGCCACCGTGCCGATCGCCACGGCATGCAGTTCGAGCGCCGAGAAATACCGCCGGCGCGGCAGGTGTAGATAGCTGTCCACCGTTCGCGGCATCCGGTCCCTGTCTGTCTCGCCCGCAGCGCTTCAGTGTGTCGGAAGCTCGACGCGACGCCAGTATTCAACCACGGCGCCGGCCATGGCGCGATAGTCTTCGAGCGTCGCGGGCTTCTCGACATATCCGCTGCAGCCGGCGGCGTAGGCCCGGTTCACGTCCTTCTGCAACGCCGACCCTGAACACATCACCACCGGCACCGGATTTCCCTCGCCGCGCAGGGTTGAAAGAAGCGTAAAGCCGTCGACCTCCGGCATCTTGATGTCGAGCACCACGAGGTCCGGCTTCTCGGCGCGGATGCGTTCGAGCGCGATGATGGGCTTGAGCTCGCCGGCCACGTTGATCCCGCCATGGGCTTCGAAGGCCAGCGTCATGAATTCGAGGCATCGCGGATTGTCGTCGACGATCAGCACGGTCGCGAGTTTCGACATGCAGCCTCCCCTTGCGCGCCCGACTTTACCGATCCCGGCCAGTCTGTGAACCCGGAACGGGTCGGTAGCACGGGCGAGGTTCGGGCGGCGACTCTTGCGCCCGCCCCGCCGCGTTCACGCTGACAGGTAGGCCTTGAGCTTCGCAAACGCGACGGCGCGGTGGCTCATGGCGTGCTTTTTTGCCGGGTCCATCTCGCCGAAGGTCTCGGTCTCCCCTTCCGGCACGAAGATGGGGTCATAGCCGAAGCCCCTGTCGCCGCGCGGCGGGAACACCAGCTGCCCGCGTACGGTCCCCTCGAAACTGATGACGTGTCCGTCCGGCCAGGCCAGCGACAGCACGCAGACAAAGCTCGCGCGGCGGTCGACCTCCCCGTCGGCGGAGGTTTCCGCACGAAGGCCATCCTCCACCTTTTGCATCGCAGCACGGAAATCCTTGTCCGGTCCCGCCCAGCGCGCCGAATAGATGCCGGGAGCGCCCGACAGCCCGTCGCAGGCCAGGCCGGAATCATCCGCCAGCGCCGGCTCCCCCGCCGCCCTTGCGGCCGCCAGCGCCTTAAGCTCGGCATTGCCCCGGAAGCTGTCGGCCGTCTCCTCCGGCTCGGGCAGGCCCAGCTCCCCGGCCGAGACTGCCGTGAATCCGATATCGGCCAGGAGGTCCCGCAATTCCGCAACCTTTCCGGGATTGTGGGTGGCGGCCACCAGCCGCCCTGGCGACAGCTTCCGGGAGGGGATCATCACGAACTGCGGCCTTTCACCCCGCGGGATGGACATCCATATCGTTTTTCGATATGGTCCGAATCCATCCCGCCAGAGAAGGTAGGATAAGGCAAGCAGCGCCGGGCAAGTCGAGGACTTGGGGCGGCTGCGGGCGTGGCCCGCTCGCATGCGCGTTCGGGACAGATGAGGACACAGGCCGCATGACCCATCGGCGCGGGGATTTATCGGAGTCCGGTCATCCATGTTGATGCGTGCGACCGGCCGCGGGTCGATCTCGTCATTCCTGAAGCTGGCCGTGGACGTCGCCTGGGTGGCGGCGTGCGCGCTCCTGGGCTTCATCTGGATAATTTCGGCCTTCTCGGTCTACTACCTCGCCACGCACAATCTCCCCTTCCCGCTGTTCGAGCGCATCGTCGTCTCCACCCCGCGCGATCTCGTGGTCTGGAGCCTCAATGGCTCCCTGCTGTGCGTGGGGGCCATGATCGTCTGCGCCTACCTGCGCGGCGTCTTTGAAACGCTCGTGGCGCGCGACCCGTTCGTGCCCGAAAACGCCAGGCGTTTCGCCGCCATCGGTATCGTGCTCGCCGTCATGGAAGGGGCCAGCATGTTCGTGACCACCATCGCCAGCCTGGTTCTGGCGGCGCTGGGCCTGGCCGGGGAGAACCCGCCCTTCCCGTTCCCGCGCATCAACTGGCCGGTCTGGTTCGCGGTTCTGACCCTCCTCGTCCTCGCTCAGGTTTTCCGCGAAGGCGCCGCCATGCGCGAGGAACAGAAGATGACGATCTGAATCCCCCTGGCCCACACGCCGGGCGGATGATGGTTCAGTCATTGCAGGGACCGTGATTTCCGGTCCAGGACTTGGTTAAGGGCAGGCGCGGCCCCGGCGCGTCGATGAAAGGCCGGCGGCTGGTCCGCGGGCGCGACAGAAGGACGACAGCGGCGCCGATGGCGATCCGGGTCACACTCGACAGGGTCCTTCTGGACCGGCGCATGTCGCTCACCGAGCTGGGCGACCGCGTCGGCATCACGCTTGCGAACCTGTCCATCCTCAAGACCGGCAAGGCCAAGGCGATCCGCTTTTCCACGCTGGAAGCCCTCTGCCGCGAACTGAACTGCCAGCCCGGCGACATCCTCGTGTGGGACCCGGACGAGGCCGCCGCCGCGGACGATGAGGATGACGGACGGGCCGTGGCGGCGGAATAATCTTCGCGCCTCCCCCCCGCGTCAGCCTTGACGGCGTCACATTCGATCTTGATCTCGTGGGAAAGGACCTGATCGCGCGTTTTCGGGGACGATAACAATGACCGGCATCCCGCAAGGCGAAATGACCGGCGACATATCCCGGCTCCTCCTGGGAATCTCGGCCGGCATCCTGCTGGCGATGTCGGCCGCGATGCTGCGCGCGCCGCGTGCGGCGGCGCGGTGGACGGGCTTCGCCTTCTTCCTCTGCTCGGCCCTGTTCGCCATCAAGCTGTGGAACGATCAGGTCCGCGTGATCCCGCCCGAACTGGCCGTCTTCATCGGCATCATGGCGATGACCTCGGTTGGCTGGTTCTTCCTGATGGTCCTGGCGCTGTTTGGCGACGTGGACCGGTTCCGGCCCGTCATGTTCCTGGCTCCGGCCGCGATGGGACTGTGCGGCATTGCGAATACCTTCCGCACCAAGGATCTCATCCCGGTCCTGTGGACGGCGACGACCCTGCTGCAGGCCACGCTGGCGATCTGGGCGGTCGTGATCGTGATTCGCGGCTGGACGGGCGACCTGGTCGAGCACCGCCGCCGCCTGCGCGGGCCGTTCATGGTGGCCGTCGCCTTCTACATCCTGACGCTGAACGGCTTCGACATTCTCGAAATGCTGGGCCTGACGCCGGACTGGTATCCGATGTTCAACGCCGCCCTGTTCGCCGCCATCGTCTTCGGCGGGGCCCTGGTTTTCCTCGATCCGCGCGAAGCCATGGTCGGCCCCGAGGTCCTGCCGGCCGAACCGCGCCTGGCCTCGCCGGGGGCGGCGCAGCCCGTGATCCCCGCCGGCCCGCCGGTCGCGAAGGCGAACGGCAACGGAACCCGTACCGATCGGGCCGAACTCGACCGCGCCTCAAGGGCCGATCTCCAGCGTCTCGAAACCCTGATGGCGAAGGACGAGGTCTGGAAGGAGGAAGGCCTCACCATCGCCAGCCTCGCCCTGCGCGCCGGCATCCCCGAAACCCAGCTGCGCCGCCTGATCAATGACTGCCTCGGCTACCGCAACTTTCCGTCCTATGTGAACGCGCACCGGATCGCCGCCGCCAAGTCTCGCCTGGCCGATCCGGCCGAGGCGCGCGTGTCCATCTCCACCATCGCCTACGACATCGGTTTCGCTTCGCTCGGCCCCTTCAACCGCGCCTTCAAGGAGGAAGCGGGCGTCTCGCCCTCCGAATGGCGCCGCCGGGCGCTGGAAGACCCCTCGCCGATTCCTGAAACGGTCTGATCGATTCCTGAAAAACCGGGTGAATCCAGGTATTTGGACATCCCGGCCGGCGCGACTGTGCGTTTCCTGAAAAGGCTTGCCGAATTCTCGGAAAACACTCCGTTTCCGGGAAACGGCGAGCGGGCGGCCCTCATCCGCCCCATGCTGGGATCATCCATAGAAGGAGAAACCACATGGATGCGAACGTCTCCCTCCCCAACACAGCCCCCTCCCCCCTCCGGGGCGCCGACCTGCTGTCGATCGCCGTCTCCGTCGGCGCGGTCATCTGGGCCGCCTCCGCCGGCGCGGCGAGCGCGCAGACCCCGCAACCCGCCGTCGAGCGCGTCAGCATCGCCGACCTCGACCTCTCCTCCGCGGACGGCGCCCGCGCCTTCCTCAAGCGCGTGGACATTGCCGCCCAGCGCGCCTGCGGCGTCGAGCCGTCGCGCAGCCCCCTGCTGCCGCGCGAACCGGCCCGTTTCGAACAGTGCGTGAAGGACGCCATCGCCCAGGCCGTCCGCGGCGCCGACAATCCGCTCGTCGCCGCCCTCCACGCCGAGTCTCTCCCGGCCGGCGCGACGCTCGCCTCGCGCTGACCGGCTTCCCGGCGGCTCTCCCGCCAATCTGCCTGACGGCGGGCGTCATGGCCGTGCGACTCCCATGACGCCTGCCGGATTTTCCACCCCGTCAGGGCCTGCCCCACAGCCGGAGCAGGTTGTGATAGGCGCCCGTCAGCGCCACCAGGGCGGGATGCGCATCGCCCACCTCGCCGCGCAGGCGCTGGATCGACAGGTCCATGTCGAACAGGATCGCGCGCTTGTGCTGCTCGGGCACCAGCGACTGGACCCAGAAGAAGCAGGCGACCCGCGTTCCCCGCGTCACCGGACGCACGGCGTGAAGCGTCGTCGCGGGATAGAGCACCATGTCGCCCGCCGCCAGCTTCACCGCGTGCGAGACCGATCCGTCCTCGATCACCAGCTCCCCGCCCTCATACGCGTCCGGCGGCTCCAGAAAGAGCGTGGCGGACAGATCGGTGCGGATGCGCCGCCCGTCCAGCGCCGGCCGGAAGGCGTTGTCGACATGCACGCCGAAACTCTGCCCGC
Organism: uncultured Rhizobium sp.; assembly: GCA_964614815.1. GTDB lineage: Bacteria > Pseudomonadota > Alphaproteobacteria > Caulobacterales > Hyphomonadaceae > UBA7672. The sequence goes on along the minus strand of CAZTMG010000002.1, from coordinate 32,626 downwards.
CGCGATAGCGGTTGAACAGGGGCGGAAAGATCTCGGCGGGCAGGGCCGCTGTCTGGAACAGCAGCGACCGCCCCAGCGCCCCGAGAACGATCGCGGCGGCCTCCCGCCCCTCGGGACTGTCCTCGGGCAGCTGCGCATTGTCCTTGGCAAGCGCCGACTGGTAGCCGGCCGTGACACGTCCATCCCCCCACTGGCCGCCGTCGATGAGCGCGCGCACGCGCGCGACGGCCGCCGCATCCAGAACGCCGTTTATCTCGAGGATCATTCGCTGCCGTCCATGATGGGGC
>CAZTMG010000002.1:30701-32329 GCA_964614815.1 uncultured Rhizobium sp. | reverse complement strand
GAATAATCGCCCGATGCTCTAGGCCCGCCCCCTGCCCGCCTCAATAGGTGAGGTCGAGCGAGAGAATGGCGGACCGCGCAGCGCCCGGAATGCTCTGGGCGCTGGAGAAGGACTGGAAATAGGTCTCGTCCGTCAGGTTCTGCAGGTTCAGGCGCAGCTGCACCTGGTCGGTCAGCTCCCACTCCACCACGGCATCGAGCGTGGTGTAGGCGGGCGCCACGATCTGGATGTTGGCGGCCGGGCCGGTCCGGATGTCGCTGATGCGCGCGCCGACATGCTGGACGCCGCCTCCGACCATCCACGCATTGTTGATGCGCCAGGAGGTCCAGAGGCTCGCCGAATGCTCCGGCAGGTTGTCGAGGCGCTGTCCGCGCTCGAAGGCGTTGTTCGATTTCGTCACCTCGCCGTCGAGCCAGGAATAGCTGCCGATAACGTTCAAGCCGGGCAGCACTGTCCCGACCGCCGAAATCTCGAAGCCGTCGACACGCTGCTCGCCGTCCAGCACCACCGGCGGATCGCCGGCATTGACGCCCGGCGTTCGGGCGTTGGTCTTCTCGATCCGGAACAGCGCCGCCGCAAGTTGCAGGTTTTCGAGCACATCCCATTTCGCGCCGACCTCGACGCTCTGGCTCGTCTCGGGATCGACATTGAAGGCGCCAGCCGTCACGGGCGGCGCGTTGTTGCCGCCGGCGACCTGCACGATGTCGGCGCGGCCCGATGTCTCGAATCCCGATCCCCAGGCAGCATACAGGCTCGCCGATTCGACCGGCTTGTAGACCAGGGAGACGCTGCCGCTGAACGCGCCATCGTCGGCGGTCAGATCGGTGGCGTAGCCCGTCGCCGTGAAGCCAGGGTCCACCACGCCGCGAACGCGCGTCCTCACGCTGTCATAGCGAAGGCCGCCATTGACGATCCATTGCGAACCGATTTCCACCGAATCGAAGACATAGGCTGAGGCCACGTCGGTCTCCACGATGGCCCGGGTGCCGTTGTAGGGAATCGGCGCGGCGGCCTGCAGCGCCGGATTGAACAGGTTCATGGCCGGACCGTTGGCGTCGAGCCGGCGCAGATTCTCCGTGCGCTCGTCCGACACCTCGACGCCCGTCACCAGCGTATGCGCCAGCCCGCCCGTCTCGAACACAAGGGTGAGATCGGCCTGTCCGACCAGCAGCTCGTCGGTCTGGTCGCGCGGCTTGCGGTTGCCCACGACCTGGGTGGACGCATCCAGCGTCGTCACCGCGCCGACGAAGCGCGGCGCCGAGATCACGGTGTCGTTGTGGACGCGGGCATAGCGGCCCTGAACGCGCAGGCGCGCCGTGTCGGAGATCTCGTGCGTCGCCCGGGCGGTGAACATCGTCACGTCGAGGTCACGATAGTCGGTCGAATAGCCATAGAAATTGCCGGCATCGACCGGGGCGACACGGCCCTCGAAGCCCGATCCGGCCAGCGTGATGTTGCGCGCATTCGGCAGGCCGTAATCGGGAACGTCCTCCTGGCTCATCTGGTAATAGCTGAGCGTGACGCGCGTATCGCCGGAGAGCCCGAAGGCGATCTGCGGCGCGAAGGCGTACCGCGAATTCTTCACGACGTCCCGGCCCGGCTCGTTCGCATCATGCGCCATCGCATTG
>CAZTMG010000002.1:6047-30691 GCA_964614815.1 uncultured Rhizobium sp. | reverse complement strand
ATGCGATGCCGGCCTCCTCCGACAGCACCGTGTTGTAGTCGAGCGTTGCGCGATAGAGATTGTCGGTTCCCGCCGCCAGCTCGATCTCGGCGAAATCGTCCAGCTGCGGCTGCCGGCTGACGATGTTGATCGTACCGCCGACATTGCCGCGCCCTGCAAAGGCCGAGGCCGGTCCCTTGGTCACCTCGATCCGCTCGGCATTGAAGGGGTCCCGGAAATAATTGCCATTGTCCGGCAGGCCGTCGACGAAGATGTCGGCGCGGGCCGAGAACCCGCGGATCGTCATGCAGTCCCCGCCGGGCGGGTTCCCCTCGCCGGCCTGGATCGACACGCCCGTGATGTTGCGCAGCGAGTCACGCAGGGTCCGCCGTCCCTGCTCATCCAGCAGGGCGTCTGACATCACGACCACCGTCTGGGGCGTATCCAGGATGGGTTGGGTGTGCTTGGGCGAGGACAGCTCCTGGACGCCAAACCCCTCAATCACCACCGTGTCCCTGGAACCGGACGGCGGCGGCTCGATCGCGGCCTGTGCATGGGCCAGACCGCCGCCGAGCGTCATGGCCGTCGCTGATGCGATCAGACCGCTCCGGAGCCCCGCGCCGCCCGCTACCCGCACAATACCCATTCACCGCTCCCTCATCCGCTGACGCACCCGGCTCATGTCCACAGGCGCTCCATGCCGAAGCCGCACACAGAATCGCGAACGCTTCGCACTTACATTCTCACTCATGGCGCATGGAAACGATTTACGCAAGAAAATCAGGGCAATGATAATGTGAATTACACGCCTGAGCGCGGCGAGTTCCCCATGCCCGGCTCCGCCTTCAGCCAGAAGCCCAGCGCCATCAGGCGCCCAGCGCCTTCCTTTGCGCTGCGAACAGCTCCTCGCAACCCGCCTCGGCGAGGTCCATCAGCGCCGTGAACTCCGCCCGCGTGAAGGCGCGCTGTTCGCCCGTGCCCTGGATCTCGATCAGCCGGCCGCCCGACGCCATCACGACGTTCGCATCGACCTGCGCATCCGAATCCTCCGGATAGTCGAGGTCGAGGACAGGCGTGTCCCTGTAGATCCCGCACGACACCGCCGCGACCTGCGCCGACAGCGGATTCGTCTTGATGACGCCTTCCTCGACAAGGTATCTGCACGCCAGCGCAAGCGCCACATAGCCGCCCGTGATCGCCGCCGTGCGGGTGCCGCCATCGGCCTGCAGCACGTCGCAGTCGATGGTGATCGTGTTCTCGCCCAGCGCCTTCATGTCGGTGACGGCGCGCAGCGCCCGCCCGATCAGCCGCTGGGTCTCCTGCGTGCGGCCGGACTGCTTGCCGTCCGCCGCCTCGCGACGGCCGCGCGTGTGCGTGGCGCGCGGCAGCATGCCGTATTCGCCGGTCACCCAGCCTTCGCCCTTGCCCTTCTTCCAGCGCGGAACCTCCCCGACCCAGGAGGCGGTGCACAGCACATGCGTGTGCCCGAACTTCGCCAGGCATGAGCCTTCCGCATAGCGGGCGACGCCCGGCTCAAGCGAAACGGGACGGAGCTGGCTGGGCGTGCGGCCGGACGGGCGCATGACGGGTGACCTCGCAAACAGTGCGCCGCTGGCTTAGTCGCCTTTGGCCGGAAGCTCCAGCGCTCACCCGCACCCGCCTGCAGGACCCGGCTTTTCCGCGTGTTTTCAGCCACATTACCGGGTTGAACCCGTCAGGTTGCGCCCATACCTTCCCCGCGCCATGACCGCCAGCCCGCGCAATCCAGCAGGACCCAGCTCGCCCGTGTCCGCCTTCGCGGCCATGGACAGGCGCAGCCGCGACATCTTCCGCGAGATCGTCCAGGCCTATCTCGACACCGGCGAGCCGGTGGGCTCCCGCACGATCTCCCGGCGCGGCGTCGCCCTCTCCCCCGCCTCGATCCGCAACATCATGTCGGACCTCGCCGACATGGGGCTGATCGACAGCCCCCACACCTCGGCCGGGCGGGTGCCCACCCATGCCGGCCTGCGCATCTTCGTGGACTCCCTCCTGCAACTCGGCGAGCCGGCCGAGGAAGACAAGCGCTCGATCGAGAACCGCCTCGCGGGCTCGGGCCGCCGCATGGAGAATGTTCTGGCGGAAGCCTCCGAACTGCTGTCGGGTCTCGTCGGCGGCGCCGGTCTCGTCTCCACGCCGACGACGGATGCGCCCGTGCGCCATGTCGAATTCGTGCGTATCTCGGGAGAGCAGGCGCTCGCCGTCATTGTCGCCGAATCGGGCGAGGTGGAGAACCGCGTGCTGGCCCTCCCGCCGGGCCTGCCCGCCTCCGCGCTCACCGAGGCCGGCAACTATCTCAACGCCCGCATGAAGGGAAAAACCCTGACCGAGGCGCGCGAGGCCGTGCTGGACGAGATCCGCTCCAGGCGCGCCCTGCTCGACCAGACCGCCGCCCGCCTGGTCGAGGATGGACTGGCCCAGTGGTCGGGCGAGGACCCGGCCCGCGGCCGCTCCCTCATCGTGCGCGGCCGGGCCAACCTGCTGGACGATCCGCGCGTGGCCGAGGATCTCGACCGGGTCCGCGACCTCTTCGCCGAGCTTGAGCGTTCCGAAAACCTGCTCAACGTCCTGGACACCGCGCGGAATGCCGACGGGGTGCGCCTCTTCATCGGCTCTGAGAACCCGCTGTTCTCGCTGTCGGGTTCAGCGATGATTGTCGCTCCCTATATGAATGCGGAACGGAAGATTGTAGGGGCGCTGGGCGTGATCGGACCGACGCGGCTGAATTACGCGCGGGTAATCCCGATGGTGGACTATACGGCCCAAGTCGTGGGTCGCCTCCTCGGCGACGCGCGCCCGGCGACGAAACGCGAGTAGACGAAAGTTGAGCGGCATGAACGACGACAACACGGGAACCGGCCCAGCGGACGAGGACGCCATCCTCGACGCCGAGAACGAGGGCATGGACGAGGCCATCGGCGCCCCGCGCCCGGCCGAGAACCCGCTCGCCGAAATCGTCGCATCGCTCGAGAAGGAGCGCGACGCGCTGAAGGACAACCTGCTGCGCGCGCTCGCCGAGACCGACAATGTCCGCAAGCGCGCCAACCGCCAGATCGAGGAGGCGCGCCTCTACGCCGTCGAGAAATTCTCGCGCGACCTGCTCAACGTCGCCGACAATCTCAACCGCGCCATCGAGGCCGTGCCCGCTAGCAGCCGCGGCGAGCTGCCCGACGCCGTGAAGACCGCGCTCGAAGGCGTCGACCTGACCCAGAAGGAGCTGGTCGCCGTTCTCGCGCGCCATGGCGTCACCGCCATCGACGCCTCGCCCGGCGCCGCCTTCGATCCCGCCCTGCACCAGGCCGTGACGCAGGTTCCTTCCCGGCACCCCGCCGGCGCCGTCGCCGAACTCTACCAGTCCGGCTGGCGCATCGGCGACCGCATCCTCCGCGCAGCCATGGTCGCCGTCAGCACCGGCCCGGAAGCGCTGCAGTAGCCATCGCCTGCAGGCCGCAGGACAACGCGCGCCACGGCTTCAACTATTTTCTTAGTTGACCATGCGCCCTGTTGATGCTGCCTTGGTTGGCGGGGGGCGACAGGGAGGGGCTTGATGACACTGACCCGTCGCAACTGGCTTGTCGGCGCTGGCGCCGGCGCGATGCTCGCGGCCTGCTCGACGCCCAACGCCCGGGCCCAGGAAGGGGCCGCGGCTGCACGGCGAGCCGATGAAATCGCACAGGCGCTGCGGGCCGCCTTTCCGACGCCGGCGCTTTCCATCGCCATCGCACGTCGCGCCGGCCTCGTCTGGGCAAAGGCCTATGGCAAGGCCGATCTTGAACTCGATGTCCCGGCAACGCCGCAACACAGCTTCAAGCTCGGCTCGGTCTCCAAGATCGTGACCGCCACCGCCGCCGCCCGCCTGGCCGTGCGCGGCGCGCTCGATCTCGATGCGCCGATCTCCACCTGGCTCAGGGACCTGCCCGAGCCGCATCGCGCCACCACGCTCCGTATGCTGCTGACCCATCGTGGCGGCGTGCGCCACTACAACGCCCGCGACACCAGCGCTGTCGCGCCAGGCGGCATCGCCGACTTCCGCACCTATGCAACAAACGCCGCGATCCTCGGGCTCTTCATCAACGATCCGCTGGTCGCCGAACCCGGCACGAAGTCGATCTACTCGACCTACGGCTACACGCTCGCCTCCCTCGCGATCGAGGCGGCGACGGCGACGCCCTTTCTCGACCTCGTCGCACAGGAGATTGCAGCGCCTTTCGGTCTCGACAGCCTGCGCGCGGACGATCCGATCAGCCTGCGCCCCGGCCGCGTCAGCGGCTATGGCCCGGCCGGGCAATACACAGGCATGTACCCGCTGGCCAGGGACGGCTGGGTCAATGTGCGGCAGGTCAACCCCGCCTACAAATGGGCGGGCGGCGGCTTCATCGCGACGCCGTCCGACATCGCGCGCTTCGGCGCGGCGCATCTTGATCCGCAGCACGTGCCCGCCGATATGCAGAGACTGCTGTTCACGGTGCTGGTGGAGGCCTCGGACAACTCGCCCCCGCTGGGTCTGGGCTGGCGTGTCGATCAGGACGCGAAGGGACGTCGCCGCTGGCATCACGCGGGCAACCAGGAAGGCGGCCGCGCCAGCCTCGTGGTCTATCCCGACCTTGACCTGTCAATCGCGCTTGCAACCAATGTGGCTGGCACGCCGGGCAATGTGCTGGGTCCGTCTTCGGAACTGGCGGACGCCTTTGCCGCTCCGGTCTGAGCAGCCGCAGCGCGACGGTGCTGTCCATCACCGGGGCCCCGGACCTGGCTTGCGGCCAGGAAACCATGGAGCGGATCATGCCGCAGGCAGACGATGATCAGCGCGCGCGGATATCTCTCGCGGCCGAACTCCGGGGCTATCTCCAGCTCGTTATCGTGTTCGCCATCATGGCTGTATTGCTGTTCTGGCCGGCCGGCACGATCGACTGGCGCCGCGGCTGGATCACCCTCTCTCTGTTCGCGATCCTCACCGTCTTCGCCATGGGCTGGATCCGGCGCAAGAATCCCGAGCTCATCGTGGTGCGCCAGAAATTCCAGCCGGGCACGAAAGGCTGGGACGTTATCCTCGCCCCGCTCATCGTCGTGCTCTTCTTCTCGATCCTGCCCCTCGCCGCCCTGGATGACGCCCGCTTCCACTGGGCGCCGACGCCGGACTGGGCGACGCTCATCGGCTATGTCCTGCTGGTCGCCGGCTATCTCGGCACGGCCTGGGCGCAGAGCGTCAATCGCCACTTCGAGTCGACCGTTCGCATCCAGTCCGACCGCGATCACCGCGTGATCGACACCGGCCCCTACGCCTTCATCCGCCATCCGGGCTATGCCTTCGCCCTTGTGATGTGCGCCGGCATCGCGCTCTCGCTTGGCTCGCTGGCGGCGCTGATCCCCGTGGCCCTGTCGGTTCCGGTCCTGGCGATCCGCACGCTGGGCGAGGAAGCCACGCTGCGCGAAGGCCTGCCCGGCTACGCGGACTACGCCCGGCGCGTGAAATACCGCTGGCTGCCTTTCGTCTGGTGAACCCCTACTCACCCGTGACGCCGAGATCGCGCGCCAGCGACAGGATCGCCCGCGCCGCCAGCTTGCGCGCCTCCATCGGCTTGTGCAGCAGGCCCGCCAGCTCCAGCATCACGGCGCCATGCTGGGCCGACCACATCAGGCGCCCCGCCAGCTCCACGTCGCCCTTGAAGCGTCCTTCCGCCTTCATGCGCCGCCAGTAGGCGGTCATCGTCGCGCGGGCGCGCCGCATCGCCTCGACGAGATCGGGATGGTCCGCCGCCGTCGGCTGCTGCGTGTCGAACATCAGGCGATAGGCCGCCGCGTTCTTCAGCGCCCAGTTGACATAGGCCGCGCCGGTGAACGCCCCGCCCTTCCCCCTTGTCCGCGCCGCAAGCTCCGCCTCCTCCATCGCCTGCGCGAAGCGGTTGAAGGCGCGGGCGCGTACGGCGGCAAGGATGGCGTCCTTGTCCCTGAAATAGCGGTAGGGCGTCATCGGCGAGACCCCCATCGCGGCCGCAAGGTCGCGCAGGGTGACGCCCTCTATGCCCAGCGCCGCGAATTTCTCCTCGGCGATGTCGCACAGGCGCTCGCGAAAGCTTGCGATGTCGTCTGCCGAAAGGACCTTGGGCACGCCAACCCCGTCTTCGCCGCCGGGCAGGATTTACGCCATAAATTTACTGCGTAAGGCAAGCGGGCGACAGCGCCTCCCTCTGTCGGCGGCGGGCCGGCCGTCTCACGCCTTCCGCCTGCGCCCGCCGATCGACCAGGCCTTTTCATGGATCATATAGGCCAGGGTCTGCACCATCGGCTCGATGATCCCGACGCCGAGTGCAATGCGCCAGTCGCGTGTCAGCGCATAGGCGACCCCGATCGCCACGGAAAGGTGCATGACCGCATAGGTGACAGGCTTGAACGCCGTCGGTCCCGGTCGCAGGGCGAGCGACAGGCGGAACCGGCGCCGGTCTGGTCCGCCGGAGGGCGAGGCGCAGGAGCCTCCCCTGTCGGCCGGCCCAGTCCCGGCGTCGGAGTCCGTCCGAATGCGAGCGTGCATAGGCAGCTTCCTCGAATCCGGCAATATGTAACTGCGCATTAGAAGCATTTCAATATTGAAGCGTGTGAGGGATCGACCCGGTGACGGCAGGGTTGGTCGCCCGCGGCAAGGGCGGATCGCCCCAGCCCTCGAAGCCTGCCCGGAACCTGTGTGAATCCGGGCGGGGAGCCCGGGGGGCGTCCCGAAGGACGCCAGCCGCCGCATGGCGGGCGGGAGAGGCGGAGATCGATTGCCTCAGGCCGTTATCCCGCCAAGGCCGCCATTCAGCACGAGGAGATAGCGCTGCGCGATGATGTCGACATAGCTGGCGTCCTGCAGCTTCGCGACGTCGATCCGCTGGTTGATCGCCTTCTCCTGCGCGACCAGCGACTGGACGGCAATCTGCTTGGGAATGCCGAACGCCGTCGTGATCACCTCGCGCCCGAGGCCCGAGGCCAGTACGTCGACCGCATCCTTGAGCTTGGATGCGACCTGCTTGAACAGCACGGCGGAGCCCAGCCCCGGCATCTGGGCGTCCAGCAGGTCGAGGCGCTTCTCGGCCATGTAATTGGCCTTCACCTCGGCGATCGCGTCCGACACCTGCAGCACGCCGATGCCGGCAAGGCCGACCGGATACTTCTTCACCGTGTCGTACCAGGCGCCGTTGATGCTCGCGAGCCGCGCGGCGGGCGACCTTGCGTCGGATACGTCCGAGGCCAGCACCTTCTTCGCCATGCCGACATAGTCGACGAAGGATTTGAGACCGTTCGCCGTCATGAACACGCGCCGCGCAACCGGATCGTCGAGCACATCATCCAGCGACTTCGCGGTCTTCACCACCTTTTCGTAGCGCGCGAGGTCCTTGACCACCTGCGGATCCTTGGCCACCTGGCCGATCTGTTTGGCTTCGTTCTTTTCTGCGTTGACCAGCGCCGCCTTGATCGACCCCGCGCTGGCGGCGACCCCGCCCGACGACGATGTTCCGCCCGTCAGGACCGACAGGTTCACCCCGCCCGGACTGGACGTCGAGCCGAACAGCAAGCCCACGGCGGACAGCGGAAGCACCATCCTGTCCTTGTGCCAGAGCGTGTTTAACCGTCGCTTAAGGGATCGCCCCTGCCGCGACGGCGTGGCGCGTGACGGAATCGCGACACCCTCCGGGAACAGATGGTCAACCCGTTCGTTGGTGTTCCGAGACGGCGCCGGGCCGTTCCGCGCGACTGGACAGACGGGGCGAGAGATGTGGCCATTCGAATCCGGCCGGAAGCAAAAGGCCGTTGTGGTGTTTCATATCGACAATGAGGGCCATGCCCGCGGCGCCTGGTTCCGGGGCGATGCCGACGTGCTCATCATCGACGAGCGCGATCCCTTCAACCGGGTTCATCTGATGAACCAGGAAACCAGCGTCGACGAGCTTCGCCGCAGGATCGGCCGCCATCCGCTGGGCCGGAAGCTGAATGAGCGGCGTGCGGCGTCGACCCTGCCCGTGCTCAGCCTGCACTGGCGCACCGACACCCGGGCGGCCGCACGCTGAGGCGGCTTACGGCGCGGTCACGCGGCGCAGCGTCAGGTTGATCCGGCCGCCGCCCGGGACGAGCTGGGAACTGCCCGGCCAGATGCGGTCAACGCCATGATAGGCCCGCCGCGAACGTCCGCCGAGCACGACCACATCGCCCGAGGCCAGCCGCAGGGACGAGGTCGGACTCCTCCGCTCCAGCCCGCCCAGCCGGAACAGCGCCCGCGCGCCAAGCGACACGGACACCACCGGCGCATCGCGCGCTGTCTCGTCCGCATCGACGTGCAGGCCGAGCCTGGAGCCGGCCTCATACCAGTTGACGAGACAGGCCTGCGGCGGCGCGGGATAGTTGGAGACATTCGCCCACAGGTCGAGCAGGGCTTGTGGGATGGGCGCCCAGCGCCTGCCTGTTTCGGGATGTCGCGGCTGGTAGCGATACCCCGCAACGTCGCTCACCCACCCCAGGGGTCCGAAATTGGAGTTGCGCACCGACAGCGGCCTCCCCGTCCGGGGCATGGCCCCCCGGTAGAGCGGGCACTCCTCCAGCAGGCGCAGCACCTCCTCCGCCAGCGCGCGCTGCTGCGCGGGGCTGAAATACTCCGGCAGGAATCGGAAGCCCTCCATCATGCCGCGATCCTACCGCGCCGGCGCGCCGGCGTCGCCGGATTTGCAGCAGCGAAGGATCTAGGCGAGGTCCTTCAGCGCGCCGACCAGATCGGTCTTCTCCCACGAGAAACCGCCATCGGCGTCCGGCTCCCGGCCGAAATGGCCGTAGGCCGCGGTGCGGGCGTAGATCGGCTTGTTGAGGCCCAGATGCGTGCGGATGCCGCGGGGGCGCAGGTCCATCACCTCGCCGAGACGCTTTTCGAGCCTGGCCAGGTCGCATTTTTCCGTGCCGTCGCAGCTGGCGTAGATCGACAGCGGCTCGGGAACGCCGATCGCATAGGACAGCTGGATGATGCAGCGGTCGGCAAGGCCGGCCGCCACGACGTTCTTGGCCAGATAGCGCGCCGCATAAGCCGCCGAGCGGTCCACCTTCGTCGGGTCCTTGCCCGAGAAGGCGCCGCCGCCATGCGGCGCAGCCCCGCCATAGGTGTCGACGATGATCTTCCGGCCCGTGAGCCCGCAATCGCCGTCCGGCCCTCCGATCACGAACTTGCCCGTCGGATTGATCCACCATTTGCAGGTTTTCGCGATGGGCAGCACGTCGCCCAGGGCCTGGCGGACATAGGGCTCGACGATCCTGCGGATGTCGTCGGAGGTCTGGTTCGGATCAGTGTGCTGGGTCGAGAGGACGATGGAGACGGCTTCCTTCGGCTTGCCGTTCTCGTAGCGGACGGTGACCTGTGACTTGGCGTCCGGCGCCAGCGTCGGCTCCCTTCCGGAACGCCGGGCCTCGGCCAGCAGCTTCAGGATCCTGTGGGAGAACTGGATCGGGGCCGGCATCAGCTCGGGCGTCTCGTTCGTGGCGTAGCCGAACATGATGCCCTGGTCTCCCGCACCCTCCTCCTTGTTGCCGGACGCATCCACGCCCTGCGCGATATGCTCGGACTGGCCGTGAAGAAGGACCTCGATATCGGCATTGCGCCAGGAGAAGCCTTCCTGGTCGTAGCCGATGTCCTTGATCGCCATGCGGGCGCAATGGGCGATCAGGTCCTTGGTGACCGCGTCCGTGCCGCGGAACTCCCCGGCGATGACGACCTTGTTGGTGGTGGCGAGAGTTTCGGCGGCGCAGCGCAGCGCCCAGACATCAAGGCCCTGCTCGATGGTGGTGCGGTAGTAGAGGTCCACCACCTCGTCCGAGATGCGGTCGCAGACCTTGTCCGGATGGCCTTCGGACACGCTTTCGGAGGTGAAAAGGTATTCGGAACGCGCCACGCAGAACTCCCCTTGAAGCCAGGGGCCTGCCATAGCCCAGACCGGCATATAAAGAAAGCTTTATATGATTCCGCGCCCCTTCCAACCGGGCTGCGCCGGTCAGCGCTTGCGGGCCGACGCCTTCCTGCCGCCCCCGGAGGCAGCCTTCAGCTGCCTCTTGGCGAGATCGATCACCGCCTTCCGGGCCGAGGCCTTCTCCAGCCGCCGGAAGGCGGCGAGCAGCTCGATCTCCTCCCCGATGGCGGGCCCATGGAATTCGGCGGCGTCTTCCGCCACCCCGCGCCGTGTCTGCGGCAGACGGGGGGCGGCCTCGTAGAAATACTGGATCGTGACGCCCAGCGCGCGGGCGATCTCGTAGAGCCGGCCGGCCGAGACCCGGTTCTTGCCGTTTTCGTACTTCTGCACCTGCTGGAACGTCACCCCCACCCGGTCGGCCAATTCCGGCTGGGACATCTCCAGCTCCATCCGGCGGGAATAGATCCGCTCCGAGACGATGCGGTCGATGTCCGTGGGGTCCCGCGTTTCCATCGCCCGTTCCTCCGTTCCTCGGCACAGCCGGAAGTTGAGCTAACACCTAGCCTAACGGCGCGGGAGGATGAACAACCCGAGGTTGAGCGTAACGAAAATCAGCCAGAACAGGCCGTCACGCCAGTTGCTGTACGGCGTCGCATCGATCGCCCTGGGAATCGGCGCATCGACAACGCTGGACCGCCAGCCCTCCGGGTCGGGACCGTAGAGCGAGGGATCGGCCGGCTTGCCCCGCGCCGTCCAGCGGCCATAGGCATCGATCATTCCCGTCTCGCCGAGGCTGGCCACCCGCGCCATGGGCAAGCCCTCCTCTATGGCGCGATAGCGCGCCTGCGCGGCATGCTGGCCGGGGCCGAAGAGTTCGCCGAACCAGGCGTCGATCGAGATGTTGACCAGCCATTCCGGACGGTCCGTCCCGTTGGGCGACAGGCCGGGAAAGATCGCCTCGTAGCAGATCAGCGGCCCGAAGGGCGGCACGCCATCCGCCCTGACAGTCGCCGGCGGCGGCCCCGCAGCAAATCCTCCCGGAGCGAGATCCTGCAGCGTCTTGAGCCCGATGGCCGACAGGAGGCCGGCCCCGGGCATGAACTCGCCGAACGGCACGAGCATGTGCTTGTCATAGACCTGCAGCAGCGCGCGCGCCTCGCTGGCCCCGCTCAGGACGGCGAGAGAATTGTACACGGCCTGGTCGTCCGCCCCGAGATTCCCGATCCGCGCCGCGCCCATGATCAGCTTGCGTCGCCGCACCGAGGGCGACACCACCTCGACGGCCTGGTGCAGATAGGCGGGCAGCGCCCCTTCCGGCCAGACGACGATCCGCGGGGCGGCGTCCGTGTCCGGGCCGGTCAGCGCGACATAGCGGGTGAGAATCTCCTGCGCCCGGCCGACCTGATGCTTCTCCGCCTGTGGCACGCCCGCGTCGACCAGGCGGATCACGGTCGACGTCGCCTGCTGGTCGATCGGCGCCTCCCCGAGCCGCCGCGCGCCCCAGCCCCAGAGGGCGCCGAACACGATTGCCGCGACAATGATCGGCGCCGCGCGCGAAGCGGTCGAGCCGCGCGGGCGCGCATCCGCCAGCATGGCGGGCGACGCCATCGCAACGACGGTAAGCCAGGAGAGGCCGTAAATGCCCCACAGCGCCGCCGACTGCGAGATCGCCTCGCCCGGCGCCCAGATCATGCCCGGCAGGTTCCATGGCAGCCCGCCAATGCCGAACAGCGACGCACGGAACCATTCGGCCAGCATGAAGGCGGAGGAAAAGATCAGAAGCCGGGCCGGCCCGAGACACCAGTAGGGATAGACCGACCAGATCGCTGTGGCGAGGATCGCCGCCAGAAGGCCCGGCAGCGCGACCAGCGGCATCCAGATGAAGATCAGGTGTGCGCCTGGATTCACGAGGAAGGCCCACGCGATCCAGTGCATGCCGACAAGGTAATAGGCAAAGCCGAACACGGCGACCCGCCAGAAGGCGGCGCGACGCGGCCGCGGCGCAAGGCGGGCCGAATCGAGACTCCAGACAAGGCCGCCCAGAGCCAGCGCATAGAGCGGCCAGATATGAAACGGCGGCATGGCGGCGTTGGCGACGGCGCCGAGCCCGGCGCAGAAGGCCAGCGCGCGCCATCCCTGCAGGCCTGCAACCCAGAGATAGGCGGGCGCGAGAATGTTCCCGCGGCCATGTGGCTGGGGATCGCTGCCCGCTTGCGACGCTGTCATTGCCCCTCCCGGCCCGCCTGCCCTGGCTGGCTTACCGGTCTACCGCCGCAGTCTTGGTCTCGGCAAGCGCGGCCGGCGCCGCCTTTGGCCCGCGCAACCGGGCCCGGACAACCCGCCGCGGATCGGCTTCGAGCACCTCGATGGTGAGACCGCGCGGATGCTCGATCACCTCGCCCCCCTGCGGCACGCGGCCGGCGATCGCGGAGACGAGGCCGCCGAAGGTCTCCACCTCGTCCTCAAAATCCTCGACCTCGACCGGCAGGCCGGTCTCGCGCGCCACGTCGGCGATGACGGCAAGCCCATCGACCTCCCATGTCGCCCGGCCGCGACGAAGGATGGGCGGCTTCGCCTCGTCGTATTCGTCCTCGATGTCGCCAACGATCTGCTCGACCAGGTCTTCGAGGCACACCATGCCGCCCGTGCCGCCATACTCATCGATCACCAGCGCAATGTGGATGCGGCTCGCCTGCATGCGGATCAGCAGGTCCTGCAGGGGCGTCGACTCCGGCACGAACATGATCTCCCGCAGAAGCCGCTGCAGCGGGCGCGAGGCCAGCGTCTCGGCCGTCCAGCCGCCGCGCACGCCCTCGGCCACCACATCCTTGATGTGGATGAAGCCCAGCGGCTCGTCCAGCGAGTCGCGGTAAACCGGCATGCGCGAGTGCGCCTCCTTGGCGAAGAAATCGAGCACCTCGCCCAGCGTCGCATCGACCTCAAGGGCGGCGATGTCGATGCGCGAGGTCATCACGTCGCGCACAACCGCCGTCTCGAACTCCTTGAGCCGGAGCCGGATGGCGGTCGGCGCGGCCGGGACGGCGTCCTGGTGCAGACCCGTCTCCAGATCACCCTTGCCGGCAATAAGCCGGGCCAGACGCTTGCGCAGCGACAGGCGTTGCGGAGGCTCCCCGTCGTTGGGCATGGGCGTCAGCCTCCCGCCTGTTCGCCGGCATAGGGGCCGGCGGCGTAAGGGTCGGGCCAGCCAAGCCCGGCGAGAATGTCTGCTTCGAGAGGTTCCATCACCTTCGCATCTTCAGGGTCAACGTGATCATAGCCAAGCAGGTGCAGGAAGCCATGAACCAGCAGATGGCTCGCATGCGCCTCGAACGGGCGCCGCATCGCCTCGGCGTCGCGTAGCGACGTCTCATAGCCCAGCGCGATGTCGCCAAGATATTGAGGCTGGCCCGGAATGTCCGGTCCATCCGAGGGGAAGGACAGGACGTCCGTAGGCTTGTCCATGCCCCGCCATCGCCGGTTGAGGGCATGCATTTCGGCATCGTCCGTCATCAGGATGGCGATCTCTCCGGTCGCTTTCATGTGCGCGGCCGCCCGGCCCAGCACATGGGCGGCGAAGGCGCCGACATCGCCCAGCGCCTCCCAGCGCGGGTCGGCGACCCTGAGATCGATGGCCAGCGTGTCGCTCACTTGCGCGCCGCCCCTTTTGGCCGCTCACGCGCGGAATCCCTGTCATAGGCCTCGATGATGCGGCCGACCAGTTCGTGACGGACGACATCGGCGCGCGTCAGCTCCTCGACGGCGACGCCCTTCACATGGCTCAGGATGGACATGGCATGCGGCAGGCCCGACCTCACGCCGGCCGGCAGGTCGGTCTGCGAGGGATCGCCTGTCACGACCATGCGCGAACCGCGGCCGAGACGCGTCAGCACCATCTTCATCTGCGGCACGGTGGCGTTCTGCGCCTCGTCGATGATGACGAAGGCGTTCTTGAGCGTGCGTCCGCGCATGAAGGCCAGCGGCGCCACCTCGATCTCGCGGCGTTCCTTTCGACGCTCCACCTCCTGCGCGCCGAGGCACTCGTTGAGCGCATCCCAGATCGGCAGCATGTAGGGATCGACCTTTTCCTCCAGCGCGCCGGGCAGGAAGCCCAGCTTCTCGCCCGCCTCGACGGCGGGACGCGCCACGATCAGCCGCTCGCGCTTTCCGGCCTTCAGTTCGGCCGCGCCGACGGCGACGGCGAGATAGGTCTTGCCGGTGCCCGCCGGCCCCACGCCGAAGATCAGGCCGAGGTCGTCCTGCCGCAGCCTGTCGAGATACTGTCGCTGGCCCGGCGTCTGCGCCATGACAGCCCTGCGCAGGCCCAGGATCGCCTCGCCCGAGGCCGCCGCCATGCCCTGGCTGACCGTCAGGCGGATGGCCGCCTCAAGTTCGGCGCTGCTTGCCTCGGCGCCATTGCCGATGCGGCGTGCAAACGCCTGGAGCGAATCGGCCGCGCGCCTTGCGCCTTCGCCCTCCCCCGTCACCACCAGCTCGCCGGACCTGGCCTGGCTGTCGATGCGCACATTGTCGTCCGCAAAGGCCTGTTCCAGAAGCTGCAGGTGCACATGCGCCGGTCCGCACAGGTCGCGCATCATCTGCTGGCTGGCGACCGGCACGGTGTAGCGGCGCGCGCGCGGAGATCCCGACTTCGCGCTCACGCGGGAACCTCCGCCGCGACGGGGCGGCCCGTCAGGCTCGACATGGTGGCGCCCACAATCTCGATCCTCGCCATCCGGCCCGCAAGATGGGCGGCGTTCTCGACATGGACGGACTGCATCCAGGGCGAATAACCCAGCGCCTGCCCCTCGCGCTTGCCCTCGCGCGCGAAAAGGACATCGACCTTGCGGCCGACGGTGGCGGCGTTGAAGGCCCGCGCCTGCTCGCCGATGAGCTGCTGCAGGCGCGCAAGGCGCTCGTCCTTGACCGACTCGTCCACCTGCAGATGCATGGCGGCGGCCGGCGTTCCGGGGCGCGGGGAATACTTGAACGAATAGGCCTGGGCAAAGCCGACGGCCTTAACAAGCGCGAGCGTGTCCTCGAAATCCTTTTCACTCTCGCCGGGAAATCCGACGATGAAATCGGAGGCCAGAGCAATGTCCGGCCGGGCCTTGCGCACGCGCTCGACAATGCGGAGGTAGTCGTCCGCGGTGTGCTGGCGGTTCATGGCCTTGAGGATGCGGTCCGATCCCGCCTGCACCGGCAGGTGGAGGAAGGGCGACAGCTGCGCGACGTCGGCGTGCGCGGCGATCAGGTCCTCGCTCATGTCGCGCGGGTGGCTGGTGGTGTAGCGGATGCGTTCGATGCCGCCGATCCTGGCGACGTGGCGGATCAGGTCGCCCAGCCGCCATGCGCCGCCGCGCGGATCCTGGGCAGGCGCCGCGCCATGCCAGGCGTTCACATTCTGGCCGATCAGCACGATCTCCCGGACGCCCTTCCGGGCCAGGTCGCGCGCCTCGGCGACGATCGCATCGACGCTGCGCGAATACTCGGCCCCGCGCGTATAGGGCACGACGCAGAACGTGCAGAACTTGTCACAACCCTCCTGCACGGACAGATAGGCTGACGGGCCGTTCGCCTCGCGCGACCGGGGCAGTGCGTCGAACTTCTCCTGCGCATCGAATTCGACCGCGAGGTTGTCGCCCGTCTGACGGGACAGACGCGCGATCAGCTCCGGCAGGCGGTGATAGGCCTGTGGCCCGACCACCATGTCCACTGCGGGCTGGCGGCGCATGATTTCCTCGCCTTCGGCCTGCGCCACGCACCCGGCCACGGCGATGCGCATCGCCCCGCCGCTTTCCTGCTTCATCTCCTTCAGGCGGCCAAGCTCGGAGAATACCTTCTCAGTCGCCTTCTCGCGGATGTGGCAGGTGTTGAGAACGACCAGGTCCGCCGCCGCGGGCGTATCCACCGGCACGTAGCCCAGCGGCGCCAGGACGTCCCGCATCCTTTCGGAGTCGTAGACATTCATCTGGCAGCCATAGGTCTTGATGTAGAGGCCCTTGGCGTTGGGCTTCGCCGGCGTGTGGCCCATGCGGGTTACTTCTTCTCGTCCTCGCCCAGTGGCACGCCATAGAGTTCCAGCCTGTGATCGATCAGGCGATAGCCGAGCTTGCGGGCGATCTCGACCTGCAGCCTCTCGATCTCGTCCGACTTGAACTCGATCACCTTGCCGTTCTTGGCGTCGATCAGGTGATCGTGATGCTCTTCGGGGGCTTCCTCGTAGCGGGAGCGTCCGTCACGGAAGTCGTGGCGCTCGATGATGCCGGAATCCTCGAACAGCTTCACGGTCCGATAGACCGTGGCCAGCGAAATGTTGGGGTCGATCGCCGCGGCGCGCCGGTGCAGTTCCTCTGCGTCCGGGTGATCCTGCGCAGCCGACAGCACGCGCGCGATGACGCGCCGCTGCTCCGTCATCCGCAGGCCTTTCTCGATGCATCTCTGCTCGATCACGCGAACCTCCTTGCAGCGCCCCGCGCGCCCCTTCGACCGCAGGGGCACATATGCTTGTCAGGCCGCGTCCTGTCCATCACCGGAATGGTTGTCGCCGGACCCGACCGGGCGGGACATCACCAGCGCATCGACGCGGCCCTGCCCGGTCTGATAATAGGCTTTCCTGAGCCCGATTTCCACGAATCCCTCGGACCTGTAGAGGCCTTGGGCGGGAATATTGTTGCGCGCAACCTCAAGAATCCAGCGATGGAGGCCGCGCCTGGCGGCCATCTCGTCGAGTGCGTGGAAAACCCTGCGGCCCAGGCCCTGCTTCCGCCGCCGCGGGTCGGTTGCGATGGTCAGCAGCTCGGCATCCGCTCCCGCCATGAGGGCGAGGCCGAATGCGACTGCTTCGCGTTCGTCGCCGGCGACAACCGCCATGGCTTCCGGCCGGCCGAGCCAGGTCTGGAAATCGGCTTCCGTCCAGCCTTGCTCGAAGCCGGAGGCGTGCAGGCGGGCGAGGGGCGCGGCGTCTGCGGCAGTGGCGGGACGCACCATCATTCCGCGACCGGCCGCATCGGCGCAGCATCAGGCGCGCGCACATAGACCGGACGGGCCGCAGGCAGGTCTTCGGTGAGACGCGCTGCGAACAACGCCGCAACGGCAGCCCGCGGATTGGCGGGAATCAGCCTGGTCGCAATGTCTTCCGGCAAGCTCTCGACATGGCCGCAGACAGCCCCGGCTTCGCGCGCCAGTGTCGCGATTGCATCGCCGCCGGCCTCGAAGGCCTCGCCATCGCCGCGTCCATCGTGCAACGTCTGCGCCCACCAGGTCCGTTCAGGCGGCCGGCGCTTGGCTGCCAGCACGCCCAGCATCCTGCCTGCGCGCGGCGACGCATCCAGCGCTTCGAGACTGGTCACGCCCACGACCGGAATGTCCAGCGAGAGGCCGAGCCCGCGCGCAAACGCGACGCCAACGCGCACGCCCGTGAACGACCCCGGACCGACCACGACTGCGACGCGATCCAGTGCGGAAAACGCAAAACCGACCTGCCGCATCAGCGCCTCGACGACCGGCGCCAGCCGCGTGTCATGACCCTGGTTCATGGATTCGGCGCGATCGGCCATAACCGCGCCGTGGCGCACCAGCGCCGCCTCGCAGGCGTCGGCGACCGTGTTGACGCCCAGCACAAGCATCAGAGAATCCGGCAGGCTTCGTCGAAATCGAGACGCGGCGCGCGCGGCCGCAGGCGCGTATCGTCGCCGTGGCCGATATTGACGAGGAAATTGGACCGCCAGGTCTTCATCGCGGGATCGTCGAGGAAGAATTCCCGGTCGACCCCGTCCCGGCTGAACCCGCCCATCGGTCCGCAATCCAGACCCAGCGCGCGCGCCGCGACGATAAGATAGGCCCCCTGAAGCGTGCCCGACTGGATGGCGTTCCAGTCACGGACGCCGGGATCCGCGAACCAGTCCCTCGCAGCCGGCGCATGCGGGATCAGCTTGCCGAGATGGTCCGCGAACGCGAGATCGTAGGCGACGATTGCGGTCCATGGCGCCGAACGCGTCTGCGCCCTGTTGCCCTCGTCCAGGTGAGGCAGCAGCCGCGCCTTGGCTTCCGGCGTCCGGATGAACAGGAACCTCCCCGGTGTTATGTTCGAGGCGGTCGGCCCCATCTTCAGAAGATCATAGGTCGCGCGGATCAGGGCTTCTGGTATTTCGTCCTGCGTCCAGCCGCGGCGGGTGCGCGCCGAGCGGAAGAGCTGGTCGAGATCCGAATCTGCAAACGGCTTGCCCATCAGGACGACGCCTCGACCGCCGTGACTTCCGGAACATAGTGGCGCAACAGGTTCTCGACGCCATTCTTCAGCGTCGCCGTCGACGACGGGCAGCCCGAGCAGGCCCCGCGCATGGTCAGATGCACGATTCCCGTCCGGGCGTCGAAACGCCTGAAGATGATGTCGCCGCCGTCGCTGGCGACGGCCGGGCGCACACGGGTTGCAATCAGTTCCTTGATCTCCGCAACGATCTCGGCGGTCTCGCCCTCGTAGACAATGTCCTCCTCGCCTGCGTCGTCAGCCGAGGCGGGCGCTGCGCCCGCCAGCAGGGGGGCGCCGGAGACGAAATGGTCCATGATCGCGGCCAGCGCCTGCGGCTTCACGATGGCCCAGTCGGCCGCATCGTCCTTGGTTATGGAAACGAAATCGGCGCCGAAGAAAACGCCCTTCACGCCGTTTATCGCGAACAGCGCTGACGCCAGCGGCGAGGCCGCCGCCTCGTCCACGGACGCAAATTCGTAGGGAGTGGTCGGCGAAACCTCCTTCCCCGGCAGGAATTTCAGGGTTGCCGGGTTGGGGGTCGGCTGGGTCTGGATGAACATGGGTTTCCGCCTGTATCTTTCCGCTAGATGGCCTCTGGAGGCGGCTGAGGCAATGCGGGGGGGAGGGGGAGGCGTACTGGCGGCTAGCCTGACAGGCCGCCGATCTCCCTGAGCTGGGCCATGGTGAGGTTCCCCGGGATGACGGTCACGGCGATCGGCCGGTTCGCGATCGTCCGGCCGCGTGCGAGGCGCGAGACCAGGGGACCGGGCCGCCAGCCGGGGGCGGAGGCCAGAATCAGGACCTTGATCGCCTCATCCGCATTCACCAGCTCCCGGATTGCGTCGACGGGCTCCTCCTCGCTGATCGCCAGCTCGGCCCTGATCCCGACCTGTTCCTCGACCTCCTTGGCGTGGGCGCTTGCCTTGACGCGCGCGGAATCGATCGCATCCTGGCTGATCTCGCGGTCAAGCCCGACCCATCCGCCGAGTCCGGGCAGCCGCGCACAACGCAGGATCACAAGCCCGGCCCCCACGGCCTTCGCGCGCATGCCCGCATACAGGAGCGCGCTCATGCATTCCTCCGTCTCGTCGGAAACCGCGAGGAACTTTCGTGACATGGCTGTCATGTCGGGATGAGGCTCCGGCGCGGGGACGACGTCAAGCCCGCCCCGCGCCGGCCTGGCGTC
This sequence comes from uncultured Rhizobium sp., assembly GCA_964614815.1. Classification (GTDB taxonomy): domain Bacteria; phylum Pseudomonadota; class Alphaproteobacteria; order Caulobacterales; family Hyphomonadaceae; genus UBA7672. The sequence goes on along the minus strand of CAZTMG010000002.1, from coordinate 11,322 downwards.
CAGGGGCGCTCAGGGCGCAGCGCCGGCAGGGGCGCCGCCTGAACCCGTGGCGGGCGGATCGGCCGGAAGCAAGGCCCGGTACGCCGCCGTTGCGGCCTCGGCCTTCGCCAGCAGGAACCCGAGGGCCGCAGGATGGTTGCCGAACACGGATCCATCCGGATCGCCATTGAGCACGATCAGGGGGTGGAATTCCGCGACATCCTTCCATGCAGCCATGGCGGCCTCGCGCGCCTTGGCGGCCTCAACGCCTTCGGGCCACTGCATGGAGGCGAGCACGACATAGGCGACGGCGGCGCGTCCCTTGGCGGCGTAGACCGCACGGGTCGCCTGCTCGTCCAGCGGGCTGCCGCCAATCGCCGCGGTCGAGGCGGAAATGTCCTGCGCGCTCATGCGCGACCACCCGCTGATGAGCGCCAGCTGTTCGGCGATCTGCTGGGGGGTGAATGCAACCGTCTGGTCGCGACGACGCATGCGGCGGTCATAGTTCGTCAAGGCGTCGCGCGCGGCGCGCAGCTGGATGCCGGTCGAGTCCTCGCCGGACAGGCGAGAGGCCGCCTGCAGGTCGGCATCCGGGGCGCCAGCGGCCGACGCCTGCGCGTTTGCAAGCTTGATGACGTCGCCGAGACTCGCCGCCATCGCGCTCTGGTAAGCGGGCTTGGCCGTAAGCCGGGCCATCGGCTCCCATGCATCCGCATCCGGAGCCCAGCCCAGCTGGTCGAACTGCTGTTCCATCAGCGCAGCGACGCCGCCCGCCCAAGGATTCGCCCATTCGGCGCGGTTCACCAGCCGCTCGAAATCACGGTCGCCGACATCGCTGGAGGCGATGACCGCCGCCGGATAGGCCGCAAGCAAGGCGATGATTGCGGTCGTGTTGAACCAGAAGCGGATGTGCTGGCCCAGGGTCTTGCGGCGCGGATGGACGGCCTCCTCGCCGTCATCTTCCCCGGCCTCCGCGGGCGTGACGCTGGCCTCGATGAAATCCCCGTGTTCCCGTCCCAGCGTGCGCAGGGGGAAGGGACGATCATTTTCGGCGACAGGATCCGCCGCCTCGTCATCGTCGACCACGACCATGTCGCGGCGCAGTTTGAGAACTGACATAGCCCAGCCCCGGCTAGCGGCAGATCGGATACCGGACCCTAACGAGCCCGGCATTAACCTCAACCCAACAATCGCTAATGTCGCGTTAGCAGCGATCAGCGACCGCCATTCGCGCGATGAAACGAAATGGTCTCCTCGCGCCCGGATTCTAGCATGATTTGAATCGGAAATGTGGCGTTCGCTTGCAAGGGGCGCGGCGAGAACACCATGAGATGCAGTCCGCCAGGCTCGAAAGTGATGCGTTTCCCGGCCTGCAGCTCAACCGAATCGACCCTTTGCATGGAAACGACGCCGCCCGCCGATTCGCTGGACGCATGAATTTCAACGCTGGCGGCGTCCGGGGAGGACACGCCCACGATGCGGTCGTCAATGGTCGATGTGATCGAAAAATAGGCGACGCCGACGCCGCCATCCACCAGCGGGGGCCGGTAGACCGCGTCATCCACCGACAGGCCGGCCATGGTTCCGCCGCAGCCGGCAAGCATGAAGGCGCAGGCGATGGCGATCGGGGCGGACAGGAATCTGAGCATCAGGGCCGCCAGAAGCCGATCACCCTGCGCACCTCCTCCATGACAGGCGCAGCGATGGCCGCGGCGCGCTCGCCGCCATCCTTGAGCACACGGTCGACCTCGGCCGGATCGTTCATCAGCCGGCGCATCGTGTCCGCGACAGGGCCGAGCTTGCTCACGGCCAGGTCAGCCAGCGCCGGCTTGAACTTTCCAAAGCCCTGTCCGCCGAACTCGTTGAGCACCTCCTGCTCGCTGACGCCGCTCAGCACCGCGTAGATGCCGACCAGATTGGCCGCTTCCGCCCGTCCTTCGAGCCCCTGCACCTCGGACGGCAAGACGTCGGAGTCGGAGGTCGCGCGCCTGATCTTCCTTGCGATCTCGTCGGGCGTATCGAGCAGGTTGATGCGCGAGGCATCGGACGGATCCGATTTCGACATTTTCTTCGTGCCGTCCTTGAGCGACATGATCCGCGCCCCCGGCCCCTGATAGAGGGGCTCCGGCAGCGGGAAGAAGCCCGGCGCGTCGAACTCGCGGTTGAAGCGGCCGGCGATGTCGCGGCTCAGCTCAAGGTGCTGCTTCTGGTCTTCACCGACCGGCACATGGGTGGCCTTGTAGGCGAGGATGTCGGCGGCCTGCAGCACCGGATAGTCGAACAGGCCGACGGAGATGTTCTCCGCATCCTTGCCCTGGCTCTTGTCCTTGAACTGGGTCATGCGCTCAAGCCAGCCCATTCTGGCGACGCAATTGAAGATCCAGCCGCGCGCCGCATGCGCCGACACCGATGATTGGGCGAAGATGATTGCCTTCCCCGGATCGACGCCTGCAGCGAGGTAGGCCGCCGCGATCTCGCGCGTCTGGGCGGCCAGCAGCCGGGGGTCCTGCGGCACGGTGATGGCATGCAGGTCGACGACGCAGAAAATGCAGGGGTACGCGTCCTGCAGGGCAACGAACTTCACGAGTGCGCCAAGATAGTTGCCGAGGTGCAGGCTTCCGGATGGCTGCACGCCGGAAAACACCCTCCTGGGGCCGGTATACGCGATGGGTTTCTGATCTGGCATGACGGGTCCTCGGGCCGGGGACTTATCAGCCCTCGCCGACCGGCGGAACCCCGGCGACGCCCTTCTCTCGCCGCAGGGCGCCCCTGATCTCCGCCGCCGTGACGGCCCGGAGCGCGAACGCCGCCACGCCATAGATGACGACGCCCACGGCGATCACAACGAGCACGGCGATCTCCTTGGCAAACAGCAGCGCCGACAGGAGCGGATACTGCCAGGCGCAGACACCCGCGAACACGCCCATCAGGGCGCTGGCGAGCAGCAGCCGGATCATGCGCGACCACACCCGTCCGCCCATCCTGTACGCCCCCTCCCGCGCCAGCGCGCCCGCCAGCAGGAAGACGTTGACCCAGGCCCCGAACGAGGTGGCGATCGCAAGCCCGATCGCGCCGTCCCAGCCGACCGTCGGGAGCCAGAACCACATCCCCGCCCCCAGCCCGACCGTGATGGCGACGGAGATCAGCGAGAACTGCATCGGGCGTTTCGATTTCTGACGCGCGAAGAAGGGCGGCGTGAAGACCTTGGCCAGGACGAAGGCCGGCACGCCCCACGCGAAATGGCGCAGCACCTCGGCCGTCCGCAGCGCATCTGCGCTGGTGAAGGCCCCTCGCGTGACCGTTGCGTCGATGATGAAGAACGGCATCACCAGAAGCGCGACGGCCGCCGGCAGGGTGAACGCCATGGAGAGACCGACGCCATCGTCCATCGTGCGCGCGGCGCCCGCATGGTCGTCCTCCGCAAAGTGCCGCGACAGGCGCGGAACCAGCGCCAGCCCGACCGCGACGCCGATGAGGCCAAGCGGCAACTGGTACAGCCGGTCGGAATTGTAGAGCACGGACCGCGCGCCTTCGTCCGATCCGGACAGCGCCTGCGTCACCAGCGAGGACACCTGCAGCGCGCCCCCCGCGATCGCTCCCGGCACGGCGATGCCCAGCATCCTTCGCACGCCTTTCGAAAGGGCCGGCAACATGATGCGCAGATTGACGCCGAGCCGCTTCGCGCCCCACCACAGCAGGGCGCATTGAAGCAGGCCCGAGACCGTCACGGCCGCCGCCGCCCATTCTGCGGCCTGCTGCGCGTCGCGCGCCACGATCAACGGAACAATCGTGCAGACATTGAGCAGCATTGGCGCCGCCGCCGTCAGCGCGAACCGCCCCAGCGTGTTCAGCACCCCGGACAGAAGCGAGGCCAGCGTCATGCAGACGAGATAGGGCATCGCCAGCTGCGCCATCAGCGTGGCGGTGGACAGGACCGCAGGATCATCGACATAGGCCGAGAGCAGAAGCGGCATGATCCACGGCATCGCCACCTCGATGGCGATCGTCACCACTGCGACGACGGCCATGATGAAGGCCATGGCCTGCGAGGCCATGCGATCCGCCGCCTCGGCGCCTTCCTGCGCGCGCGCCGCCGCAAAGACCGGCACAAAACCCTGCGCGAAGGCGCCTTCCGCGAACAGTCGCCGGAAAAGATTGGGCAGCATCTGGGCCGTGGCCCAGCAATCCATCAGCGGCCCCTGCCCGCCGAACCGGGCATTCAGCGCAAGATCGCGCGCAAAGCCGAGCACGCGGCTGCCCAGCGTGAAGAAGGTCTGCACGAAGACGTTACGCGCAAGGGACATCAGCGACCCGTTGGATCAGTGAGAGGGAGGACCATCGAATCCATCCGGACGCCGCGTCATCCTAGCGATTGAAGGAGGCTGGCGCGCGCGCCAGCGTGTGGGCGGGAATGCGCGGGGCGTTGGGCGCGTTGGAGCGAAGTATCTCGACCAGCCGCGCAGTCAACGGCGCGTCCATCTCCGCCGGCATCATGCCGCCCCCGAGCAACTCCACATAGAAGACGTCGTGGACCCGCTCGCCATAGGCGCCGACATGCGCCGAGCGGATCGACAGCCGGTTGTCCGCCAGTTCGCGCGCAATGTCGTAGAGCAGCCCCGGGCGGTCGCGGCCCGAAACCTCGATGATCGTGGAACTGGCCGACGTCTCGCGGTCGATGTGGACGGTGGGCGAGATGATGAAGGCTGCATGCCGCCGTGTCGGCGCCGGCGCCTTGCCCGGACGCTTCACGTCTTCCCCGCCCCTGGCCGCAGCCCGCAGGTCGCCGACGAGGCGGTCAAGCGCGTGCGGATGGTCCGCGGCAAAGGCATGGCCCCGCGTATCCTGAATATCGAACACGTCGAGCACGCGGCCATCCCCGGCGTCGTAGAGATGCGCCGCCACGATATTGGCCCCGGACGCGCTGAGCGCGCCGCACAGGTCAGCGAACAGGCCGGCCCGGTCCGGCGCGGAGACCAGCACTTCCGTGGCTGCGCGCGGCCGGTCGACATTGGCCTCCACGATGATCGACTGGCCGGCGTCCCTGGCCAGCGCGGCTGCATGGCGCGCCTGCGCCTCCGGCGAGAATCCGGTCCAGTAGGCCGCCTCCACCGCCGCCAGCTGCGGCGTCGGCCCGATACGATCGGCAAGCGCGCGCCGCGCCTGCTCGGCCCGCTCGGCCAGTTGCGCCCGCACGGCGTGTTCGTCCGTTCGGCCGCCACGCAGGGCGGCCTCTGTCGAATAGTAGAGGTCGCGCAGCAGCTGCCCCTTCCAGCCGTTCCAGACGCCCGGTCCGACC
>CAZTMG010000002.1:0-6031 GCA_964614815.1 uncultured Rhizobium sp. | reverse complement strand
CCGACAGCGCGAATGTCCGCAACCGTGAGTATCAGAAGGAGGCGCAATCGTTCGAGCGTGCCCACCTTCTCCGCAAATCTCGAAATCGTCTGCGGATCGGAAATGTCGCGGCGCTGCGCCGTGTCGCTCATCTCCAGGTGATTGCCGACCAGCCAGGCGACAAGCTCCGCCTCGTCTTCCGGCAGGCCGAGACGCAGCGCAGCCGAGCGGGCCTGCTTGGCGCCTTCCACCTGCTGGTCGCCCTTCCCCTTGCCGGTATCGTGGAGAAGCATGGCGAGGTAGAGGGCGCGGCGGTTCTGGATCTTGGGGAACAGCTCGGTCGACAAGGGGTGCTGCTCCCTTTCCAGCCCGCGTTCGATGTCGTGGATCGTCTCGACCGCCTTCAGCGTGTGCTCGTCCACCGTGAAGTGGTGGTACATGTTGAACTGGGTCTGGCCGACAATGCGCCCGAATTCGGGCAGGAAGCGGCCGAGCACGCCGGCCTCGTTCATCAGCGGCAACACGCGTCCCGGGTGATTCTTGCCGGCGACGATATCGAGGAACATCGCGCGCGATTCCTCGTCCGCCCGCGCCTGCCGCGTAACGGCCCAGAGCGAGCGCCGCGCCGCCGTCATCGCCTCGGGATGAATGTCGACCTGCCGCTCATTCGCCAGCCAGAACAGGCGCAGGAGCTTGCGCGTATCCTTCACGAACATGTCCGGGTCGGTGATCGTGAGGCGTCCGCCATCCATCGCAAAGCCTTCCTCTTTCAGAGGCTTCGCCGACGCCTGCGACTTGAGCCAGGCAAGGCCCGCCGGACGCTTCTTCTCCTCGACCTCCAGCTTGGCGCAGAGGATGCGCGTCAGCGCGCCGACCTCCTTCGCCGCAAGGAAGTAGCGCTTCATGAAGCGTTCCACCGCCGTCACGTTCTCGCGCGCCGTATACCCCATGCGCGCCGCCATCTCGGGCTGGAGATCGAACGACAACCTCTCCTCCGGCCGACCCGTGAGGAAGTGCAGATGGCAGCGCACGGTCCAGAGGAAGCGCGCCTCGCGCAGGAAGATCGCCTTGTCCGCCGGCGAGAAGGCCGCGTTGTCGAGCACCTCCTGGAGATTGGCGCCGCCGTGGATGTACTTGGCCAGCCAGAACAGGGTCTGAAGGTCGCGCAGGCCGCCCTTGCCGTCCTTCACATTGGGCTCGACGCGATAGCGCGAGTCGCCCTCGCGCGCATGGCGATCAGCCCGCTCCTGAAGCTTGGCCGCAACGAACTCCGCGCCGCGACCCTGAACGACTTCCTTCTGGAAACGTTCCGACAGCCTGTCGTAGACGCCGCGGTCTCCGAACAGGAAGCGCTTGTCGAGGATGGAGGTGCGAATCGTCACATCCTCGCGCGACAGCTTGATGCACTCGTCGATATTGCGGAACGCGTGGCCGACCTTGAGCCCCATGTCCCACAGCGCATAAAGCATGTATTCGATCACGCTCTCGGCCCAGGCGGTCTGCCTGTACGAGCGCACGAACAGGAGATCGACGTCCGAGGACGGCGCCAGCACATTTCGGCCATAGCCGCCGACGGCCACCACGGCCATCCGCTCGGCCTCGGTCGGGTTGTGGGCGCGGAAGATATGCGCGACGGTGAAATCGTAGAGCGCCGATAGCGCTTCATCCATGACCGCCGACAGAAGGCGCGCAGTATCGAGACCGTCCGCCCCTTCCTCCAGCCGGTCCTGCGCGATCATGCGGCCGCGGAACAGGGCGGCGTGGATGAGGTCGAGCGCGCGCTTGCGCTGGGCCACCGGGTCTGAGCCATTGTCCAGCGCTGCGGCCGTCAGCTGGATGCGCAGTTTCCGGCCGTCAACAATGTCGGCAATGCGCCACGGACCGGGCTTGACCGGTCCGCTCCTGGCCCGGGGTCTGTCATGAGCCGGCGAGGCGTCGTTCATGCAGCGATGTCTAGCGGTCTTTGAGGCCAGACAACAGGCGGCAGGTGAAGGACGGGTTGTCGCCTCCCCTGGCGGGCAGGCCGCCATTGCCCTCGCCCCTGCGACGGGGCAATTCTGCCGTGGGGAACCAGCCGGGACGCTTCATGGATCCGCTCGAGATCGCCGCCACGGTCTTGACCCTCGCCTGCGTGATGCTGGCGGTTAAGCGCAGCCTCTGGCAATTCCCCACCGGCATTCTCGGCACCGGGCTCGGCTTCCTCGTGTTCTGGAGGGCCGGACTCTATTCGAGCGCCGTGCTGCAGCCGATCTTCATCGCCGTGCAGGCCTATGGCTGGTGGTTCTGGCTCCGGGGCGAGAACAACGCCCCGCCGCCTGTCCGGTCAACTGCAGCAGCCGTGGTCCTGACCGCCTGCGCGGCGGCCATCGCGCTGGCGATGGCCGGGGCCTGGGCGCTCGATGCCTTCACAGACGCCGCCATGGCCCTGCCGGATGCGACGATCCTCGCCCTCTCCATCGTCGCGCAGGTCCTGCTCAGTCTGAAGCGGATCGAAAACTGGCCGGTCTGGATCGCGGTCAACGCGCTTTCGGTCTTCGTGTACGGCAGCCAGCAGCTCTGGCTATACACCGCCCTCTACGCTTTCTTTTTCCTCAACGCCTTCTGGGGATGGCGGGAGTGGCGGCGCGCCGCGCGCCAGGCGATTTCCGGGAATGTCACGCAATGACAGCCAAAAGACTGCGCCGCGTCACGCTGTTCGGCGCGGAATCGACCGGCAAGACGACGCTGGCCAACCTGCTCGCCCGCCACTATCGCACCGTCGTCGCACCCGAGTTCGGCCGCACCTACACCGAGATTCACGGACAAGACGCCTGCTCCAGACAGGACATGCTGAAGATCGCCAAGGGCCATCTCAGGCTGCGCCGGCAGGCGGAACGTGAAGCCGCCCGCGTCCTGTTCGAGGATACCGATCCGCTCATCACCGCTGTCTGGTCAGACACGCTCGCCGGCGGTCGAGACGCATGGTTCGACAGGTTCAGGGACTATGCCGATCTCTATCTGCTCTGCGATATCGACCTGCCCTGGGTAAGGGACGGCGTGCGCTATTTCGGCAATCCTGACGACCGGCTGAAGTTTCAGCGCGCCTGCGAGGCCGAGTTGGTAAAACGCGGCGTGCGCTATGTCCGGATCAGGGGGACGCCCGAAGCCCGTCTCGCCGCCGCCATCGCCGCAGTCGACCAGCTCATCGCCGACACCCGAACATGAAACCGGCCAGCCGGGGGAGCGGCTGGCCGGTTGGTTGGCTGTGATCGTCCCGGTTGCAGGGAGGGTTCAGGCAACCCCGCCGCCGAAGATGGCCGTCGCCATCACATAGAGCACAGCCGCAACACCGAAGAAGGCGATGGCGAAGGAGCCGAGGAGGTGGAGGTTCTCGAGCTGCGAGGACTTGATCAGACCTTTCATTGTTCTTCTCTTTCTGGTCCGGGGCGCGGGCGAGCCTTCTGTGCGGGCCCTGTTGCGCGCATTGTTGGGATCCGGGGAGGGAGGCTTCCGGTTTCAGGCGACGCCGCCGGCAACCGCGTAGACGACCGCGATGATGCTGAAGAGCGCGATCGCGAAGGAGCCGAGCGTGTTCAGGCCTTCGAGGCTCGAGGGTTTGATCAGACCGTTCATTGTTCTTCTCCGTTTCTTGTTTTTCGGCTGCGCCTCTTGCCGGGCCTCGCCGTTGAAACCTTGTTTGCAACCCGCGTGCCAGAATTTGTTAATTGCAAACGCGCTTGCTTTTGCTGGATTTTCTTGAATTGACGATCACCGCCCACCCAGCATTGTGGTAGCATTCACCACATGAGTGGTGATTTTCGCCTCTTTTGGCGAAATCAGCGCCGATCAGGTCCGGGATGACCCGCCGCCGCCTTGAGCCGATAGACCAGATCCAGCGCCTCGCGCGGCGTCAGCGTGTCCGGGTCGACCGCCGCCAGGATCCTGTCCGCCTCGGATGGTGCGGCGTCTTCCTCCGGCTTCTCTGCGGCGAAAGCGGCGAACAGCGGCAGGTCCTCCAGCCGCCTCGCCCCGTCTTCCTTCGCCTCCAGCCGCCTGAGAACCGCTTCCGCGCGTCTGACGGCCGCGGCCGGCAGGCCGGCGAGCTTCGCCACCTGCACGCCGTAGGAACGGTCCGCCGGACCCGGCTTCACCTCATGCAGGAAGACCAGGTCGCCTTTCCATTCCTGCGCCCGAAGGCTGGCGTTGCCGCAGGCCGACAGCGTGTCGGCAAGACGGGTCAGCTCATGATAGTGCGTCGCGAACAGCGCGCGGCACCGGTTCACCTCATGCAGATGCTCGACCGCCGCCCACGCTATGGCAAGGCCGTCCCATGTCGACGTCCCCCGCCCCACCTCGTCGAGAATGACGATGGAGTTGGACGTCGCCTGATTGAGGATCGCGGCCGTCTCGATCATCTCGACCATGAAGGTCGACCGCCCGCGCGAAAGGTCGTCGGATGCTCCCACACGCGAAAAGATTCGGTCCGCCAGCCCCAGCCGGAAGCTGCGGGCGGGCACGTAGCAGCCTGCCTGCGCGAGGACGGCCAACAACATGTTCTGGCGCAGGAAGGTCGACTTGCCGGCCATGTTCGGGCCTGTAATCAGCATCAGGCGCGGGCCGGCCTCGCCGCGGGCGTCAAGCCGGCAATCGTTCGCGGTGAAACCCTGCCCCGTTGCGCGGAGCGCCGCCTCGACAACCGGATGCCGCGCGCCTTCCGCCTCGAACACCGGCGACTCTGCGAGCTGGGGCCGTACGGCTGAAACCTCCGCCGCCCACTCCGCATTCGCCGCCGCCACATCGAGCCGCGCCAGCCCGTCCGCCACCTGCATCAGCCCGGCCCCCAACGCATCGACGGTTGCGACGAAGCGATTGAAGATATCGAGTTCGCGACTCAGGGCCTCGTCATCGGCGCGGGATATTCTCGCCTCGAGTTCTGACAGCCGCGCGGTCGAGAACCGCATGGCGTTGGCCATGGTCTGGCGATGGATGAAGGTCGACGCCAGGGGCGGCTTCATGAGCTGGTCGCCATGCCTGGCGTTCACCTCGATGAAGAAGCCGAGCATGTTGTTGTGCTTGATGCGCAGGCCCGAAACGCCCGTCTCCGACACGTACTGCGCCTCGAGCGCCGCGATGATGGAGCGGGCGTCTTCCTTCAGCCTGCGCGCCTCGTCCAGCGCCGGATCGTAGCCGGCCGCAATGAATCCGCCCTCGCGCGCCTGTACAGGCAGCTCGCTGGCCAGCGCCCGCGTCGCCTGCTGCGCAAAGGCCGCGAGGTCCGGCTTGTCCGCCAGCGAAAGGGCCTTGCAGGCCGAGGCGATCTCCTGCGGCGGAGCGTCGTGGCTGGACAGGTCGGCGCAGATTTCCTCGCCGATGCGAAGGCAGGCCGCCAACGCGGCCAGGTCGCGCGGCCCGCCCCGGCGCAGCGACAGCCGCATGCGCGCCCGCTCAAGATCCCCAGCCCGCTTCAGCGCATTGCGCGCAAAATCGCGCCGGTCGGAGGCATCCAGGAAGAACGCCACCGCGTCGAGCCTGCGTTCGATCTCCGCGGCGTCCCGCGACGGGCGGGCGACTCGCTGTGCGAGAAGGCGCGCGCCGGCCGCTGTCACCGTCCGGTCGATCGCCGCCACCAGCGACCCCTGCCGACCGCCACGCTGGGATTTCTCTATCTCCAGGCTGGCGCGCGTCGCCGGATCGATGGCGAGGAAGGCCTCGGGCGCCGTGCGGACCGGCGGGTCAAGCCTTGCCGGCCCGCCAGCCTGCGTTACGGCGAGATAGTCGAACAACAGCGCACAGGCGACAAGTTCAGCCCGCGAGAACGATCCAAAGCCATCGAGCGTGGAAACGCCGAACGCCTCGCGGAACAGCCGCTCGCCCAGCCTTGCATCGGCGCGCGCATCGGGGCGCGCGGTGCATTTTCTGCTGGATGCCTCCTACCGCGCGCGCTACGGCGGCGGGCGGCTGCGGCGGATGCGCAATCTTGCATGGTCGCTCGCGCTGCGTCGGCGGCATGGCTTTCGCCCGGATCTGTCCTGCGTGCCGGAACAGGCCACCTATTTTACACGCTGGCATGGAT
>CAZTMG010000001.1:29490-40842 GCA_964614815.1 uncultured Rhizobium sp. | reverse complement strand
GCGCCCGATCACAGATCGTTCGGCATCACAAGGCCGGGGCAATCGGGCGGTTACGATTCATCCACATCCAGCGTCCACCAAGGTTCATTCTGGAACTGTCGAACCAGATCGGCATCGGCCCAGTATACGCGCCAACCATTGCGCGCGTACCAGTCGCTCCACGCCGCAACCCTGCGGTAAGTCCCGGGACCCCGGCCCCGGGGAGGCTGGAGATCAGCAGGGGCAGGAGCAGGCTGATCACCAAAAAGGTCGGGCCTATCAGCGAATCGATATCTGCGCATGAAGGCACCGACCGACAACTCACCTGTCGCAACCAAGGTCTGCGCATTCACGAAGTCTATCACGGGATTTCCGGTATTCAGCGGGTTGGTAATGTAAATACCACCATATTCCCCACTGGGTTGGTCAACGCTGCCACTGCGATAATCGTAAATGCTTGTTTTTCCGCTTGGATCCTTCCAGTTCACGGGATCGTTGCTGACATACGCATACATGTTCATCCCATCCCCATACCCTATCGGATCGGTCTGCATAAACCTGCCGAGCTGGGGCGAGTACGCGCGGGCCTTGTAATGGTAGAGCCCAATCTCCGAAATCCACATCTGACCGGTATACTGGAAGCGGCCGAGATTTCCCGAGGCCGGCACGCCGTAGGCATCGTACTTGTTGATCGTAACCGTCGATCCCTCGACAGCGGTCACCGATCCGCGCTCGTCAGCGTAGAGGTGGCGGCGGTCAGGCGTTCCGGACGCTGAATGCCCCGCCCCTTCAAACCAGACCAGCGGTTCATCGAGCCCTGGCCCGTGCACATAGCGCCGAAGCACGGCGCCTGATGTGTCAACCTCTGCAATCACGTCAACCCCGTCATAGACAAAGCGCACCGTCGAAGCCGCCGCAACCTGATAGAGCCTCCCTAGCGGATCGTAGCTGAGATTTGCGGTCGGCGATCCGGAGGCCGACGTCAGCCGGTTGGAGAAATCGTAAGTGTAAGTCGTGACCCCGTCGAAGGTCGTGTTGCCGCGACCATCGGTGTAGGTCGGTGTGGCTCCCCGCGCGGATGTGTACTGATTAAGCCCATTCGAGGCGTAGGCGTCGGTGAAGTTCGCTGGCGGGGTGTAGGCGAAGTTCGTGTTTGTCCGCGTGCGCGTCACGATCTGGCCGGCTGGATTGTAGGCCAGCGTTGTAAAGTTGTTGAAGCTGGAGTTTGCCGGCGCGGGATTATTGGCGAGATCCGTGAGCCAGGACGCTGTGTTGTAGGCATAGCTGGTCACCCCGCCATTCGAGCGCGTGAGCGTCGTGCGCCGGCCGGCATTGTCGTAGGTGAACGTCGCAAGCGCCGTGCCGCCGTTCTCCTTGATCGAGGTAAGGTCGCCTGCCGTATTGTAGGTATAGGTGACGTGAAGCGCATTGGACCCCGGCCAAGTTAACTTGGTTCGACGCCCCGCCACGTCGTACTCGTAGGCGACCGTCCGCGTCTGACTGGTCGGAGCGGTCGTCTGCGTGGTTTCGCTGATCAGGCGGCTAAGCGCGTCGTAGACATAGCTGAGCGTGTGACCGGTCTGGGACACCTGCGTCATGCGGCCAAGATTGTCGTACGCGTAGGCGATATCCGGCTGCGTGCCCGGCGCGTTGACCGTGAGGACTCGACCGAGATTGTCGTAGGTATAGGTGAAGCTCTGCCCGTCGCGGCCGCGGCGGCTCGTAAGCAAGCCATAGACGTCGTAGATCAGCTCCTCGTAGTCAGTTGTTGAACTCGTGTTTGCTGTCGTCGGGTGCGGGTAGCTCGTCTTCACCAGGCGCCCAAAGCCATCGTACGTATATGTCGTTCGATTGCTCTTCGCATCGGTAAGCGTCGCCAGGTCATCGGCTGCAGTGTAGGTCATCGAGGCAACAGTACGCTGCTCCGACGCGCCGTAGGCTTCCTGGACGTTGTCAAGCTGGAAAAACGAATTGTGGTTGGGTCGCGTCATGCGATCCGGACCAAAGCTGCCGGTTGTCGCCGTGTGACAGGCCGAGCTTGGCAGTGAGCCGAAAATGGCCGGGTTCATCCGCGTTGTCGAGCACACGACCGCGGGCCCGAGATACTCGAACTGAGAAACCGCATGCGGCGGCGCAGCGCTGAGCGACGCCTGCTCTATCTTTGCAACCAGGCCCGTCGAGGCATATGTCAGATTCTGTTGCTGCAACACGGTGAGGGACGCCCAGCTGGACGGGGTCGCGACCGATCCAATCTGCTGCACGATAGGCTGGCCATCGGCATTATAGTCGACCTTGGCCACGCGATGGAGAAGCGTCCCGCCGGCATCGGGATCCGGGCCAACGCTCGCCCTGAGACGTCGGGCGTCGTCATAGTAGAGATAGCTGGTGTCCGCCGCGCCGCTTAGAGGCCCGTCTATAGTGGCAACGTCGCCCAAGGGCGTGTAGGTCGAGGCAACGGCCATCGACACCGCTCCGCTGCCGCTCGTGTTTCCCGAGCGCGAGGTCATCACGGCCGGAAGAAGATTGCTGGGAACCGAAGAAGATCCGACCTGGTAGGTCACGACAGATCTTGTCTCACTAGCTGTCCCTACGCATCCAGGCGAGACGCCCGTCGAACAAGCTGATGTCTCGGTGAGGCGATGGAGGGCCGGCCCTGCAACGAGACTACCGCCGCTGTTCTTGTACCAGGCCGACAACGACGCGTAGGTGAACCGGGTCTGCGGACGATTTCCCGATCCTACCGGAGCTGCCCCTGTGGGCGCGGGCGATGTAATGCTGGTAACGCCTCCATGAGTCGTGCTGTAGACGAAGTCCGTGCGGAATCCGCGCGCGTCTGTTGTCGACGTCGGCTTGTTGCACGTCTTGGCGTTGGTGCAGGTTGCCGGATAGGCAGCGCTGGTTGTGATGTTTGCCAAACCGCTGCCGGTCTTCGGCGCCGCAACAATCTGCGTGACGTTTCCACGCGCATCGTAGGTGAAGTCCGTATAGTCGCCATCGGGCCGGGTCGAACGCGTGATGCGGCCGTAAGCGTCGCGCGTCAGAATTGTCTTTCGCGTCCCGGACGTATCTTCCCACGATTCGGTCAACCAGCCGTTCGCGATACTGGTGATCATCGAATAGGCCGAGCCCACGTCGGGCGTGACCTCGGCAGTGCGGACACCTGCCCACTCGCCAAATGTGTAGTGCGCAGATCTATAACCCGAGGTCCCTGTCGTGACCCAGGCGACTTTTCCGAGGTCGTACTGAACCGTCAGCCGGTTGTTGGTCGATGACGAGGGTAACCGCGCGTTTGTAAGGACGCCGCCCGCGAACACATACCGTGTCGTTTGCGACATCCGGTTGGTGACCGTCTCAACGCCTCCCGCCTCGGTTCCGTAAGTGACATAGGGCCAGTTGCCCCCGGTGCTGTCAGCGCAGCTGTGGGCGTTGTTGGCGCAGAAGAAATAGCCACGGTTGTAGCCCGTGACCTTGGTGCGTTGCAGGAACCCGCCCGTCACCTCGCTGGCATTGTTGGGACTGCCGATCGCGTAGGTGAAGTGGAGCTGATAGCCGAGCGTGTTGGTGATCGACTGCGGCCGCCAGGCGGTGACGCCGCCCGATGTCGCCGAGACATAGGTGTAGGTGATCACTTCTCCGCTGGGGAGCGTGATCGTTTCGATCGCGCCTTCGTTGGACGACCAGAAATTGGTGACCGAGCCGGCGGTCGCGATGGCCTTGTTGAACACCAATACTGTGCCATCGCGCGTGGTGTAAGTGTACTTGTTGGTCCCGGAACTGAATGTGAGGGTCGAACCCATCGCCTGCTGCGAGGTGTAGACGCCGCCGGAGAGGCTGAACGTTTCTGACGAGGCTCCGACACTGACCGTGTAGATCGATCCCGAACTCGAAATCGTGCCAGCGACGCTATCGCGCCAGCCCGAGCCGATCCAGTGCCGGCCGAATGCAAGCCCACCCGCGCCGGGCTGGCCGATCACCACTTCGCTGGTCGACAACCGGTACTGGCCCGTTGTGACATCGACGCCTAGACTGTCCACCGAACTGAAGACAGGCGGAATGACCGTCTGGACCTGCGCCAATGAGGATGGCGCCTGCAGGAGCAACGCCCCGGCACATGCGATCATGCCCATGAGCGATCGCGTCCTCCGACCGAAAGCTGCAAACATCCTGCCCATCCGTCTGCCCCCAAGTCCCCATGGCGTCAGTGGTGTCGATCAGGTCTGCTCGTCACGTCTCAGCGTACGTTGATGCTCATCTCACACAGCGAACCACATCAATTCGAAGCCGCCTTGAGCCTGATGGCCCTGTCCAGGGCGGTTTCCGCGCGCCGGAGTTCCTGGCCGTTGCCGGTGAACTCGAAGTCTGTGCCGAGATTGCCGCCCATGCGCGCGACCTCGCCCGTGGCCGGATTCATCAGGGCCAACGCGCAACGGCCGTTCGACTTCTGGCAGAGCTGGCGAAATACCCATGGCGACATCGGCTCGCCCGATGCGGACACGATGACCTCCAGCTTGTTGCCCGTCGCGGCCTCCTGCGCGGCTGCCATCGGCGAAACCGCCAGGCTGAGTACGAGACTTGCGAACGCCAGACGCATGCGACGTCTCCCACCTATTGCAGCGAAATCACTGTCAGATTGACCGTCGCCGACGAGGTCGCGTTAGCGGCGTCCTTGATCGTGTAGCTCAGCACGTATTCACCGTCGGGTGCCGCGCTGATCGTGATGGTCCCACCACCTGCCGTTACTGACGCATATGAGCTTCCCGAAACGGTCGTGATGGTGAGGGTGTCATTGGGCAAATCCGGGTCGGTATCGTTGCTGCGCACCGCGAGCGTGCCGCTCCACGTCGTCGTCGACGTCGTCTTCATATAGCTGTCATTGACGGCGACCGGCGGGGAATTGCCGCCGCCTACGCCGCCGCTCGTACACGTCGTGCCGCCCAGGGCGACCTGCGTGCGATTGTCAGCCGGGTCGTGCGTGTAACAGGTCGCAGAGCCGGATGACGGCGTGACCTTTGTCAATCGGCCAAGCGCGTCGTAGGAGAATGTCTCGCTGGTTTGCGCAAACGCGAGCGGCGTCAACAGGGCAAACACGAACGCCAACACTATCGCGCGCATGCCGTCTCTCCGTCCCCACAGAGTTCTCGCCAGCCGTGTATGCAGGACATCATCAGGACGCCGACCTGTCAATTGAGCGCCTTGACGTTTCCACGTGCAGAACAAACGGCTTGCTCAAGACGATCATGCGCATGCTGGAGACCTCACCTGTTGCAGTCTCGTCCGGCCGACATGCAAGAGCGAACCTCTGTGAGGCGTGCGGGTGACTTCGACGCACGCCGTCGTGTCGATCCGGGCTTTGCTTCGGCAAAAAATCCCACGCGTGTGCGTTGCGTGAACGGCTGCTTGGTCAGCTAAGCGATCGTTGTCGTCTCGCTTGCGGTCATGCGTGATCCTGCTCGCCTGAAAGGCGCGCACGGGTTGCATGCCACCCGCGAGCCGCTAGGCTCGCTGCGGATGCTGGGCGGGGGACATAGGGCGTGCGTCACGTGAGTAGCGGTCCCACAAGCTGCAGCCGGCCAGCTCTCGCCAGATGCATGGACGCTGGTCGCGTGTTTGCGCTCGCGTCGCTTGTTGCACTCACGCTGACGTTTGGGCCGAACGCAATTGCCCAGCAGCAGCCGGCGGATGTGCTAAAGCCCGGCCAGTTTGTCCAGCGCGGCGGCGCGCAGGCAACCACATCGCCGGTCGACTTTGAGACAGACGAACCCTTCTCGGGCAGCTATGCCGGCGCCGACATTGCGATGGTCGTGAACCAGATCCTGGGCGAGTTCCTGAAGATCGACTTTTCGATTGCACCGGACGTGTCCGGCGTCGTCACCATGCGCGTCGAGAACCTGCAATCCCGCCTTGCGGCAATCGACGCCCTGCGAACAGCCCTCCGGCCCATGGGTATCGCGGTGATCGACCGCGGCGACTTTGTCGCGATTGCGCGCGCGTCCGACCAGGGCGCGCCGGTCCAGGCGGCCGCCATCGAGCCGGGTCAGCCCTCCCCACCTGGTGGCGGCGTGGTGGTGCTTACCACGCGCCATCTTCCACCAACCCAGATCGCACCGCTCGTCGCGCCGTTCGCGCCCTCGGCATCCGTCGTGATTGCGGATGACGGTCGGCGTTTCCTTCTGGTCCGGGGCGATGAAGCGTCGATCACTGCGATATCGAATGCCGCGGCCCTCTTCGATGTCGATTGGTTTGCACAAGTATCGATCGCCGAGATCGATCTCAGACATGTGACACCATCGGATCTGGTGCGCGAACTCAAGCCGTTGCTCGGGCCCAGCGCGGCCTCTGTTGATCTTGTCCCCGTGCCGCGTCTGTCGCGGCTCATTGTGCTTGCGCGCGATCCGCAGCTCATCGCGCCGATCCGCAACTGGGTCGCGCGGCTTGACGTGCCCAGCGCGACCATCTCGCCGGGTGTTCTCGTCTACAGGGCAAAGCACATGGATGCCGAAGCCCTAGCCGAGTCCGTGCAGCAAAGCGGGGGCGCATCGGGGAGCCCCGCGACGCTCACCCCCGATACATCGCCACGACCGATCATCACGTCGACGGCGCCGGGTCAGTCGGGTGGCTTCACCGCACCGTCCCCTGCCCCACCGGACTCGGCACAGCAGGTCACCGTGTCGTTCAACCAGACCCAGAATGCGGTCATTGTCCGCGGGGGCGCGGATGCCATTGCCGAGGCAAAGGCGCTGCTTGAGGCGCTCGACCAGCCGCCTCCCCAGGTGATGATCGAAGCCGCGATCATCGAAGTGACGCTCGATGACGAACTCCAGTTCGGCCTCAACTGGCGCGGGATCGAGGAGCGGTTCCGGGGAACATTCACCGACGCACCCAATGGACAGGTGACGTCCAGCTTTCCGGGCTTTGCTCTCACCTACATCAACACGGACATCGAGGCGGCGCTCAACGTTCTGGCCTCGATCACCAAGGTCGAAGTGGTCTCGCGCCCCAGCCTGGTGGCGCTCAACAATGAGGAAGCCAGCCTGCAGGTGGGCGACGAAGTGCCGATCGTCACCCAGACCGCGGTCTCGGTGACCGATCCGGCCGCACCCATCGTCAACCAGACCAGCTATCGCGACACCGGCGTCATTCTCAAAGTGACCCCGCGCGTCCGGGCCGGAGGGCTGGTCGAGCTCGACGTCGCCCAGGAGGTCTCGCAGGTGGCGCGAACGGTCTCTTCCGGCATCGACTCGCCCACCATCCAGCAGCGCAAGATCGAGAGCCGGCTGGTCGTGCCATCAGGACAGTCAGTCGCCCTGGGCGGGCTCATCTCGACAACGCAAACCAATACGGCAAATGGCATTCCGCTCCTGATGGACATCCCGCTGATCGGACAGCTCTTTCGCAATGACAATCAGATCATCGAGCGCACCGAACTCATCGTGCTGGTGACCCCCCGTGTGCTGATTGATGGCGCAGCTGCAGTCGATGCAACCGACGAACTGCGTCAGGCCTTCCGCAAGCTGGAGGAGCGGCTGGCTCCTCCCCGGCCATGAGGCATGACGCATGAAGGGCGAGGCCGGATACATTCTGGGCGGCGTGCTCGGGATCATCCTGGCGATCAGCCTTGTTGCCGCAGCCCTGGTCGGCGTCTCCGCCGACGTGTCCTACGGCGTGCGGCAGCAGGAGCGGGACACGATCCGGGACAGTGTGCTTGAGGCCGCAGTCGTGGTCTTGGCCACACAGCTGATCGCCGACCCGCGCCGCCGCATCATCGATCTTGAGGCCGCAGACGCGGTCGAGATTCTGGGGCGCCCAGTCAAATTCCAGATCGCCTGGGAAACAAACAAGCTCGATGTCAATCAGGCCGCGCCGGAGACTATCGCGCGTAGGCTTGAGGATGCAGGCGTTGTGCGCGATGAACGCACCCGCATCGCGGCCGTTCTGGCGCAGGCCCGCGCGGAGCAGGCGCCGATCACCCTGCTCGCAAGCCTTGGCAGCGCAAGAGACCTCGAAGACTGCCTGGCGTCTGTTCTGACAGTCTTTGGCGGGCAGAGTGCGTTTGACCCGCAGACCCCTGGCGATCCGACGCCGATCGGCCGGCCCGCCACCGGATCGAAGATGGCGCTGGACGTCGCCGTCGCGGGCGAGGAAGCTCAAGGCCTGTCCGTGGTCCTGCTATTGACGGGCAGCGCGCAAACGCCATGGCAGATCATGGATTGGCGGCGATCGGCAGTGCTCGTGGGAGAGACCTGTGACAAGACCTCCAGCTAGGCCCGAGGCAGGCTACACCCTGACCGAACTTCTGGTCGTGATCGTCGTCCTCGCCCTCATTGCCGCCGCCGTGACGCCGCAGATCCTCGGCCGGTTCAACACGGCCAAGACCAGGACGGCGCAGCTTCAGGCCAACACCCTGGCCGCCGCCATGGATGACTTCTTCATCGATGTCGGCCGCTACCCCTCGCCCGAGGAAGGGATCGATGCGCTGCTTCAGGCCCCCGATGGCCTTGGCAGCTGGAATGGGCCCTATGTGCGCTCGGCCAAGACCCTGATCGATCCGTGGGACCGCAAATATCTCGTGGGCGCGCCCGCTGCCGCCAACCAGCCTGCGCCAATCGTCTCGCTCGGGGCCGATGGCCAGGAGGGCGGTGAAGGGCCTGATGCAGATGTCAGGTCGAACTGATCATGCGTCTCGAAGCGCCCCTCAGCATCATTCCCGACGCGGAGCCTGCGATTGAGGCGGACGTTGCGCGTGCGCCCGCCGCGGAACAGGCCGAGCCCCAGCGCTATGAGCCCATCCTCGCCTGGCTGCGCGCCCATGGCGGTCTTGTTCCGGCCGCAGAGCTTGCCGCCTCGCGGACGCAAGGCCTTGATCGCGATCCCCTGCCCCTGGTGCTCAACCGCCTGGGCGCCGTCAGCGACGCCGATCTCCAGTCGGCCTTTCTGGCCACGACGCCCTATCCGCCTGCCGAGACCGAAATCGATCCCTCGGCTGCCGGCGTTGCGCCCGGCTTTCTGCGCAGCCATCGCTGCCTCGTGCTTCTGGGCGATCCTCACCCCGCCCCGCTCCCCATCGCGCTGGTCGATCCGCTCGATGATGAGACACTTCGCGGCCTGCGCTTTGCGACCGGACGCGACCTTGCCGTCCATGTCATCCGCGCAGCCGAGCAACGCCGGCTCTTTGCCCAGCATTACGAAGACGCCGCCGGCGCCTGGTCGCAGGAGATCGCCGACCGCGACGAGGCCCGCACGGAATCGGCCCTCGAATTCGATCGCGATGCGCCGGTTGCACGGCGCGTCGCCGGCTGGCTCGCCGACGCAGTCGCGCGGCGGGCCTCGGACGTTCATGTCGAACCGCGCTCGAACATGCTTGCGATCCGTTTCCGGATCGATGGCGCGCTCCAGACGGTCTGCGAGGAGCCGCTAGCCGCTGCAAGTTCCGTGATTGCGCGTATCAAGGTGCTCGCCGATCTTGATCTGGGCGAGCGCCGCGCCGCACAGGACGGGCGAACCACCATCGTGGTCGGCGGCCGCGCCATTGATCTTCGGGTCTCGATCGTGCCCTCGGTTCATGGCGAGGCCGCGGTCTTGCGCATTCTCGACCGCAATGAAGTCAAGCTGGACTTTGCATCGCTGGGCTTTGGCGAGGACGCGCGCATCCTGCTTGAGCGCGCGCTCGCCTGGCCGCCTGGTCTCTTCCTGGTGACGGGGCCTACGGGTTCGGGCAAGACGACGACGATGTATGCCGGCCTCGAGGCGATGCGCGCGAGCCAGCGCAAGGTCCTGACCATCGAGGATCCGGTCGAATACCATTTTGACCATGTGACCCAGGTGCAGGCCGCGCCCAAGGCCGGCGTCACCTTCCCAAGCGCGATCCGCGCCTTCCTGCGCCAGGATCCTGACGTCATCCTGGTGGGCGAGATTCGCGATGGCGAAACCGCGCGCGCCGCCGTGCAGGCCGCCCTCACCGGGCATCTTGTCCTTGCAACGCTCCATGCCATTGACGCCCCGCGCGCTGTGCCGCGCCTGCTCGACATGGGGGTTGAGCCCTTCCAGCTCGCCGCCTGCTTCCGCGGCGCGGCCTCGCAGCGCCTGGTCAGGCGGCTCTGCCCGCACTGCCGGCGGCCCCGCGCCTCAAGCCGGGTCGAACGCGAGACCCTGAAGCTTGCCCAGGATCGCATCGTCTACGATGCGGTGGGGTGCGGGCGATGCCTGCAGTCGGGGTTCCTGGGGCGGATCGTCATCGCCGAAGCATTCGAGGCGGATGACGCCTTTCTCAATCAGATCCGCGATCACGGTGCGATTGCCGAGGCGGCCGAGACCGCGCTGGGCTCGCGGCTCATCGATGATGGCGCGCGCAAGGTAGCGGATGGGGTCACCACCTCCGCTGAAATCCTCCGCGCGCTGTCGGGATAGGATCATGGCCGTCTTTCGCTACGCAGCGCTTCTGCCCACCGGCCGCCTCCGCAGCGGACTTGTCGAGGCAGACTCACCCGACACCGCGCTCAAGCTCCTCACCGCGCGCGGCGAGACGCCGGTTCGCATCCGCCCAAGCCGCGGAGCGATGCGCGAGGCGCGCATCCCGCGCCAGGAGCTGGCGACATTCCTTGCCGACCTTGCCGCGCTGCACGATGCGGGTGTTCCCCTCCGGCGAGCGCTCGATGTGCTGGCCAATGGCGCCTCCACGGCCCGCGCGGCTGAGCTGGCCCGCATCATGGCTGAGCGTCTCGACGCGGGTTCGGATGTCGGTCGCGCCACCAGCCTTGCCCAGAGCGGCGACCTTGCCTTCGCCGCCGAGCTCGCGCGCGCCGGCGAGGCCTCAGGCAAGCTCGGCGATGCGTTGCGCTTTGCCGCCGACATGCTGCGCCGGCAGGCCGACTTCAGCAAGCGGATCGCAAGCGCGCTGGCCTATCCGGCTTTCCTCCTGATGCTCTCGCTTGTCGCCATCATTGCGCTCACCACCATCGCCGGACCCGCGATCGCACCGCTCCTGGAAGACGCTCCCAACCCACCCGCAGAGCTTGAGCTCGTGCTGGGCCTCGGCGCTGTGCTCCAGCAGCACGGCCTTCTTGTTCTGGCGAGCCTTGTCGCGCTGATCATCGCCCTTATCGCGGCAGGCCGCGTCTCACCCTTCCGTGAGATGCTGGCTGCCCTGCGCGCGCGCCTTCCCTTGCTGGGCGCCGTCGTGCGCGACATCAATTGCGGGTCCTACGCGCGCGTGCTCGGCGCGCTCCTCTCGGGCGGAGCGCCCGCAACGGTTGCCATGGACCTTGCCGCAGGCGCTGCGCCCAATTCGCTCTGGCGCGGCCGGTTCAATGCGGTTGGACAAAGCCTTCGCGACGGCCGCACGGTGGCCGCCGCCCTGGCCTCGCTTCCGGACGCGTC
>CAZTMG010000001.1:18750-29463 GCA_964614815.1 uncultured Rhizobium sp. | reverse complement strand
ACGCCTCGCCCGCGTTGGCGAAGCCTCAGGCGCGCTGGGTGAAATGCTGGCCCGGGCGGGCCACATAGCGGTCGAACGCGCGCTGAGACGGCTCGACCAGCTGGCGGCCGCAGCTGGCCCCGTGCTCATTCTTGCCATGGGCGGGTTCACGGGCTGGCTGATGAGCGCCTTCCTCACCGGTCTGTCACAGCTGGGCGAAGGGACGTTCTGATGGCTGCGAAGGATGCAGGCTTTACGCTGGTCGAGGCTATCGCCGCCCTTGCGGTTGCCGGCCTTGCTGCGGCAGGTCTGATGGCGGCGCTGGGCTCGGCGCGCGCCCGCACCATCGAGGCAGAAACACGCGCGGAGGCCATCGTGCTGGCGAAGGTCGTTCTTAACGACGCACTTCGCGCCGAGAGGCTGGTTGAACTGCCGCGGCGTGGCGAGACGGGTGAGCCGCCTATCCGCTGGACGATTGCGGTCGGCGAGAGGGGCGCCGCCTGGCCGGACGTGATTGCAATCGACGTCATGGTGCGATGGACCGCGGCCGGGAAGGAACATGACCTTGCGCTATCGGGCTATCGTCCGGCGCTAGGGCCTTGAACCATGGACCGGGATGACGGATTTACCCTGACGGAACTTCTTGCCGGCCTCCTGGTCGCCTCGCTGCTCATCGCCGGAGTCGTCGACATCATTCGTCAGTACGCTGCCTCCACCCAGCGGATAAAGGTCGTCAGCGCCGAATTGAGATCGCGCGCCCTCGCCGACGGTCTCCTGGCGCAATTGGCCCGCGCTGATCCGGGCAGCCTCGTCCTGGCCGAAACAGACCTCCGCGCCACGATCGGCGCCGCACCGGTTACGGCGCGCCTCCTACGTGCCGATAGCGGCACAACCTTCGCCTGGTCCGGGCCGGGGTTGAGCCGCGCCATCGCCCTGCCGCCAGGTATGCAGTTCACAAGTCCCCGACCCGGCCTCATTGTCCTTGGGCACGTGCAGGAGGCCCATCCGCTTGCAAGTGTTGAGACAAGGCGCACGCAGGTTTACGATTGCCAGTTCGACACCGTCTCGCTGACATGTCGCCAATGACAACGATCGCGCTTCATCCCAGCCCGCTCGACCGGCTCGATCCGGTTGCAGCCGCCATCCGCTGGTGGACCAGCCAGATGCTGGACATGGTGGGCGCGCCGCGCCGCAGGACATTCACGCTCGCCGACGTCGAAGCCACGAAATCCCTTCCCCGCGCGATCGACATCGCGCTCCCGGAGACCGACGGGTTCATCGCCGAGGTCTGCCTCCCAAAAGGACACGCCGATGCGCATCGCCAGGCGCTCGGTCTGAAGCTTGGCGACATCGCACCGATCCCGCCTGCCGACCTGACCATCGCCGCGCGCGCAACATCGCGAGGGGACAACGATACTGCGACCTACGGCGTCGCCATGGCGCGTGCATATCGGCTTGCCGAACTCGAAGCAGCCGCGAGAAAGAAGGGGGCGCGCTCGGTCAGGTTCTTTATCGGAGAGGAGCGTGACATTCCCCTGCTCTCGCCGGTCGCCGAGCGCGCACGCCGCAGGGGCCTGGTGATCGACGCTGGCATCGTGCTGGCGGTCGCCGCCGCGGCCGTGGCGGCCTCTCTCAGCTGGACCGCCCGCATTGGGGCCGAAATGGAAGCTCTCGGGGCGCGCGAGCGCGACATTCGAGGCGCCGCCATCGCGGCAGAGACCGCTCGCGATCAGGCCGCCATCGCCCGAGCGCTCGTGGAGCGCGGCATTCTCGACCGTCGCAGCACCACCGCGCTTGATCACCTGGCGCAACTCAACGCCGCCACGCCAGCTACCGCCTGGTGGACGAAGGTGGTCTGGACGCCGCAGGAAACCACGATCACGGCGCAGGGCAATGATCCGACCGCGGCGATCTCGGCGATCTCCTCTGCCGCCAAGGCCTGGAGCATCGCGCTTGCCGGCGAAATCGCCGCATCCGGTTCGGGCGGGCCACAGGCATTCGAACTCATCGCGCGTCCCCGCACTGCGAGCCCGCCATGAAGGGCCGCACGCTTCACCCGCTGCTGCAGCGCCTGGCCACGCTTATCCTGCTGGGCGTGGCGCTTGGGGTCGGCATCTCCTCGATCGCTCTGCCCGTCATCGAGGCGCGCGATGAATGGCAGGCGGCTTCGGCGCGACTCGACCGCTATCAGCGCGCCCTCGCACGGCCGGTTGAAGCGGCACGGGCGCACGATCCTGCCGATCTCGCAGCCGCGTTCCGTGACGAACCCGAGGCGCAGCTTGCGCTCCAGGCCGCCGTGGACAACCTCGCCCGTAATGCGGATCTTGCTGTGCTGTCGACGCGGCCGCTGGCCGCCGAACTGCTGGGCGACTTCGGGAGGGGCGCCTGGCTGGAATTGAGCTTCACCGCGGACCTCGCCGCGACCACCGCGTTCCTCACTAGTCTCGATACGCAGCGACCGCTGCTCCTCGTACGACGCATCGAGATCGAGGGCGGCGAAGGACCCCGGCCGGACGTGTTTCTGAGGGTGCGCGCGCACATCGGTCAGGCCTGGCGGATCACGGCGGTGGCGTCATGAGCCTGCTGCTGCGGATAGCGGGCGTGACGGTGGCGGTCGGGCTCGGGGCGCTTGCGGTTCTGCCCGCTGTGGCCCCGTTTTCGGGCAGGGACGCGCCAGCCGCGGACCCGACGCCCGACCAGCCCGCGGCGTTTGCACCGCTCCCGTCGGTCAACGTCAAGGCGGCGTCTGCGATTCTGGAGATGTCGCCATTCGCGCCGAATCGCAGCGCGTTCGATCGCGCGACAGCCTCGGCCTCGCCTGTTCCTCCGGTCGAGGTGAAGCTCACCGGCATCTTCAGGGTGGGGAAGGAGTTGCGCGCAAGCCTAATTGTCGGCGGCCAGTCGATTGTCGTGCGCGAGGGCGACGAGACGGCGGCGGGTAAGGTGGGGAAGATTGCCGAGAATAGCGTGATGCTGGCTGGCGTGAGGGAGCTGAGGCTGGAGATGTTCAGGTGAAGAGACGTGATGGGTGCGCGTACACTTCAATGCTGGCCCCGAGAAATGAAGCAAACCAACCCCTACTTTGCGGAGCATCACCAAGCCCCATCGCTCATCGCTACCTGCCAAATCGTCTCAGACGGTCGATGCGACGCCCTAGAAACTGTGAGTCTTGCTCGGACAAAGTTAGCCCTTCGACTTCAGCCGGTAGGCCTCGTTTTTGAGCAGTGAGGATAGCACTGCAGATGTAACCCGAGACGATTGGGCTTAGCTTGGAGAGTGGCACATCCAGTGCCTTTCCGGCCATCAGTTGCCTATACGCCGTCACGCCTTGTTGGTGTTCGAGCGGCAGTAGAGAATTTGAGGCTTCATCAAGCAGTCGGGGTTCGAGCAGCGTGACCAGCTCTATGGCTTTCCACCTCACGACGGGATCTTCATCCGCCATCAGGCGCAATCCTGTCGCCGCCTCTTGGATGCCCAACAGCTCGGAATTGATAAGCAAGGCGTCAGCGATATGTTCCCTATCTCGTCGATCAGAAGAGCTGATGTGCTTTAGAGCGAGTGGCATTAGTGGATATGCCCAAGTATCTAGTTCCGCGAAAAGTTGAAGACCTATCCCGACGATCCCAGGATCGGCAGCGAGTAGCAACTCCTCCAGTTTAGTCAGGTCTTGCGTTTCTTGGAGCAACCGCAACGCGTCTGCGATTGCTGGTCTTCCAGATGGTGCGTCACCGTAGGCGTCAGCTAGAATTATCTGAAATGGGTCGTAGTTTACTTGTGGATCCATTGGCCTAGTCGTTTCTCGTCAGTAGTCTTCCAAAATTCTAAATCTCTGCAGGAGCTTCTCCAGAAGTTCTTGCTCCTCGTTAATGCGATCCGCGTGCGCTCTATATCGTTCCCAGTCCCGACGATCGTTCTCATTACCATTCGGACTGCCCCGCGGATGCCGTTCGTTGTCTTCCCGACGCGTTTGAAGGCTCTCTTTGAGCGCGTTTATGGACGACTCCAAATCTTCATCTTCGACTTGGTGCGCTCCAGGCAACGATCCATGTATCTTTCCGTCGGGCCGAACCCATATGCCAGCTTCATCATCGTGCGCGTCAGACTGTACGATAACTGGCCCAATGGTGGGAGGGACCGTTGCTGCTTGCTCACTCTGCGCAAGCCATCGCCAGACACACGCTGCAGCACTCACTCCCGACATCACCACCTCCCCGGCCGGGGTAGGTTCTCCTAGGGCAGCAGTCCAAGCCAATCCGACCCATGCGTAACACTTCCCCGTTGGATCCGTTTTGTTGAACGGATCATTCCCGACATAGGCGTAGAGGTTGATCTGGTCAGCCGTCCCGATGGGATCGGTCTGCATGAACCGGCCGAGGTCGGGGTTGTAGATGCGGGCCTTGTAGTAGTATTGGCCGATCTCCGGCAGCCAGGTCTGGCCGGTGTATTTGAACCGCGGCGAGTTCGCGCCCGTCGAACTGGCATTGCCGTATTCGTCATACTTGATCGTGGTGACGGCCGAGCCCGTGTCGGCGGCGATCACCGAGCCGCGCTCGTCCTTGAACAGGTTGCGCTTGTTGGTCGTGCCCGTGCTGTCATACCAGACGATGGGATCGTCAACGCCATCGCCGTGGATGTAGCGGCGCAGCAGCGCGTTGGAGCCGTTGTACTCCGCGATCATGCGGGTGCCGTCATAGAGGAACTTCGTCGTCACCCCGCCCTGCGCGGTCGAGAGCAGCCGGCCGGTGGGGTCGTAGGTCAGCACCGCCCCGTTCGAGGACGAGGTGAGAAGGTTCGAGCTATCGTAGGTGTAGGTCTTGGTGGTGTCGTTGGTGGTGTTGCCGCGGCCGTCATAGGTGAGGCCAACGCCAGCCACCGTGGTGTACTGGTTGAGGCCGTTGACGGCATAGGCGTCGTTGAACGTCGCCGTATAGCCCCACTCATAGACCGCAGAGGCGGCCGTGCGGCTGACCAGCTGGCTCGCCGGGCTGTAGGCCAGCGTCCAGGACGCGTCATTGGCCGCACCGCCGGTGAGGATGTCATGCGACAGGGTGGTGAGCCGCGAGAGCGTGTCATAGCCATAGGTGGTGCGGGGAACGCTGGAGCAGGACGTGGTCGTCCCCGTCCCCCGGCACATCGAAGCGCGCCGGCCCAGCTGGTCGTCATAGTAGGTCGCCTGGACGCCGGTTCCGGTTGTGGCGCCATTGAGTCCGATCAGCTTGAGCTTGCCATCGTCGAAGTACTGGTAGTTCACATAGAAGCCCGAGCCTGGATAGGTGAGCTGCGTCCTGCGGCCGGCCGTGTCGTAGGTGTAGGAGACGGTTCCCAGGCCCTGCGCCTCACTGGTGACCCGGCCGAGCGCATCATAGCCCCAGGTGACGGTCGATCCCGTCTGGCTCGCCGAGATCAGGTTGTTGAAGTTGTCGTAGGAGTTGGTGACATCCAGCTCCGCGCCCGGCTTGTCGATGACCCGCAGCCGGTTGAGCGTGTCATAGGTGTTAGTAATGATCAGCGGGCCCTGCTGGAACCGGTCACGGCGCTTCTGGGTGGCGATGTTCCCAGCCGCGTCGTAGGTGTACTCCTCAAAGTCGATCGTCGAGCTTGTACCCGCCCCGGTCGTCGTGTCGGGATAGCGCAGCTTCTTCAGCCGGTTGAACCCGTCATACTCGTGGGTGGTGAGGTTGTTGGCGGCGTCCTTGAGGGTTCCGACCTGGCCGGGTGCGAGATAGGTGAAGGTCCGCTCGTTCCGCACCAGGCTCGTGCCATAGCCGGTCTGGATCACGGAAGGGTCGCCATTGGCCGTGTAGGTCGTGCGCGCGATCTGGTCCTGGCCAAAGGAGCCTGCCGTGCTCTGCGTGCAAGCCGCCGGCAGCGAACCATAGACCGCAGGATTCATCCGCGTGGCGACGCACTCCACCCGCCC
This sequence comes from uncultured Rhizobium sp., assembly GCA_964614815.1. GTDB lineage: Bacteria > Pseudomonadota > Alphaproteobacteria > Caulobacterales > Hyphomonadaceae > UBA7672. Next base: position 23,564 of record CAZTMG010000001.1, on the reverse strand, counting down.
GGCGCTGTCATAGGAATACTGCTTGACCGCCTCCGCCGCGCTGGTCGAGGCGTTGAGTGCGTTCTCGCGGACCTTGCGGCCATAGCTGTCATACTCGACCGAGGACTTGGCGAGCACCGTCATCGTGCTCGCGCAGAAATTGTTGGCCGCCGAGCAGTTGGCAGGCGCGGTCACACTGCCCTGTTCCACCAGCGTCGGCTGGCCGTCCGCGTCATAGGTCGTGCGCGAGGCCCGGTAGGCCAAAGCGCCGCCGGCATCGGGGTCGGGCGCAACGACCACGCGTGGCCGCCGCATCGTGTCATAGAAGGTCCAGACCGTATCGACCGCTCCGCTCAGGGGACCATCGACACTCTCGACATCGCCTTGCGGCGTGTAGGTCGTCGCCACGCGCGAGTTGGTGGCGGTGAACGCGGTCGTGTTGTTGCCCGCCCGCGTGACCACCAGCGAGGGCATCCGCTTGGCGTTGTAGCTGGTCTCCACTACTTTCTCGTCCGCCGTCCCGGCGCAGCTCGCCGTCGTCCGGCACGACTTCACGGTGGCAACCCGCGTGATGCCGCCCGCGGTCGCATAGGTATAGCGCGTCTCGGGTCGAACCGATGGCGTCGGTCCAGACCCAGGCGCAGGCTTCGTCTCGGAAAGCAATCCGCCATGGCTAGCGTCGTAAGTGTAATCCGTCTTGGGGAGCGAAGCAGGCGTCCCAGACGCCGGACCCGCCTGCGTTACCCACAATGGCTTGTTGCAGGTCTTCGCGTTCGCGCAAACAACAGCGCCAGCTTCAGGATAGGAGGCATACTGATAAATATCCGCCAAGCCCGAACCAGGCTTCGCAACCTGCCGAGCCTGCGTGACATTGCGACGCGAGTCATAGGCGAGCGCCGTGTAGCGACCGTCCGGGTGCGTCGCCTGCGTCAAGCGATCAAGCGTATCGTACGCGTAGGTCATCTGGTAGCCATTCACCAGATCCTGCGCGATGAAGGGCGCCCCGTTGTAGTAGGTCCCATTCAGCAAGAACTGGTTGCGTCCGAAGGTGACCGTGCGGGCGTATCCGGCTGGTCCTGCAATTGTGACTGGGTCCCCCGCATGCGTATAGTTCCAAACTCCCGAAGAGTTCGTGAGGGACAGCGTGATCGTGTAGGAATTGGGGTGAGCTTTTGAAAATGTGAGATCGTTGACGCCGACGACCGCAGGACTGGAGACGGCGTAAAGGTCGAGAATAGCGTCAGTCTGCGTATACGTGAACCGAGTCGTCTGGCCCAATCTGTCGGTAACCGATTGAACGAGGTTGCTGTTGGCGTTTGTCCGGGAATAGGTCAGCGTCGGCCAACTCACCCCACCGCCATTCTCGTCGCATGAGGCGGCCGTTGCCGAGCAGGCATAGACCGCGGTGTTGATCGCCGTGACCTTCTGAATCGATGACCAGTTGTTATAGTCGGCCTGGTTGGCCGCCGTATCTGACTTGTATTTGAGGTGAATCATGTAGCCGAGATTGTTGGTCACCGACTGGAGGCGCTGGGCCTTGGCGCCGCATGACAGGTCAATCATCCAGGTCAGCGGGATCTCGACATAGTTCCAGGTAATGGTTTCGCCGTCTGGCTTTTCGACCTCTGTGACCCACGCCCCAAAGGTATGGGGGCCGTAACCGGGATAGCCGCCGTACATTCCGATAGCATCTGTAAAGTCTGCGCCCGCCGAGCCCGTACCGGTGCAGTTGATCGCCGTGTCGAAAGTAACACGCGTACCGTCTGTCGTCGTGAGAATGTATTTTCCAGCGACAAGTTCGAGCTTGCTGCCGTCGCGCGTGACCGGAAAGGGAATGGTCTGGACTGGAGGCGGCGCAAGCGGTCCACCTGCGCCGTCATGCCAAAAGGCTTTGCTCTCTCCAGCAAGCGTCGCTGTGATTGGACCGGTTTCGCCCGATGGCTGCGTGATCGGTAGGTTGACATACCCGGAGAGGTTAGATCCCCACCAGTTCAGGATGGGATCCTCTCCGTTGAGCGACCAGTGCTTGAGGGGACGTGTTCGACTAAACGACAGCCCGCCAGCACCCGCGGGCCCGATGCTGATTGAAGGTTCGGGCACCTCAACATGCAGGCTCTGGAGATTGACGCCATTACTATCGATGAACTTGATCGGAGGCGGAGCCGCAATCTGCTGTGCGAGAGCGACCGGCCATAGGGAGCAAGCCAGCAGGATTCCGAGGACGCGCACCGTGCGTTTGAGCCACGACATCAACCTGGCGACTGCTCCAGACATCATCGTGCACGTCCCCTTCCGCACTTCCCGCTTGTCGGGTTGATCCTACCGCCCCGACTTCAGTCTGATCGCCTTGTCCATGGCGGTTTCGACCCGTCGGAGTTCTTGACCATTGCCGGTGAGTTCGAAGTCGGTGCCGACGGCATCGCCCATGCGCGCGACCTCGCCTGTCTCGAGGTTCATCACCGCCATCGCACAGCGTGCGGTCGATTTCTGGCAAAGCTCGCGCGTCACCCAGGGCGCAGCCGTCGCGCCACTCGCAGAGACGATCACTTCGAGGGTTGGCGCGGATGCTGATTGTTGTCCCCTGGCGGCGGGCGCCAGCGCGAACACCAGGATCAGGCCCGTGAGAGCAAGGCGCATGTCCGCCTCCTACATCAGCGAAATGACCGAGAGATTGACCGTCGCGGACGAGGTCGCGTTGGCGGCATCCCTGATCGTGTAGTTGAGCACATAGTCGCCATCCGGGGCGGCCGTGATCGTGATCGACCCGCCGCCCGCAGTGATCGAGGCATAGGAGCTGCCCGAAACCGCGATGATCGTCAGCGTGTCGTTGGGCAGATCAGGATCGGTGTCATTGCTGCGAACGAGGAGCGTGCCGCTCCAGGTCATCGTCGAGGTGGTCTTCATGTAGCTGTCATTGACCGCCACCGGCGGCGAGTTGCCGCCGCCTCCACCACCGCCACCACCCCCTCCCCCGCCGGTCGGGGCTGTGCAGCCGGCTGCAGCGGCCACGACGCTGCGGTTGTCGGCGGCGTCATGCGTGTAGCAGACCGGCGTACCCGTTCCGGGTGTTACCTTCACCAGCCGGCCAAGCGCATCGTAGGTGTAGACCCGGGTTGTCTGTGCAAGCGCCATGGGCGCTATCAACATCAGCGCGATAGCCGAAACGACGCGGCGCATCCCGACCTTGCGCATCCCCACCCTGTCCTCCGTCGTCCCCAGTGAGGCGAGTTCAGGCTGAGACACATTTCATGTCAAGCGAGCCGGCGAAACGACCTTTCGAATTTTGACCCCGCAGCAATCCTGCTGCTCTGCACACGGACGCCTGTCCGTCACACGACAGGCGCCCACAAGGCATCGCTTGCCATCTTCGACAAGGCATCAATGCTGGTTGCGACGGGAGTCAGCTTGCCTCAACCATAAGCTTCAGCGCGTCCGCCCATGCGGCCAGCGCCGCGCGCTTCTCGCGCAAATACTCGTTCCGGTCATAGACCCGACTGACCGCTGAGCCGACAAGGTGGGCGATAACGCGCTCGGCGACTTCGTAGCCGACGCCCACGCGCTCGCTCGTCAGCATGGTGCGCCCTGTGCGCCGCAGATCATGCGGGCTCGCGTGTTCCATGCCGATCAACTTGCACGACCGCGCCATCGCCCGCGTCAACCGCTTGCCTTCAAGCGGTGCTTCTCCCGACCGATCCGGAAAGGCGATGGCGCCGCCCGAGCGGTCGAAGGCTTCGCGGAAGCGCTCCATCGCCAGATCAGACAGGGGCACGGCGTGAGCGCGCTTGCCCTTCATCCGATCGGCGGGGACGATCCAGAGCCGGTCCGTCCAGCTGAACTCCTCAATGCGGGCGCCAACTACTTCACCGGCGCGCTGGAGCGTAAGCAGGCAGAGTTGAAGCGCGACCGCCGCTGACGGCGACAGGCCATTGACCGGGCGTTCGCCTTCCTCCCGACCGGGCGCGAGGCCCACACCCGCATTGGCGCGAGCCGCTTCGAGAAAGGCCCAGAACCTGCGGATCTCATCCTCGGTGAGCACGCGCTCCCGGCTGGTCTCCGGGAAGAGGCGTTCGATAGCCAGGGCGGGGTTGGCCTCAATCAGGTCGCGCTTGAGGGCGTAGTTCAACACTTGGCGTACCATGGCGTGCGCGCGGTTGGCGGTAATCTGCCCGCCGCCCGATCCGATCGTCTCGATCATGGCGATGATCTCGGCGCGCTTGAGGGCGGCGTAGCGGCGCTGGCCGATCTTCGGAAGGATGTGCTTGTCGAGCAGCCAGGTCTCATAGGCGAGAGTTTTCGGCCGCTTGCGGCGTGCAGCGTCCACGTTGTAGCGCGCCACCAGCGCGGCGAACGTCTCTTCCTTCTTGGCTTTTTCCGCCTTGATGGCCGCCTGCTTCCTGGCGACAGGATCGACATTCCGCACGGCAAGATCGCTCAACATCGCAACAGCTTTGGCGCGCGCGGCAACCAGTGTGATCGATCGGGCATCGCCGATGGCCGCCTCCCCTCGCCGGCCTTCAACCGTGTAACGGAGGATGTAGGATTTCGCGGAACTGGGGGTCACGCGCAGGAAGAGTCCTTGGACTTCGCCGTCCGGCACGCGAAGCTTGCCTGAAACGGGGGCTGAAATTTCATTGACCAGGCGCTGAGTTAGCTTGGCTGAGCCACCGCCAGGACGCGTTTTTGGCGCCCGTTCTGCCTTCGTCTGGCTGGGTCGGGACTGGTCCGCTGTGCCCCGTTTGAACTTGACTTCGACGACCTGTCCCATGCCAAGACCCCCAGTGAAATCAGCAGTTTGGACCCATCCTAGGCTCCGTTTTCATGCCCCGTCCATGCCC
>CAZTMG010000001.1:7805-18728 GCA_964614815.1 uncultured Rhizobium sp. | reverse complement strand
GTTTTGGTCGGTTTCTGTCTGGTTTGTAATGTCCTGTCAGCGCGCTAACATGTTGACACAACATCGATTATGTTCGACTAGGCCTGATCTAGACAGACCACGCCAGACGCCTGAATTTGGCTGGGGGACTGGGGGTCGTGGGTTCGAATCCCGCCGCTCCGACCATTCAGGCGCTCGACCTTGGTAAGGGCGGTTAGCTCAGCTGGCAGAGCGCCTGCTTTACACGCAGGATGTCGGCGGTTCGATCCCGTCACCGCCCACCAGAGCAGCCAGACTCAAGCCGCTGTCCGGGCGGCGTCCAGCCGCTCCTTGAGCCTGGTCAGATCGGCGAGTATGCCTTCCAGGCGCTGACGCGCCGACATGCCGCAGCTGCCCGCAGCCGGCTGGAAATCGCCGCGCTCCGCGGCGTTCCGCACGACATCCTGAAGCTCCCGCACGGGCGCATTGGCCCTGGCCGGATGCGCCATGTCCTCAGCCCCTTCCTCACTGACCTGGGCCGCCCCCGGCTCCCCGTCGAGCGCCTTGATGGCCCCCCGGATGGTCAGGCCCTGAACGTGCAGGAGATTCTGCAGCCGGCGCAACAGCTCCATGTCCTCGGGCCGATAATAGCGGCGCCCATCCGCGCGCTTCAGCGGACGGAGGTTGTCGAATTTCGTTTCCCAGAACCGCAGCACATGCGTCTTGAGACCCAGCTCGGCCGCCGCCTCGCCGATCGTCCGGAAGGCCTCGGCGCTCTTCTCGAACAACGCATCAGACACGGTTTCCGCACACGCTTCGGCATTCTCCAAGATGGAGTCCGACTCGTGTTCGAGTCTGGCCTGCGATGTCGCTGTCATCAGTCTCTCCGGGTCGTCATCGCTGCTTCGACCCTCTGCCGCAGAAGCGGAGAAGGCTTGAACGACACCACCCGTCGCGCGGAGATTGTGGCCTCTTCGCCGGTCTTGGGATTGCGACCGACCCGGGCCTTCTTGCGGCGGACCACGAAATTGCCGAAGCGCGCGAACTTGACGTCCTCGTCCTTCTCGAGTTCGACGCAGACCAACTCGAGCACGCGCTCGAGGAAGTTGCTGGACTCCTGCTTGGTCAGCCCGACCTTCTGGACAAGGCGGTCAACGATATCAGCGCGCGTCAGCGTGTTCTCGGGCACCTGGCCGTCTCCGAAGCGTCCGGAAAACCTACCCCCAGCCGTTTGGGTTGTTAAGGCCCTTCCGGGTCAAATACCGAACAATTTCATCCCTTTACGACTTGTTAGCGAATTGGGCAACGCCTCGGATTCATGGGGAATCCCCTGAATGCGGAAGAAAGCTTATCGAGAATCGGCGCGGCTATGCGCGCGCCGGAGCCGAAGGCCTGATCTTTCCGCCGCCCATCCTGCAACCGCGCGGAACGCCTGTTTCAGCACATGCTCTGTGCGTCATCGACCAGCACGTCGGTCCCGGTCACGAACCTTGCGGCGTCCGAGCACAGGAACAACAGCGCTTCGTCCAGCGACGCCTCGTCCATCACGCGGCGACGCGGGCTCTTGCCGATGGCCTTCGCCCCGCCCTCCCCGTTGAGCCACGCCTCGGTCAGCTCCGTCGCGACATAGCCCGGCGACAGGGCATTCACATTGATGCCGTATCGCGCCCACTCGCGGGCCAGCGAGCGCGTGAGGTGCGCGCACGCCGCCTTGGATGCATTATAGGCTGTCACGTTCGGGATCACGATCCGCCCCGCCATCGAGGCGATGTTGACGATCCGGCCGCGCGCCGCCTGCTCGGGCCCCGCCTTGATCAGCCGCCGCGCCGCCTCGCGCGCCACGCACCACACAGACGTCACGTTCAGGTCCATGATCTTCCTGAACTCGGCTATGTCCTGCGACACGGCGTTGGCGGAATGCGTCATGCCGGCATTGTTGATGACCGTGTCCACCAGCCCGAACCGCGCCTCCGCGGCGTCGAACATGTCGATCACAGCCGCCTCATCCGTCACATCGCAGCCCACCGCCAGCGCCCTGTCCGCACCGAGCTCGGCGACCAGCGCATCGAGGCGGTCCTTCCGTCGCGCCGCGACGATCACTTTCGCGCCCTCGGCCGCCAGCACCTGTGCGAACCGCTTTCCCAGCCCGCTCGACGCCCCGGTCACCAGCGCCACCCGTCCCGCAACACGATCCGTCATCGGTCACTCCCTACAACAGTCCGCTCATGTCCCGCAGCAGGCTCTTCACGCCCGCCAACCTTGCAGGCGCATCCGGCCAGGCGCCGCTCAGCACAAGCTTCATGTCCGGCCGAAGTTTCAGCCGGCTCGGTTGTTTCTGCACATAGGCGATAAGCTTTGCGCCATCCAGCGGCGCATCATCGCGGAAGCCCAGCAGCGCTCCCTTCGGCCCCGCGGAGACCTTGGCTACGCCCAGCTTCTTGCACAGGATTTTCACCGCCGTGATCTCCAGCAGCTGCTTCGTTTCGTCCGGCAGCGGCCCGAACCGGTCGATCAGCTCCGCCGCGAACGCCTCGCGCTCGGAGTCCGACTGCAGGTCCGCCAGCCGCCGATATAACGACAACCGCGTCGACAGATCCTCGACATAGGTATCCGGGATCAGCACCGCCGCCCCGATGTCGATCTGGGGCGACCACTCATCCGCCGCAACATGCGTATCCACGCTCTCGCCGGACCGCAGCGCCCTCACCGCATCCTCCAGCATCTGCTGGTAAAGTTCGACGCCGATCTCCCGCACATGCCCGCTCTGCTCCTCGCCCAGCAGGTTTCCTCCGCCGCGCATGTCGAGGTCATGATTGGCCAGCATGAAGCCAGCGCCGAGGCTGTCGAGCGACTGCAGCACCTTCAGCCGCTTGTCCGCTCCCTCGGTCAGCTTCCCGGCGTCCGGAGTCGTGAGATAGGCATAGGCCCGCACCTTCGATCGGCCCACGCGCCCGCGAAGCTGGTAGAGTTGCGCCAGGCCGAACATGTCCGCCCGGTGAACCACAAGCGTGTTTGCGCGCGGAATGTCGATGCCCGACTCCACGATCGTGGTCGACAGCAGAACATCGGCCTTGCCGTCGTAGAAGGCGGCCATCCGGTCTTCCAGCTCGCCTGCTGGCATCTGTCCGTGCGCCGTCAGGAAGCTCACCTCCGGAACCTGTTCGCGCAGATACCGCTCCAGGAAGGGCAGGTCCGCCACCTTGGGCGCGACGAAATAGGATTGCCCGCCACGATATCGCTCCCGCAGCAGCGCCTCGCGGATCGTCACAGGGTCGAACTCCACCACATAGGTTCGCACGGCCAATCGGTCCACTGGCGGCGTCGCGATGATGGACAGGTCGCGAATGCCCGTCAGCGCCATCTGCAAGGTGCGCGGGATCGGCGTCGCCGACAGGGTCAGCACATGCACATCGGCCTTCAGCTCCTTCAGCCGCTCCTTGTGCTTCACGCCAAAGCGCTGCTCCTCGTCCACGACGATCATGCCCAGCCGCTTGAAGTCGATCCCTTTGCCGAGCAGCGCGTGCGTGCCAACCACCACGTCGCATTCGCCCGAATTGATCTGGTCTCGCGTCTCGCCGGCCTCCCGGGCGCTCACGAAGCGCGAGAGATGCCGCACCTTGATGGGCCAGCCCTGGAAACGCTCTGAGAATGTCTGGAAATGCTGCCGCGCCAGCAGCGTCGTCGGCGCGATCACCGCCACCTGGAGCCCGCTCATCGCAACGAGGAAGGCCGCCCGCAGCGCCACCTCGGTCTTGCCGAAGCCCACATCGCCGCAGATCAGCCTGTCCATCGGCCTGCCGGAGGTCAGATCCTTGATCACGTCCTCGATGGCAGAAAGCTGGTCATCGGTCTCTTCATACGGGAAGCGCGCCGCGAACTCACGGAAAATGCCGTCCGCCCCATCAGCCTTGGGCGCCGTCTTGAGCTCGCGTTCCGCGGCGAGCCGGATAAGCTCGTCCGCCATGTCCATGATCTTCTTCTTGGCGCGCGCCTTGCGGGACTGCCATCCGGCGCCGCCCAGCCTGTCGAGCGCGGCCTCGCCGCTTTCTGCGCCATAGCGTGAGATCAGCTCCACGTTCTCGACAGGAAGCAGGATCTTGTCCCCGCCCGCATAGATCAGTTCGAGGCAATCGTGCGGCGCCTCGTTGACGGTAACGGTCTTCAGTCCTTCATACCGCCCCACACCATGTTCCACGTGCACGATCAGGTCGCCGGCGGACAGCGCCGCCGCCTCCGCTATCACAGCCGCCGAGGACCTGCGCTTGCGCGGCCGCGCCAGCTTGTCGCCCAGCATGTCCTGTTCGGAAATCATGACGAGATCATCGTCCTCGAAGCCGGTCTCGACCGCGATTTCCGCAACTGCAACCTGCCCCTTCACGACGTCAGGCCACGCGATCGCTTGCTTCGCGTTTGCCAGTCCGTGGTCAGCAAGAATCCCTGCCAGCCGGCTCGCTGATCCCGGGCTCCACGCCGCGACAATGACCTTCTTGTTCGCCGCCTGCCGCTCCCTGATATGGCGCACGACCGCATCGAACAGGTTTGACTCCGGGTTTGCACGCTCGGCGGCAAAGCTTCGTCCCGGCCGGGCCCGTCCGAGCAACGCATCTGCTTTCTCTGGCGCATCCATACTTGTGAAGGTCACGGTCGCCCGCGCCGTCAGCGCTTCGGCCAGTTCCTTCGGCGTCAGGTAGAGTCTGTCCGGCGGCAGGACATGCTGGACCAGCCCGCTTGCTGCCGCAGCCTGCCGCCGCGACTCGTGATATTCCCTTGCCAGCGACAGCCGCTCGCTCGTCGCATCCGCTGCGGCTTCATCCAGTCCGATGAGCGCATCGTCGCCGACATAATCGAACACCGTTTCCAGCTTTTCATAAAACAGCGGCAACCATTGCTCGACCCCCTGCCGGCGGATTCGCTCGCGCGCCGCCTCATAGGTCGGGTCGCCGCCCGGCGATCCGAACTCAGCAAGGAAGTTCTTCCTCAGCAGACTCAGCGCCTTGTCCGAGAAATCGATCTCGCTCACGGGCGACAGGACGATTTCCTTGAGGTCGATGGTTGAACGCTGTGACTCGGGATCGAAATGCTTCGCCGCCTCCAGCTCGTCGCCGAAAAAGTCGAGTCGCACGGGCTCCGGCAGGCCCGCTGGAAAGATGTCCACGATCCCGCCACGGATCGAATACTCCCCCGGTTCGCGCACCGTGGAGACACGACTGTAACCATTGATGTCGAGATAGGCGCGGATACGGTCGGGTTGCACGGTTTCGCCAACGCGCGCCACAAAGGCGGCCACGCCCATGTGCGTGCGCGGTGGAACACGCTGCACAACCGACGACGCCGTCGTCACCGCCAGCGCCGGCGGCGACCCCGCCTTCCTGTTTGCCAGCCGCGCCAGGGCCGCACAGCGCGCAGCCGCGATCGCCGGGCTCGGGCTCACCCGGTCGTAAGGCAGGCAGTCCCAGGCCGGCAGGTGAATAACCTCCAGCAGCGGCGCAAAAAATCTCGCCGCCGCCACGGCCATCAGCGCATGCCGGTCATCCCTGGCGATGTAGAGTGAAGCGCCGCGTCGCTTCTGCGCCGCCTCGGCGATCAGGCGCACATCCGCGATGAAGGGCGCCTGATAGACCCGAACGGGCTGTTTCTGGCTCGCAAGAGTGTCCCAGACACGCATTCCACACTCACAAAATAGCATCATGCCGCGGACGCCTCGTTGAGCGTCCGGGTCCAAGGCTTTCAACGAAGGTACGACGAGATCGCCGCGTGTCGGGAGTTGCAAGCCATATCCGGGACTCACTCATCCGCACCGACACCGTCGGCAAACGACTCCCGGCTCTCCGCTACGCTTCGGTCGGAATGACGACCGCAAGATCTTGTCGAACCCTCTATCTGGGCGCGGCATATCGGAATGAAAGCAGGAGGTCGAGCACTTCCGTTCTCTGGTCGGCAGCCGGACTCGCACGCCCCATGACCCAGTCGAACACGACCTGGTCGGGAATATCGAGCACGGCTTCGAACTCCCCGAGTTGCCTTTCATCGAAAGCGGCAAGGTAAGCATTCGTGAACTGCTGCATGTAGAGGTCCAGCTCTCTGAACCCCCGCCGGTCCGCCCGGAATTTCAGCTTCCGTCGCCATGTATCCAGATCGCTCATGCGGCGCTCTCTAGCCCCGTCCGCCGCCGGGCGCCAGCCGCACACGGACACCACCGACTGTTGATCCGAATTTCATCCCACATTCAGGGTGATAGGCGTGGCACGGCAGACCCGAAGAACAGATCCGGCCGGTCTCCATTCCGAAGCCATACAGGCGTTCTCGTCTGTCCCCGCATGACGCAGGCGCGGACAGGCCAATACAGGATCGTCGTGTTGGCTCCTTCAGGTGCAGGCAAATGCAGGGAACCTAATACAGCAGATACCTTGCGCGCTCGGCCAGCCATGCCTGCTCATCCGGCGTGGCGAGCGCATCGAGATCGCCTGGCGTCGCGGCGGGATCCTCCACCCATTCGCGAAGCTGCGGCCCGCCATTGATGATGTCGATTGCGAGATGGCCGGAAGTGTATTCGTACTTGAAATCGAGTCCGCGCCAGAGCGTGTACCCCGGATACAGGTTCAGGACCGCCTTGAACCCCAGCGCCTGAAGTCGCCACGGCCTGAACGCCGCATGGTCATAGTCTGGGGGCTCCGTGTGGATGTGAACGCCGCTGCACAGCTGTCTCACATGCTTGTGGAAGGTTGGCTCGAACCAGCAGTCCCGCAGGCGGCATCCTTGTAGCCAGTGCGGCGCAAGCCGGCGCATCTCGGCGATCACCGCACGCGCGTCGATATCCGGCGCGCCGAACAGCTCCAGCGGTCGCGTTGTCCCCCGCCCCTCGGAAAGCGTTGCGCCCTCCAGCATCACGGTCCCGGCATAGGCCCGCGCCATCCAGAGGTTTGGCGCATTGGGCGAAGGATTCACCCAGGTTCGCTCATAAAGCGGCCAGCCGAAGCCCGGACCTTCATCCGGTCTGTACCCTTCCATTTCGATGACCCGGTACGCCACATCGAGTCTGAAATGATCAATGAACCATTTGCCCAGTTCGCCGAGGGTCAGCCCGTGCCGCATCGGGATCGGCCCAGCGCCGACGAAGCTCTCGTAGCCCGCGCGAAGCGTGAGCCCCTCCACCGGTCGTCCCACTGGATTGGGCCGGTCGAGCACCCACACTTCCTTGCCATGCTCCGCCGCCGCCTCGATCACATAGAGCAGCGTCGTGATGAAGGTGTAGATGCGGCATCCAACATCCTGCAGATCCACCAGCACGACATCGAATGTCGACATCATCTGGCCCGTCGGCCGGCGCCCCTCGCCGTACAGGCTGAACACCGGAATACCGTGCACCGGATCGGTGAAATCCGGGCTCTCGATCATGTTGTCCTGCTTGTCGCCGCGCATGCCATGTTGCGGCCCGAAGGCGGCCGTCACCTTTACGTCGCCGCAGGACGCGAGGGCGTCCAGCGAATGCGTCAGCTCCGCCGTAACCGATGCGGGATGCGCCACCAGCGCCACACGACGTCCCTTCAGGGGCGCCCGCAGCGCGGGATCGGAAACCAGGCGGTCGATGCCAAACTTCATTGTCTTGCCCATCATTGGCCAGGCGCCGGCAGGTCGATCACAAACCCCTCCGGCGCATGAAAGTCGGGATTGCCTTCGGGCGGATGTGCAACCGCCCAGTAGGCCCGCTTGCCATCCGTCGCCTCGATCACCGTACTGATCGCCGCCCGCCACGTTGCATCCAGGGGAGGCAAGCCATCAATTCGCGACACGTCCACCTCGGCGCGCAGGGCGAAATGGCGTTCGAAACGCATCGTCCCGATCGGCGCTTCGACGACGGCGGCGATGTGCTGCATGCCGGACCGCCGGCTGCGAAAGCTGTAGGCTGCCCATTGCCCGGCCGGGGTGAAGTTGAACTCCACATAGCCCGGCCCGGCTGCATGCCGGATGAAGATCTCGAAACAGGTATGCTTCCAAAGCTCGTCGGCCCGTGCCGCGCTGGATAGCGCTGGCATCGCCAGCGCTTCGAGATCGCCCGTCAGCCGGTAGACCACTTCCAGCCTCCCACCGGACAAACGGCGCGGCGCGGCCGTCAGGCTCTCCACGGGCAGGCGCGGCGAATCGGAATGCGGCTTGAGCGAGACAGTCATCCGCGCGACACTACCGCCCGTCTGCCCGGACGCCTACTGGCGGGAAGCGATCAGCATGTGCGCGATCAGGTCCCGACGCTCCGTCTCGTCGGTGATTCCGCTCAGCCGCATGGCCGTTCCCGGTACGAAACTGTCCGGCGATTTCAGCCACTGGTCGATAAGCTCCGGCGTCCATTTTTCCTCCGCAAAGGCCGCCAGCGCGGGCGAATAGCTGTAGCCCTGCACCGCCGCTGTCCCGTGGTCGAAAACGCCATGAAGGTTCGGCCCCACCATGTTGCCGCGCGCCTTGTCCAGGAAGTGGCACCCCCCGCATTTCCGCCCGAACAGGTCCCTGCCCCGCGTCAGGTCCGCAGAATTGTAGGGCGCCGGCAGCTCCGCAAGCGTCGGCGCGGGAACTGTCCGGGCGTCCGCGACAGGCGCCTCAGGCTCTCCGACGCTGCATGCGGAAAACAGGAACGCCACAATCGTCACCGGAATCATGCCAACAAGGCGCATGGGCCACTCTCGGGCTGGAATTAACCGCTCAGGCGCTCCATCTGGAGGCCGAAGTCAACGGATTGCCTCAGCAGGCGCTGGCTCATCCAGTTCGCCAAATGCCGCAAGGGATTTCAATCATGACGCTCGCCAGCTGGACGCAGGTAAAGGCTGAAGCCGCCCGCATCTCCTCCCTTGCGTTGCGCGCCATTGCCGACCGGGCCGACATGGCGCCCTGCATCTGGTCCGCCCCTCATCTGGAGGTTGACGTCGCCAAGCAGCCGATCGACGCCGCCGTCATGTCCGCCATGATGGCCATGGCGGCTGAACGCGGACTTGAAACCAGGATCAGGGCGCTGTTCGCGGGCGACATCGTCAACGCCTCGGAGCGGCGTCCCGCCCTGCACTGGGCGCTTCGCGGCGGCGGTCAGGGCATTCCCGCCGTCGAGACCATGAAGCGTGAAGCCGACAGGGCGGCGCGTTTTGCCGACCTCGCGCGCAAGGGCGGCCTCGGCTTCCACATCGACACCATCCTGCACATCGGCATTGGCGGTTCGGACCTCGGTCCACGCCTGGTGTGGGACGCCCTTCGTGACTATCACTCCGGTCGGCCGGAGATTCGTTTCGTCGCCAACGTCGATCCGGAAGATTTCCACGAGGCGACAGCCCATATCGACCCTGCGACCACCCTCGTGATCGTCGTCTCCAAATCCTTCAGGACCCCGGAGACGGCCTCCAACGCCGCCCTTGCCCGCGAATGGTTGGTCAAGCATCTGGGCGAGACCCAGGCCAACGCGCACCTCGCTGCCGTCTCCTCCGCGCCGGACAGGGCGAAGGCCTGGGGCGCTGCTGACAATGGAATCTTTCCCATGGATGAGGCTGTCGGCGGACGCTACTCCGTCTGGTCCTCGGTCGGTCTTTCCCTGCAGATTGCGCTCGGCGCGGTGACATGGCGACGCTTGCTCGCCGGCGCCGCGGAGATGGACGATCATTTTCAAACCGCGCCGCTCGCCCGGAACACCCCTGCCCGCCTCGCCATGATGGACGTGTTCCTTCACACGGCGCTGGGCATCCCGAACCGCACCGTGCTCGCCTACGCTCACCGCCTCCGCAAGCTGCCGGATTTCCTGCAGCAGCTTGAGATGGAGTCGAACGGCAAGAGCGTCGCCGATCATGCCGCGGGTCTTGTCGGGCCTACCGCGCCGATGGTCTGGGGATCGGTTGGAACGCTCGGGCAGCACTCCTTTCACCAGCTCCTGCACCAGGGCATGCGCGAAAGCGCCATCGAGTTCATCGTGAATCGTGACGCCGGCGCAGGCGATTGGGAGCGCGGGCGAGCCCTGCTTGCCAATGCCTTCGCCCAGGCCGAAGGCCTGCTGGCCGGTCGCAGCGCCGCCGATGCCGAAGCCCAGCTGGCGGCCCAGGGCAGACGCGGCCCAGACGCAAGGGAGCAAGCCCGCCACATGCACATGCCTGGAAACCGCGGCTCCACCACCGTCCTGCTCGACGACCTGACCCCCGAAAGCATTGGGGCCCTCATCGCGATGTACGAACACCGGACGTTTGCCGCCGGCATCCTCTGGGGCGTCAATCCGTTCGACCAATGGGGCGTCGAGCGCGGCAAGGTGCTGGCGGAGGAGCTGGACAAGGCAATCGGCGGAGCCGACCCAGGCCCTCGCGATCCATCCACGCTCTATCTGGTTTCCCGCGCGCGACGCTAGACTACCAGTATCGGGTGAGAGGGTCTTGGCGCGCCGGAGGAGCCTATGCGCATTTTGCTCTGTCTACTCCTTGCATCGCTTGCTGGCGCCTGCGCCGGCCTTCCGGATACGCGGCCCGTGAACCAGGCGATTCTCGCCAGTCCGGCGCACGCCCTGCAGGCTGATCTGGCCACGGATGATGATGTTATTGCCCTTGCCCTGTCCGGAGGCGGGGCGCGAGCCTCCGCCTTCTCTCTTGGCGTCCTCGACCAGCTGCGCGACACACAGGCTGCAGACGGCCGGTCGCTGCTTTCCAGGGTCGCGCTGATAACCGCCGTTTCCGGCGGGGCCATAACGGCGGCCTGGTATGGCCTGCATGGCGAAGAAGGTCTGGGAGACTTTCGCGCCGCCCTGCTCGACAAGGATTGGCAGTCAGAACTCCACACAAGCCTCATCTCGCCCCAGAACTGGGAGCGGTTCATGCAGGGAGGCCTCAATGGGCCTGACAAGCTCTCTGCCTGGCTGGACAGGGAGGTCTTCAACGGCGCCCGCATGCGCGACCTTCGTGAAAGGCCGCAAGTCATCATCAACGCCACCGACCTGTACAGCGGCGCGCCGTTCGC
>CAZTMG010000001.1:0-7636 GCA_964614815.1 uncultured Rhizobium sp. | reverse complement strand
TGAGGAAGATCGCGCGGCGCCGGTCCTGCTTCGCGAAACCGCACGGGCGTTCCGCTATTACCGCGATCCATCACGCATGAAATATCTCCATCTCGCTGATGGAGGGGTGGCTGACAATTTCGGCGTCTCCACCTTCGTGACGCTGCGCGCCGCCGCCCAGACGCCCTATGCCCCCTTCTCCGCCCGCGACGCAGTCAGGATGCGCCGCCTCGCCTTCTTCATCATCAACGCGGAACGCGATGCCGAAGGCGTCTGGGCCCTTCATGAGTCTGGCCCCGACGGCGCTCAACTGATCGAGGCGGCTCTCGGCGTCGCCGTGAACGCACCCAAGCGCGCCGCCATCGACGCATTCAGGGGGACGCTCGAAACCTGGAAGGCCGACACCATTGCGTGGCGTTGTGCGCTGGCGCCGGGTCAGGCCGTCGCCCTCGGCGCCGGGCCGGATTGGAACTGCAAGGACCTCGATGTGCGCCTCGACATGATCTCCTTTGCGGATCTGAAGGACCCGTACTACGCCGATCTCGGCAAGGCGGCCACCGCAGTCAGCCTTCCGCGCGAGCAGATAGACAAGCTGATCGCGGGCGGGCGACAGGCCATCGCCCGCAACGACCTGATCGGGGAATTGGCTCGCTGAGCCGGGCTCAATCCTCCGGGCTCAAAACCCGCACGCGTGACTTCGCCGTTCGACCCGCCTCGTCCACGACCGACAGGACATAGAATCCCGCCAGGGACGGACGCCATACGGAATCCCCGGCCACGTTGCGCCCCAGCGGCTTGCCGTCGACATACCAGGTCAGCCGTCCGCGCCCCTCCGCCGACAACACGAAGGATGTGTGTTCCTGATCTTTCCAGATCTCGGCGCCGTCCGGGGGGAACATGATCATGGGCGGCGCATTCTCGCGCTCGAACCGGGCGAGCGCCGATGGCGGCAGATGTTGGCCAGGCTGATCCTCGCGCAGGCTTGGGCCATTGCTGCGTTTTGGCATGATTCGCGCGATCGAGTCGTAGACCTCGAACAAGGCTGGCAGCGCTGCGTCCCGCCCTGTCACGCCCGGGCGCGGGGCGGAATCGGCCCGCCCGATCCACACAACGACCGCATGCCCATTTCCCACGCCTGCCGCCCACGCATCACGAAAGCCGTAGGAGGTTCCTGTCTTCGCCGCGATGACCGGCGCCTCCTGGGTCAGTTGCGCCGGCATGCGTCCCGCCGGTGCGGGCGACGCCGCGAGGATATCAACGATCTGCCGGGCCGATTGGGCCGACATCACCTGCGTCGCCGGCCGCTTTGCCGTTTTCGCCGCGGCCGCCTCCGCCTGCAGCCAGTTCAGCGGCAAGGCGCGCCCGCCATCGCCCAGGGCCGCATAGAGCAGCGACAGCTCCCGCACCGTGAGGCCGGCCCCGCCCAGCGCGATCGCCAGTCCTGCATCGTCGTCCGCCGACAGGGGCATGGATAGGTCGGCGCCCGCAAACGCCAGCGCCGCCGCAAATCGCTGCGAACCGACCGCATCCAGCGCCGAAACAGCAGGAATGTTCAGGGAATGTTGCAGCGCCTGAGCCACGGTGACGTCGCCCCGGAACGACCGGTCGAAATTGTCTGGCCGATAGCTTGCGAACCGACGCGGTGTATCCGCGATGCGCGTATCCGGCGCCGCCACGCCATCATCGAACGCAAGACCATAGATGAATGGCTTGAGAGTCGATCCCGGCGAACGCGGCCTGTCCGTGAGGTCGATCCAGCCGCCGGCCGTCCGCCTGCTCGCCGATCCCACCGCCGCGCGGACTTCTCGCGTCGCGATATCGACCACCATGATGGCGACCTGCACGCCATCCCGCTCCGGCCCGGCTGTGCGTCTTGCCAGCGCCTCGACATCCTTCTGCAGCGCAACGTCCAGCGTCGTCCGGATATTGTCGCGAGCAGGCGCCCTCCGCAGGGCCTCTTCGGAAGCGTGCCAGGCTGTCGTCGGAAAATCACGCCGCCCGGGCGCCGGATACTCTGCAGACTCCGCCGCCAGGTCCTTTGCGAAGACCCCTTCCTGCGCCAGCCGCATCAGGACCCTTTCACGCGCCGCGATCGCAGCCTCGGGGTGAAGGTCAGGCCGACGCGCCTCGGGCGATTGCGGCAGGGCTATCAGAATGGCGATCTGGTCGGGCGAGAGGTTGTCGGGCTCACGCCCGAAATAGGCCCATGACGCGGCGCGGACGCCTTCGAGATTTCCGCCATACGGAGCGAGAGTCAGGTAGAGTTCGAGTATCTCTTCCTTGCTCAGGCGGCGTTCGAGTTGCCAGGCGCGAAACGCCTCGATGGCCTTCGACAGGAGGTTCCTCGGCCTCGGCTCAAGCAGCCGCGCCGTCTGCATCGTGATCGTCGATCCGCCCGATACGACTCGGCCCGCCGACGCCAGAGAGCCCGCCGCGCGGGCCAGCGCGAGCAGGTCGACGCCGCCATGCGACATGAACCGTTTGTCCTCATAGGCCAACAGCGCCTCGATGAAATCAGGGTCGATCGCATCCAGATGTGCGCGCATGCGCCACTTGCCATCCTCCACTGGAAAGACGCGCAGCACGGCGCCGTGCCGGTCCATCACGACGCCCGAAACGACGTCTCCCCGATGCAGCGGCGGCGGAAACATCCAGTCGACAAGAAGGAGCGGCGACAGGACGTAGAGCGTCGCCAGCGCGACGCGTCGCCACCATTCCGGCGGCCACCACAGGCGGAAACGTTTGCTTGGCAAGAGCGGCGGCTTCCGGATCCTGTCGAGCCACTTCATACGCATGCGCTTGCGGCAGCCGGCTCCTGGGCTCCGCCTCCTCCCTATCGCCTGGAGACAGTGATCGTCCGCGAAGCCGTGCGGGCGAACGTGTCCGGGCGGTACATGTCTTCCGCCACCACGCCCGGCATCGTGAACGCGCCCGGCGTGACGACACGAACCATGTAGGCGACTGTGACGCGACGCTGGTCGTAGAGATCGAACGCCGCCACGAAACGGTCATCCCGCGCCTCGGCTATGTCCGGCGCCACAAGGTCGCCGAGGAACCGATACGGGCCGGAGGCCCCTGCGTCTTCGGGCCGCAAGACGGCCTCGATCTCGAAGCCCGCCGGCAGGAGATCCGCCACCACCAGCGGCGTACGCCGTGATTCCGAAGCCGCCACCGTGATCGCCACGATCACGCGCTGTCCCTGACGGAAGCTCGTTTCATCGATCGCCGCACCGGTAGTCGACCACAATTGCTTGTTCGCCAGCAGGCCATCGAACGCCGGAGGCGGCGCCGATGCAGGAGAGCCGCGCGAAATCGCAGTCACATAGAGCTGTCCTTGTCCGCGATTCGTGAAGCGCGGCGGCCGCGCCATTTGCGCCTCGCTCAGGCGATAGACGCCATTGCCAACCGCCTGCGCTTCGCCCTGCACCTCCACATTGACGGCTGACTGGCCGCCCGACAGCGCATTCGCCGCCAGCAGAAGGAACGCCTTTTCCTGGGTTGTCAGTCGGTCCGGCTCGGGCAGATCCCGCGCCACGCGTTGCGTGAGACGCCCCACCAAGGCTGTCTGGCGCGCTTCCTGCGCGACGGCCAGGACGCCGGCGAGGTCGCGACGCGGCGTCTGGTAGTAGTCGCCGGTGTTCGTATAGCCCAGCGCCTGCTCCGCCGCACGGAAGGCGGATGTTGCGCGCGCATTGTCGCCGATCATGTAGAGCGCGGCGCCAAGCTGCGCCCGCGCCAGCGGGCTTGCGATGTCGTCGAGACGATCATCGTGCAGGTAGCGCAGGCGGGCGCGATCCATCCGGCGGGCCTTCGCCAGCACATAGGCGGCATAGGCCACCGAGCGGTCCAGCATCTGACGTTCCGTGTCGTTGTGCCACCGGCTCTCGTAGACCTCGAAGTCGTATCCGGACGAATAGCGGTTCTCTCGGATTGCGAACTCCTCGAGCGAGTCATACGCGCGATCCAGCGCCGCATCCGGCACGACATAACCCGCCGCCTTCGCGCGGAACAGGAAATCCGTGGCATAGGCGCCTAGCCACGGGCTGGACAGCCCGTCGCCTGTCCGCCAGAGACCGATTGCGCCATCCGCCCCCTGCCGGTTGAGAAGCGTGTTGACAGCTTCCTGCACCTGGAATTTCAGGTCCGCCGGCGTCTTGCGTCCCGCCAGCGCCGCAATTTGCCCGGCATAGAGCAGCGGCATGGCGCGGCTTGTGATCTGCTCGGTGCAACCGTACGGGTACTGGTCAAGGGAGTCGAACAGGGCCGCTGCATCCATCGGGATGGGCGAGAACGACACCTGCACATAGCCCGACCCGCGCACGAACGAAGCCAACGAATTCGACGCTGGCGAGAACACCGCTCCGGCAGCGAGCGTCGTCCGCACGACATTGCTTGTCGGCAGCCACGCCGACCGCGTCTGGATCGGATAACTCCGCTGGACATTGATGTCGCCAGGCCCGGTCAGCGTGAGGGCGATGTTCGAAATCCCCTCCGCAGTCGTCGAAAGGCCGGCATCTAGATCGACTCGTTGCCCCTTGGCGAGGGTCGCGGAGAGTTGTCCTGTCGTCGCCTGCACCGGCGCCGAGGCTTGCAGCACGGCCCGATAGGCTCCCGCCTGGCCCTCCACATTGTCCAGCGTCAGCGTCGCCGTCGCCGTGTCGCCCGGCGCAAGGAAGCGCGGCAGGGCCAGCAGGGCCGGAACGGCGTCGCGCACTGTCACGGGTTTCGAGGCCGAGCCGACTCCCGAATTCGACCAGGCCACGGCCATGAGCCTCAGCTCGCCGTTGAAATCGGGAACATCCAGCGTGACCGTCGCCTTGCCTCCGTTCAGCTTCACCGGAGGCGAGATCAGCGCCACCGACTTCGTCGGCACGACAGTGAGACCCGCCCCGCCGATCTGGTCGCCGCCCTGGCGGATAGTGCCAGCCGCGCCCTGGTTGGGATCGAGCAGACGTCCATAATCGTCGCGAAGCTCGACACCCAGGCGGCGCTTGCCGAAGAAGTAGGCCGCCGGATCCGGCGTCTTGAAGCCGGTCAGCAGCAGGATGCCTTCATCGACCGCCGCCACCTGCACATAGCCATTGTCGTTCGGCCCTGTCGCCGTGACGTTCACGGTCATCTTGCCGTTCGGCCGCTGTACGGCCGGCGCCGCAAGATCGAGCTTGAACGTGCGCGAGCTGACATCCACGGCCACATGCGCCACGCCCACGGCGCGGCGGGGCTTCGGCGTCTTCACCGCGTCACGCGGGGTGTAGACTGTCGCCATCACATAGACGCCCGCGCCCCATTCCCGCGTGACCGGGAGCCGTATATTGGCCCCCTTGTTGGCCTCGACCGACAGCGTGCGGGTCGTAATGACGTTCTCCGCCGCCACAACGATTTCCGCTTCGCCCGAATAGGGCGGCATGATCGTGATATCGACGTCCCGACCGACCGCCGGCAGGGTTTCTGGAACCTGCACGCGCACACGGTCCGGCGCCTCGACGCCGTCCTGCGGTTGGCCGCCCCACCCCGACCAGAAGCCATAGGAGGCCTCCCCGCCATTGGCTTCCTCTGTCAGGTAAAGTTCGTAGTCGCCGTAATCCAGCGCGCGCGTCTTGAGCGTGCCGCGCTGCCCCTCGGCGATGTTAAGTCGTCCGCTTTCCAGCTCCACGACACGGCGCGACTGGCGCCATTGCCAGCTGCCGCCGCCTTCGCGATACCAGTCATATTTCCAGTCGATCCGAACCAGGCGCCAGTTGATCGTGGCCGCCTTCAGCGCACCGGTGCGATCCACCGAGACAACCTCGAAACTTGCCGCCTCTCCCTCGCGTGAGGAGCGGTCCTCGAATGCCGGCTTGACGCCGACATAGCGATTGGCTGGCCGGTAGGCGATGCGGATATCGTCCCGCACGGCCCGCCCGCCAGGCTCGATCGCTGCAAGCACGGCGCGCAGGCGCAGGGGGCGCGACGACTCCGAGGTGTCTGCAGCGCGCGGATCGAGCGGGACAACCGCGCGTCCCACTGCGTTCGTATGGACGGTGGCGAGATCGAAGGTCGACTCGCGGAATTGCTCATCATGCCGCCCGAACGCGAAACCCTTCAGATCAGGATAGGGATTTGGGTCCGGCTCGACGCGCACATTGCCTTCCACGGGCAGATCGGCGCCAGGAGCGCCATAAAGGAAGCGCACGTCTGCTGTGATCGGGCGCGCCTCGCCTGCCCGCATTGGGGTCGCGCTGTCAGCCGCCAGCGTCAGCGCAATTCGCTGGGGAACGAAGTCCTCCACCGAGAAGCTGTTTCTGCCGGCGACGCCGACGCCGTCGATCTCGGTTTCAACCCGCCACGTTCCTCGCGCCGCCGTGCGCGGCGCCGGGAAGGCGTAGGTGATCGCGCCATTGTAGACGCGCGCGTCCTTGAAACGCAGGCGGCCGGCCTCCAGTCCGTTGGGACCATAGACCACAATCGAACCGGCGCGGTTGCTCAACGCGACCGCTGACGCGTCGCGGATCAGCGATGTGATCTGCACCGTTTCGCCCGGGCGATAGACGCCGCGCTCGGTGTAGACAAAGGCGTCCGCAGCTGCGGCGGGCGAACGACCGCCGACATCCCGCTCGGTCAGGTCGATGGGTGAACGGTCAAGATCGAGGATCGCGAAATCGCCATTGGGCGCATAGGCCATCAGCATGCGGGGGGCGACATTCCCCTCGCCCTTCATGATCGGTCCGGAAAAATTCACCCGGCCTGTGCTGTCCGTATTGCCGCGCGCCAGAATCTCGTTGTTGCGCGCCACCAGTTCAAGTTTTACGCCGGGCACGGCCTTGGCTGATTGCAGGGACCGAACCGTCGCGGTCATGCCGTCCAGGCCCGTATACGTCGTGAGGGCGAGGTCCGTGATGATCAGCCAGCGTTTTGCGCGGGCCGCCTGGCTGGCCTCATCCCCCGAAGCGTCGATCTGGTCGAGTTCGACGAAATAGGCGCCGGGCTGCAGGCGCGGGATCGCCTTTGCGATGGGAAAAACGGTCGTGGTCGCCGAATTGGGCGATCCCGGCGTATCGATTTCACCGGTCCACAGCTTCTCCGCCACATCGTAGACTTCGGACCCATAGTCCATATAGCCCCAGCCGCCCTGGCTGTGCGAATAGCCTTGGCTGATCGTCTTGAAGGCCAGCGCGCGATCGGTGATGCGCGAGATGGTTACCCTCACCTTGTCGACGTTCACCGTCTCCAGCGCGAGTCCATCCGCATCCACGCGCGGCAGGATCACGCCATCCCCCTTGAAACCGACATAGGCCGGCCGGTCGCCGAATGATAGTGTCACCGCTTCGTCGAACGCCAGCGTCCGCCCGTCCGTCGCGGGAAGTCCCGACCGGATCCTGATCTCGCGCTCATCGCCAAAGCGCAGTCCGCCGAGGCACAGATTCGATCCATCGACGCTGAGCGCCACCTCCGGCCCGGCGCCGATGTCGATAAAGGGACGATAATCGACCGCGGGATTCAATGACGACGAGAAGACCAGGCATGCGCGCGGCGTGTCGCGCGTCACGTCAATGGCATAGCGGACGAACTCGAACTCTCCAGTCCCGCTGACGCGGCCGGCATTGCTGTCGCGCGTTTCCAGCACAGGGCCCTGGTCAGAGCCAAGGGTGTCCTCGGCTCTGACCCGGGCCCTGTGCGG